>CAUFRY010000003.1 GCA_959028445.1 uncultured Collinsella sp. | reverse complement strand
GTCGAAATGGCGATGAATACACGATTTTGATCTGACTGTTAGTCCTTATAATGGACATATGTTGCGTAACCTAAGCAAACACTATCTGTTTATATGTTGCAAGCAAAGTAGCAGTACTCATTTTTGCCATTATTTGGCCACGGACCTTGAAATAAGGGGTCCTTAGGGTTCGAATCCCATGCGCTGGGCCCAAACAAAAAACGGTCCCCTTGCGAGGACCGTTTCCAATTCAGTGGTGGGCGATGAGGGATTCGAACCCCCAGCCTTGTGCGTGTAAAGCACCTGCGCTAACCGTTGCGCCAATCGCCCGTGCGGAGAGAGTATAGCAAAACAATCGCCCCATTCACCTCATATCCATTAAAGGTAACCGGCGCGTGTCACAGCGGAGCTGATTCAGTTGAGATTGCCTGAACATTCCGCCCCTCTTTACGCCCTCGGGTATACTCAAAAGCTACTGATTCGATTTGATGCCCAGCAACAGCAGAGGGGATAGTATATGTGCGGTTTTGTCGGTTTTGTCGGTGGGACGGATAACCAATCCGAGGTGCTCACCAAGATGATGGACCGCATCGTCCATCGCGGTCCCGACATGGGCGGTCAGTTTATCGACGGCCGCGTTGCCCTCGGCTTCCGCCGCCTGTCGATCCTCGACCTGACCGAGGCTGGCGCCCAACCCATGGCCAACGAGGACGGTAGCGTCGTCATTGTCTTCAACGGCGAGATCTACAACTTCCAAGAACTCCGTTCCGAGCTCGAGGCCAAGGGCTACAAGTTCCACTGCGGCGCCGACACCGAGAGCCTCCTGCACGGCTACGAGGAGTGGGGCGAGGCCGTTCTCGATCGCCTGCGCGGTATGTACGCCTTCGTCATCTGGGACAAAAAGAAGAACAAGCTTTTTGGCGCCCGCGACATCTTTGGCATCAAGCCGCTCTACTACTATCCCATGGCCGATGCGGGCGACGGCGCTCCGGGCGTGCTCTTTGGTTCCGAGATCAAGAGCTTCCTGGACTACCCGCACTTCCACAAGGCGGTCAACAAAAAGGCTCTGCGTCCGTACATGACGCTGCAGTATTCGGCAACCGAGGAGACCTTCTTCGAGGGTGTCTACAAGCTGCCGCCGGCGCACTACTTTACCGTCGATATCCCGACCGGCAAGATGAACATCGAGCGTTACTGGGATTGCGATTACTCTGCCGTCGAGAAGCCGTTCGAAGAGTATGTCGATGAGCTGGACGAGGTCGTGCACGAGAGCGTCGAGGCCCATCGCATCGCCGACGTCAAGGTCGCGTCGTTCCTCTCCGGTGGCGTCGACTCCAGCTACATCGCCGCTTGCCTCATGCCCGACAAGACCTTCTCGGTGGGCTTTGACTACAAGAACTTCAACGAGACCAACTACGCCAAGGAGCTTTCCGATAAGCTCGGCGTCGAAAACGTTCGCAAGATGATTACCGCCGACGAGTTCTTCGGTGCGCTCGAGGACATCCAGTATCACATGGACGAGCCGCAGTCCAACCTGTCTTCCGTGCCGCTGTGGTTCTTGGCCGAGATGGCCCGCAAGGACGTCACCGTGGTGCTTTCGGGCGAAGGCGCCGACGAACTCTTTGGCGGCTACGCCTACTACGAGGATACGGTCCCGGTGCGCAAGTACAAAAAGATGGTGCCGCTGCCCGTCCGTCGCGCGCTCGGTAACCTGGCGCTGCATATGCCGTACTTCAAGGGACATAACTTCCTGGTCAAGGGTGCCGAGATCCCCGAGAAGTCGTTCCTGGGACAGGCTCTGGTATGGCCGGAGCGCGAGGTCGACGGCGTGCTCAAGCCCGAGTACAACACCGGCGATGGCGCCTTCGAGCTTGCCGCTCCCATCTATGCGCGCGTGAAGGGTCAGCCCGAGCTGGTCAAGAAGCAGTACCTGGACATGAACATGTGGCTCCCGGGCGACATTCTGCTCAAGGCCGACAAGATGTGCATGGCACACTCACTGGAGCTGCGCGTGCCCTTCCTGGACCGCAAAGTCATGGAGTTCGCCGAGCACATTCCCGACCGCTACCGCATCAACGAGAACGGCAACAAACAGGTACTCCGCCACGCTGCCAACAAGTCGCTGCCCGATGAGTGGGCCACCCGTCCCAAGGTGGGCTTCCCGGTGCCGATTGTCTACTGGCTGCGCGAGCAAAAGTGGTACGACTATGTCAAGGAGTACTTCACCGCGCCGTGGGCAAGCGAGTTCTTCAATACCGACGAGCTCATGCACCTGCTCGATCTGCACTTTGCGGGCAAGGGCGATTTCCAGCGCAAGATCTATACGCCGCTCGTGTTCCTAGTGTGGTACAAGCGCTTCTTTATCGACGAGGGCCAGCCCGCTGTTCAGGCTGCCTAGCCTCGGCTGACGAACGCCTGTGCGTAACGGCTCCTCCGGGAGCCGTTTTTGCGTGGGTGCGTTTCAGTTACTATAAAACCGTCCCTGCCAAATGGCTGAGAAAGGTGAAAGATGCACCATTCGGATTCCGCGACCGTGACCACGGTCGATACGCTTGCCAAGCTTCTCGATGTGTGCGGCGAGCTGCGCGCATCAGAGCAGGTTGACGAGCGCGCCGTGACCGGCTGCTCGTTTGATTCGCGCGCGGTCTCGGCAGGTGACGTATTCTTTTGCAAAGGTGCTGCCTTTAAGCCCGCGTTTTTGAGCATGGCGCTCGATGCGGGCGCCGTCGCATTTGTGTGCGAGGAGTCGCTGGTCGAGTCTCTGGAGCCGCTGGCGCAGGAGAGCGGTGCTGCGATGCTGGTTGTTGATAGCGTTCGCACGGCCATGGCCCTGCTGCCGCCGGAGGTCTACGACCGTCCCGACCACGACGTCAAGATCGTGGGTATCACCGGTACCAAGGGAAAGACCACGGCCGCTTTTATGCTCCAGTCCATCATCAAGGCGGCGGGCGAGTCCTGCGGCATGATCGGCTCGGTGAGTACCGACGATGGCATCGAGTGCTACGAGAGCACCAATACTACGCCCGAGGCCCCCGAGGTCTGGCGCCATATCGCCAACTGCCGCACGTCCGGTCGCCAGTCCATGGTCATGGAGGTTTCGAGCCAGGCGCTCAAGTACCAACGCGTCGAGAATCTGCCGTTTGACGTGGCGTGCTTCCTCAACATCGGCCGCGACCACATCTCGCCGATCGAACACCCCACGTTTGAGGATTATTTTGAGAGCAAACTCAGGATCTTTGACCAGGCAAAGACCGCCGTGGTGAATCTAGGCACCGAAGAGGTTGACCGTGTGCTGGAGGCAGCGTCGACGGCCGAGCGCTTGGTGACCGTTGGCGTCGAGCATCCCGAGGCAAGTCTGTGGGCGAGCGACGTACGCATGGTCGGCTTTAGCATCGAGTTCAACTTGCATGGCTTGTGTGCCGACGAGTCCGAGGCGGGGGAGAAGGTCCTGCTGGGTATCGCGGGCGACTTTAACGTGGAGAACGCGCTGGTCGCTATCGCCGCTGCGCGCGAGATCGGCATCGGTATCGATGCCATCAAGAAGGGCCTCTCAAAACTGCGTGTGCCGGGCCGTATGGAGGTCGTGGAGTCGAAGGACGGCCGCGTGATTTGTGTCGTCGACTACGCGCACAACCAGCTTTCGTTCCGCTCGCTTTTCTCGTCGGTCAAGCGCGCGTTTCCCGCTAGTCCGGTCATTGCGGTGTTTGGCGCTGCCGGCGGCAAGGCGCAGGAGCGCCGCGAGCAGCTTCCGCGCGAGGCCGCACCGTATTCCGACCTGATGATCTTTGCCAATGAGGACCCGGCTCACGAGGACCCGATGAAGGTCTGTCGCGAGCTTGCCGAACATGTTCCCGACGATACGCCGAACAAGATCATCCTCGATCGCGAAGCCGCTGTGCATGCGGCGTTCAAGGCGGCGCGCGAGGAGTACGTCAACCCCGATGCTCCCACCATTGTCTTGCTGCTGGCAAAGGGTGACGAGGAGCTCATGCACGTGGGCGACGAGTTCGTGCCCATCGAGAGCGACCTTTCGCTGGCCAATCGCCTGATCGATGTTACCCAGTTTGACTAATGAACCATGATGGCGGCGGCGCCCTGAGTGCGCTGTCGCCATAAGCGTGTTCCCTCAATCAAAACATGCCGTCCAAGTCCAAACCCTTCTACGTAAACGGAGTAACCATGTCCCACAATACCCTGCCGACCGTCGCTGAGCTTTCGGGCGAGATGCGCGAGCGCTTGGCCAAGGTCAAGTACGTCTTTACCGACCTGGATGCCACGATGCTTGCACCCGGCTCGTGCGTGCTGCGCGACAACGACGGCAACCCCTCGACCAAACTCGTCGAGGCCGTCGTGGCGCTCGCTCGCGCTGGTATTCAGGTGGTTCCCACCTCTGGCCGCAACCGTACCATGATCCACGAGGACGCGCGCGTGCTCGGTCTCAACTCCTACATCGGCGAGATGGGCGGCCTGGTCATGTACGACCTCAAAGCCAACGATTGGGAGTATCTGACCGGCGACATGCCCTACGACCCCTCTTGCGGCCTCACGCCGCACCAGGTGATCGAGCAGACCGGCGTGTGCGAGAAGATCCTCGCCCGCTGGCCGCACAAGATCGAGTATCACAACGACATGTCGACCGGCTACAAGTACCGTGAGGTCACCGTCGGCATGCGCGGCGATGTGCCCGACGATGAGGTTCAGGCCATCCTGGACGAGGCCGGCTGCGGCCTGGTGTGGGCCTGCAACGGTCACCTGACGCATCTGTCCAAGCCGACGACGCTCGAGCTCGATCGCGTCGAGGACGGTCGCGCATTCAACATCAACCCCGCGGGCCTCAACAAAGGCGTTGCCATTGCGCGCTTCTGCGAGCACCTAGGGATCGAGCGCGAGGAGACGCTCGCGCTCGGCGATTCCGAGTCCGACTTCTACATGGCCGATCACGTGGGCACGTTCTGCCTGGTCGAGAATGGCCTGACGAGCGCCGGCGCGCCCGAGTTCCTGGCTGCTTGCGAGAACGCTTTCGTTACGCGTGGCAAAATTGTCGACGGTTGGGCGGCGACGGCAGAGCTGCTGGTCGCGGCGCGTTCGTAGCGCGCCGCCGCCGCACTTGGACATGTCTTTTCGAGAGAGACTGGTGAGGTAATGTCCGATATCGAGAATTCGGCAGGCGACACGCGCCCGATTGGCGTGTTCGATTCTGGTTTGGGCGGTCTGACGGTTGCGCGCGCCATCGCGACGGCGCTGCCGCACGAGTCCGTCTACTACTTTGGCGACACCAAACGCTGTCCCTACGGCACGCGTACCGAGGATGAGGTGCGCTCGTTTGCGTTGCAGGCGGGTCGTTGGCTTTCGAAGCACGACGTCAAGATTATGGTCATCGCCTGCAACACGGCGACCGCTGCGGCCTTGCGTCTGGCCCAGCAGGTGCTCGACGTTCCCGTGATCGGCGTGATCGCGCCGGGTGCCCGTGCGGCAATCAACAGCACCCGCTCGCGTCGTGTGGGCGTGCTCGCCACCAACCTCACCATTCGCTCGGGCGCCTACACGCGCGCCATTCAGGATCTAGATGCCGGCGTCGATGTATACGGCTGTCCTGCCTCGAGCTTTGTCGAGGTTGTCGAACACGAGCTTGCCTCGGGTGCACATCTGCAGGAACAGTGGCTTGAGAACGAGGACATCTTCGATACGCCTGCCGTGCGTGCGCTGGTGGGTGCCACGGTTGAGCCGCTGCGCGACCACGGTATCGATACCGTGGTGCTCGGCTGTACGCATTTTCCGCTGTTGGTGGGACCTATCCGGCATGCGCTGGGGCCTGGGGTGCGCGTCGTGAGTTCCGCCGAGGAGACCACGCGCGAGCTGACCGATATCCTCACGCGCCGCGAGCAGCTGGCGGGCGACGCCGCCGAGCCGCAGCATCGTTTTGCCACGACGGCCGATAACATTGCCGAGTTTGCGGTGGCGGGCAGCTTTATCTTTGGTCAGCCGCTCAAGAGCATCGAACACATCGATATCGATGAGCTGAAATAGATGTAAGGCAGCCGCCAAAGCCTTCGCCACATCTTTTGCCGAAAGGATATTTCTATGGAGTACATGCAGGTCAACCGCGCCAACGGTCGCGCCGCCAACGAGTTGCGCCCCGTTAAGCTCACCCGTGGCGTCATGAAGCACGCTCACGGCTCGTGTCTGGCCGAGTTCGGTGACACGCGCGTGCTGTGCGCCGCCACTATCGAGGAGGGCGTGCCGGGCTGGCGAAAGGGAGCTAAGGCCGGCTGGGTGACCGCGGAATACGCCATGCTGCCGGCGTCGACCGGCAAGCGCTGCAAGCGCGAGCACGCCAACCGCAAGGGCCGCTCCATGGAGATCGAGCGCCTCATTGGCCGCAGCCTGCGTACCGTCGTCAACATGAAGGCGCTCGGCGAGTACACCGTCACCGTCGACTGCGATGTGATTCAGGCCGATGGCGGCACGCGTACAGCGAGCATCACCGGCGCCTGGGTGGCGCTGCACGACGCCCTCGCCATGTGGGTCGAGGCGGGCAAGATCGAGCGCATCCCGCTTATCGGCCAGGTGGCTGCCATCTCCATGGGCGTTGTCGACGGCAACACTCTGCTCGACTTGGATTATTCCGAGGACAGCCATGCCGAGGTCGACATGAACCTCGTCGCCACCGACACCGGTGAGATGATCGAGCTCCAGGGCACCGGCGAGCAGGCGCCCTTCGACCGTAAGCGCCTCAACGCCCTGCTCGACCTGGGCGACAAAGGTATCGCCGAGCTCATCGAGCTTCAGCGCCAAGCCCTCGCCTAACCTACCAAAAAGGGACAGGTTTAATTTGGTAGGTTTTATCTGCAGAGACGTCTAGGCACAAGACAGCCGTTGATTGAGAGGGGAGAGGCAGAGGCCCTCGTCGCCCTCGGCGCGGCATTGCTATAGAGACAAGGAGGCCAGTCATGGCACTTGAGAAGATTGACATCGACACCCTCGACCCGGCGGCGACCATCGTCGTGGCAACGGGCAACGCCCATAAGCTCACCGAGATCGAGGCCATTTTGGGCAAGGTCATGCCCGAGGTGCGCTTTGTGGCGCTCGGCCAGCTGGGTGATTTTGAGGATCCCGAGGAAAACGGCACGACGTTTTTGGAGAACGCCATCATCAAAGCCCAAGCCGCGGTTGAGGAGACGGGCCTTATGGCCATCGCCGACGATTCGGGCTTGGTCGTCGACGCGCTGGACGGTGAGCCCGGTGTGTATAGCGCGCGCTATGCGGGCGTGCACGGCGACGATGCCGCCAACAACGCCAAGCTGCTCGTGAATCTGGAGGGCGTGGCCGACGAGGACCGCACTGCGCGCTTTATGAGCGTCGTCGCGCTCATCGACACGGACGGTTTGGTCACCTATGGCGAGGGCGCCTGCGAGGGCGTTATCGCGCACGAGGGCCGCGGCGATCACGGCTTTGGCTACGACCCGCTGTTCCTGCCGGTCGACACGCCGGGCAAGACCATGGCCGAGCTGACGGCTGACGAGAAGAACGCCATCAGCCATCGTTTCCACGCGCTCGAACATCTGTCCGCCAAGCTGACGGGCGAGGAGTAGACCGTGCGTGCGGTGGTGCAGCGCGTGCTCAACGCCGGCGTGACGGTCGACGGCGAGTGCGTGGGCCGCATTGGACGCGGCTACCTGGTGCTGCTGGGTGTGGGCCATGGCGATACGCGTGCCGAGGCCGACAAGCTGTGGGGCAAGCTCCGCGGGCTGCGTATCAACGAGGACGAGAACGGCAAGACCAACTTGGCGCTTGCCGATGTCGACGGCGAGGTGCTCGTGGTGTCGCAGTTCACGCTGTTCGCCGACTGCCGCCACGGTCGCCGCCCATCGTTTACGGATGCCGGTGCCCCCGATGTCGCCAACGAGCTCTACGAGTACTTCCTGACGCTCGTTCGTCAAGATGTCGAACACGTGGCGCACGGTATCTTTGGCGCCGACATGAAGGTCGACCTGGTCAACGACGGCCCATTCACCATCGTCTTGGACACCGACAACCTTTAGGTTACGCGGTTTTACCAAACCGCGTAACAACTGGTCATGCGAGGTTGTCGTCTGGTACGTATTCGAGACCGGGCTTTTTTAGCTACTTGCGTATGGCCACAACAGGGTGCTATAGTATTAGAGTTTTGTCTATCTTAGGGGTATTATCCCCTTTTTGAATTGCACCTTCTGGAGGCCCTGTTCATGGAAGAGATGGAAGTCAATCACGTCGACGACATCCACGAGAAGCTGACCGATATGGTGGGCGATCGCGTCAAGGTTAAGGCCAACATGGGCCGTACCCGCGTCGTCGAGCGCATGGGCACCATCAAGAGCGTCCACCCGGCCGTCTTCATTGTCGAGGTTGACGAGCGTCGCGGCCGCAAGTCGCGTCAGTCCTACCAGTACATCGATGTCCTCACCGGCCAGGTCGAGCTGTTCGACCCCGAGAGCGGCGAGCATATCTTTACCCCGCTCGGCAATCAGCTCGAGGAGCATTAACGGTGACCGATCGGTCCCTGACTCTTTCCGCGCCGGCAAAGATTAACCTCTACCTGGGGGTTCATACCGAGCGCGATGACCGCGGCTACCACAGGGTCGATTCCCTGATGGCAGCCGTCGGTCTTTCCGATACCGTGACGGTCACGCCGGCGCAGGCGCTGACCGTCCAGACGGTTTCGGCATCAGATTTTCCCATGCAAAAGAATACGGCGTATCGGGCTGCTGTTGCTATGGCCGAGCATTATGGTCGCGAGGCAAACATCTGCGTGACGATTGAGAAGCGCATTCCATTGTGCGCCGGCTTGGGCGGCCCCTCGACGGATGCGGCCGCGGTCATTGTCGCCTTGGCGGAGCTCTGGGGCATTGATCGCACCGACCCAGCGCTCGACGATATTGCGCGGGGCATTGGTGCCGACGTCCCGTTCTTTTTGCATGCGAGCCCTGCGTTCTACGTAGGTGGAGGAGACGTGCTGGCAACTGAGTACCCCGCGCTGCCCGCAACGCCCGTCGTGTTGGTCAAGCCGCGCGAGGCAAGTGTTTCGACAATTGAAGCCTATCGACGTTTTGACGAGGCCCCGGTGCCTGCGGACGAGCCCGGCGCGATAGCTTCTGCCTTGCGTGCTGGTGATGCCGAGACGGCATATGCACTCATCCATAACAACTTGGGTGTCATTTCCGCACAGATGGAGCCGCAGATTCAAACGGTTCTCGATTGGCTGCGTAAACAGGACGGCACCGTTGCTGTAGATGTGTGCGGATCGGGTGCCTGCTCGTTTGCCATTTGCGGCACCGCCGCCATGGCCGAAAGGCTTGCCGACGCTGCCCAGCAAAACGGCTGGTGGTCCTGCGCGACGCAGTTCATTCCCAACACGGTTCGCGTCGAAGTGCCAAAGAAGTAAAAATTTCTCTAGCACACGACGGAAATCTTTGTTACTATAGTCGAGCTAACGGGTTGTGGCTCAGTTTGGTAGAGCACTGCGTTCGGGACGCAGGGGTCGCTGGTTCAAATCCAGTCAACCCGACCAGAGCATGAGGAGGGACCGCTTCTTGCGGTCCCTTTTTTTAGCTATTGTTGTGATACCGCGATACCCGCGGTATACTCATTCGAGCTTGTCTCGCTGTATTGTGGAGGTCTACATGTTTGGACTGAGGGCTCCTGAGCTCATCATTATTCTCGTCGTTGTCCTGATTATCTTCGGGCCCAAGAACCTGCCGAAGCTCGGCAAGTCCCTCGGCTCTACCGTCAAGAATATCCGCGAGGGTATGGAGGGCGACGATAAGGCCGAGACCAAGCAGGCCGAGGAGGTCGTGGTCGAGCAGTCCGAGGAGGACAAGGAGATCGCTGAGCTCGAGGCCAAGCTCGCTGCTGCCAAGAAGAAGCAGGCAGAGGACAGCGACGCGGACGCAGAGTAGTCCCATCCCTTTGGGGTGAGCACCTGACCGGCTTGCCCGCAGGCTAGCCGGTCTTTTTCGTTTTGTTGACAGTTGATTGTTTGATCAGAGTTGGGGAGATATCCGTATGGACGCAAGCCAGATCGTACTGACCGCTGAGGGCCGCCAGAAGCTCGTCGAGGAGCTCGCTTGGCGTGAGGGCGATTACGCCAAGGAGATCGTCGAGGACATCAAGGAAGCCCGCGCGTTCGGCGACCTTTCGGAGAACTCCGAGTACGACGCCGCTAAGGACAAGCAGGCCCAGAACGCCGCTCGTATTGCCGAGATCCAGGCCATCCTCGCCAACGCTCAGGTTGCTGCCACCACGGGCGACCTGACCGTCTCCATCGGTTCCACCGTTTCGCTGATTGATCCCAACGGCGAGGTCATGGAAGTCACGCTCGTCGGTACCACCGAGACCAACTCGCTCGAGCACAAGATCTCCAACGAGTCTCCGGTCGGCCACGCCATCATCGGTCACGGCGAGGGCGACTCCGTCGAGGTCGTTACGCCTTCCGGCAAGACTCGCGTCTACACCATCGCCAAGATCGCACGCTAGACCACGGTCCCGCGTAAAGGTATGTTTTCGCTCCCTGGGACCGAATCCTGGGGAGCGTTTTAGTTTGAGGAGCTAACTTATGGCAGAGAACCAGAACGCCGCCGATCAGGCATCGACGCTCAACGACGAGCGCGCCACCCGCCTGGCCAAGCGCGCCGCCCTGTTCGAGGCGGGCCAGAACCCCTATCCCGAGCACTCTGAGCTTGAGGACTACGTCGCCGATATCGAGACTAAGTACGCCGATCTTGCCGATGGCGAGGACACCGAGGACGTCGTGAAGATCGCCGGCCGTGTGGTCGCCAAGCGCGGTCAGGGCAAGATCATGTTCATCGTCGTGCGCGATGCGACTGCCGAGATTCAGCTGTTCTGCCGCATCAACGACATGGACGAGGCTGCCTGGAGTACGCTCAAGGCCCTCGATCTGGGCGACATCCTGGGCGTGACCGGAGTGGTCGTGCGCACCCAGCGTGGCCAGCTTTCCGTTGCCCCTAAGAGCGCGACCCTGCTTGCCAAGGCCGTTCGTCCGCTGCCCGAGAAGTTCCACGGTCTTTCCGATAAGGAGACCCGCTATCGCCAGCGCTATGTCGACCTGATCGCCAACGACGACGTTCGCGAGACCTTCCGTAAGCGTTCGCAGATTCTCTCCACCTTCCGTCGCTTTATGGAGTCCGACGGCTACATGGAGGTCGAGACCCCCATTCTGCAGACCATCCAAGGCGGCGCTACTGCCAAGCCGTTCATTACCCACTTCAACGCGCTCGATCAGGAGTGCTACCTGCGTATTGCCACCGAGCTGCACCTCAAGCGCTGCATCGTCGGTGGTTTTGAGCGCGTGTTCGAGATCGGCCGCATCTTCCGTAACGAGGGCATGGACCTTACCCACAACCCCGAGTTCACCACGATGGAGGCCTACCGTGCCTTCTCCGACCTCGAGGGCATGAAGGCACTCGCCCAAGGTGTCATCAAGGCTGCCAACAAGGCCATCGGCAACCCCGAGGTCATCGAGTACCAGGGCCAGACCATCGACCTTTCTGGTGAGTGGGCCAGCCGTCCCATGACCGACATCGTCTCCGAAGTGCTCGGCAAGCAGGTCACCATCGACACGCCGGTCGAGGAGCTTGCTGCCGCCGCGCGCGAGAAGGGCCTGGAGATCAAGCCCGAGTGGACTGCTGGCAAGATCATCGCCGAGATTTACGATGAGCTGGGCGAGGACACCATCGTCAACCCGACGTTCGTGTGCGATTACCCCATCGAGGTCAGCCCGCTTGCCAAGCGTTTTGAGGACGACCCGCGCCTGACGCACCGCTTTGAGCTGGTTATTGCCGGTCACGAGTACGCCAACGCGTTCTCCGAGCTTAACGACCCGGTCGACCAGGCCGAGCGCTTTGCCGCCCAGATGGCCGAGAAGGCCGGCGGTGACGACGAGGCCATGGAGTACGACGAGGACTACGTGCGCGCCCTCGAGTACGGTATGCCTCCCGCGGGCGGCATTGGCATTGGTATCGACCGCGTGGTCATGCTGCTCACCAACCAGGCTTCTATCCGCGACGTGCTGCTGTTCCCGCACATGAAGCCCGAGAAGGGTTTCCAGTCCGGTGCCGCTGCCGCCAAGGCTGCCGAGGCCGGCAACGCCGCGAGCCCGTTCGTTACGTCGCTTAAGCCCACGCTCGATTACTCCAAGATCGCCGTTGAGCCGCTGTTTGAGGAGTTCGTCGACTTTGATACCTTCTCCAAGAGCGACTTCCGCGCTGTGAAGGTCAAGGCATGCGAGGCCGTCAAGAAGTCCAAGAAGCTGCTGAACTTTACGCTCGACGACGGCACCGGCACCGACCGCACCATCCTCTCCGGTATTCACGCTTATTACGAGCCCGAGGACCTGGTTGGCAAGACCTTGCTCGCCATCACCAACCTGCCTCCGCGCAAGATGATGGGTATTCCCAGCTGCGGCATGCTGATCAGCGCTGTCCACGAGGAGGAGGGCGAGGAGCGCCTCAACCTGATTCAGCTCGACGCCTCCATCCCCGCCGGCGCAAAGATGTACTAACTAGTTACGCGGTTCTACGAACCGCGTAACGGCTCGACGCTGCGCCCTCAGGTTCCGCCGTTCTACCGAACGGCGGACCGGTCGACGCTGCGCGCCGCCCAGAGCGACAATTTGTCATTCAAAAGGCAAGGCATGACCAGAAGGTCTATGCCTTGCCTTTTTCATGCCAACTTGTTCGCTCTGGACGGCGCTCGCTGGCGTTGCCGAAACATCGGCGTTGTCGGAGTAGTCATTGGGGACGTTCTTAAACGACTAGTCGTTGGGTGTTCTTAAACGACTAGTCATTCAAGAACGTCCCCAATGACTACCCAATGGCTATTGCGAACATGGCTCGCATGACAGCCGTCTCTTTTATGTTTCCTTTAGCCGTTGCTGCCTAGGATGGGGTTAGTCGGTAGGAAGGGAGTGCCTGTATGGACGATGCGAGCGAGCGTGCTATCGAAGAGGACATGCTCGATCAGTTCAATTACTTTGATGATGAGGACGAGGAGCTGATCGACCGTCGCGAGCCAGCGCCGCTTGATTCCTTTGATCTGGTCGATGGAGAGACTGATGAGGTTGAGGACGAATCAACGGAGTTCCCACAGTCTTCGCGCCTTAACTCGCTGCTTTCGAGAGCCCCCATGCACCACGGCGTTCGTGCCGGCGCGCTCCATATGAAAACTGACTGGCACCAGATCGTGACGGCAGGCGATGAACTTGCCGTCGATGCGCCGCTCACCGATAAATCATCCATCATCTGCCGCACCGGTATGCTTATGCTCGCGAGCGGAACGGGTGCCTGGCGTGTTCGCGATACCATGAATCGCGTCGCCGCCGTACTCGGTGTGACCATCCACGTTGACTTAAGTCTCCTGTCGTTTGAGTGTACTTGCATCGAAGATGGTCACTGCTTTAATGAGGTTGTCAGCTTGCCCACAACGGGCGTCAATACCCATCGCATTTGGATGATGGAGAGCTTCCTAAAGGAAATCGAGACATATGGTCGCCGTTTTACGGTGCATGAGTATCACGAGATGCTCAAGACCGTTGAGAGCTCAAAACCTGATTACGTGCCTTGGCAACAGGGCCTTGCGGCGGCCTGCGCCTGTGGCGCCTTCGTTTTTTTGCTCGGCGGCGGCCCTATCGAGATGGCCTGCGCGTTCGTGGGCGCGGGTGTCGGCAACTTTGCCCGCTCCCATATTCTCAAGCAAGGCCTTGGTCAGTTCAGCGCGCTGACGACCGGCGTTGCGCTCGCTTGCGTTTCGTATCTGCTGGCATTGCTCGGCCTTGGCCAGGTCATACCGGGGGCAATGTCGCACCAAGAAGGCTATATCGGCGCCATGCTCTTTGTGATTCCCGGCTTTCCACTCATTACGGCAGGCCTCGACATCGCTAAGCTCGACATGCGAAGCGGTATCGAGCGCCTTTCATATGCCGTATCGATTATTGTGATGGCGACCCTCGTAGGTTGGATGGTTGCCGAGTGTGTTGGCCTGGCGCCGGACGACTTTGCCCCACTGGGCCTTTCGCCGCTTGCCCTTACGCTCCTGCGCGTGGTGATGAGCTTCGTTGGCGTATTCGGCTTCTCGGTGATGTTCAACAGCCCGGTAAAGATGGCCGCGGCAGCTGGGTTGATCGGCGCCGTGTCCAATACCCTGCGTCTGACCCTTGTCGATGCGCCGACGATGATTCCCTTCCTGGGCCTCAGCACGGGAATGCCTCCCGAGGCAGCAGCGTTTATCGGCGCGCTGGTATCGGGGCTGCTCGCAAGCTTGGCTGAAGTCAAGCTCACCTACCCGCGCATCGCCCTCACGGTGCCTTCGATTGTCATTATGGTGCCGGGCTTGTATCTGTATCGCTCGATGTATTACATGTGCACCTTCGACACGGTCAATATGCTCGGCTGGTTTGTGCGCGCAGTGCTCATCGTAGCGTTTCTGCCCGTTGGACTGGGTGTGGCGCGTACGCTCACCGACCCTCGCTGGCGCCACACCAGCTAATTGGTACAAGGGGGACAGGTTACTTTGCACCAAATGAGTTGCGGTGAAATAGGGACTGAATTGCTGCTTAAAGGGTCAAAACAGTCCGTATTCCACCGCAACTTATGGGGTCGGGGGATTATCGGTGCCCTGCATCTTCATAAACTCAACGCTTACGAAGCGCATGCGTTTCGTGCTAGGCTGGTTCCACCACATAAGTAGTCGCAGACGCGCGTACCACGGGCGGGCGAGATGAAGTTCCAACAGCTCCATCTTGCCCGCCCGTTTTTGTTGCGTGGCGCCGCGGTACAACACAGAGAGGAATCTGCCCTTTATGCCTATCAACAAACGAGAGAGCCTGCTGTTCACCTTTATCATGTGCTTTTGCATGGTGCTCTGGATGAGCATCTACAACGTTGCCCTGCAGCACGGGGCCATCAACGGCGAGGTCGTTGCCACTGCGTGGCTCGGCTTCCCCGTTGCCTACATTTTTGCCATGTGCTGCGACTGGTTCGTCGCCAGCCCGCTCGCCAAGGGTTTCGCCTTTAAGTACTTGGTCACGCCGGGCAAGAGTTCGCCGCTTGCCATGACGCTCGCCGTCAGCTCCTGCATGGTCGTTCCCATGGTCATCATCATGTCGCTGTACGGTGCCTGTGAGGGTCTGACGCACATGCCCGGCGGCATCCTTGCGAACCTGTATTCCGTGCCCGCGATCTGGATGATCAACATCCCGCATAATTTTGTGATGGCGCTGCCGTGGAACCTTTTGGTAGCCGGTCCGATTTCCCGCTTCGTCTTCCGTCGCGCCTTCCCTGTGGGGACGGTTTTCGAGGAGGAGCATGCCGAGCTCTTGGAGCAGGCTATGGCTCCTGAGTGCGAGTAGCTCGCTTAGGGATCTGCTGAGCGCGGGCGACTTGCTTGGTTGGAGCCCAAAGCGTGGATAGCTCTCTCGGCGACATCGCGGGCGTGAGCGGTGCGCATGACCGGAGGGCCCGTGCTGCTCCGTTGCCCGACGTGCTAGCGCGCAGAACAATCTGTTGGTGCATTCGGCGGCTGCTGAAGCGTTTCGGCAGCCGCTTTTTATACGGAGTTTAAATACAACAGTCTGTTGTATTACGTAGAGTGGTATATCTCTAGCGGGAAAAATGCGAGAGACGGAGCATTATGGCGTTGCTAGTAGGACTGGACGTAGGGTCGACGACGACCAAAGTTTACGCGATGCACGAGGATATGACCGAGGCGTGGTGGGGATATCGCCGCCACGGGGCGTGTCAGACAGCGAGCGTGCGCGCCATGCTCGGCGAGCTCGCCGAGCGCTTTCCCCATGAGTCACTGCGCGTTGCGGTGACCGGCTCGGGTGCGCGCGATATCGCGACCGCGCTGGGCGCCTCGTACGTTCAGGAGGTGGTCGCCAACGCGCTCGCGATCAGCAGGTTCTATCCGCAGACGCGCTGCGCCATCGAGCTGGGCGGCCAAGACGCCAAGATGATCTTCTTCCGCACCAACGATAAGGGAGACATCGAGGTTGCCGACATGCGCATGAACGGCTCGTGCGCAGGCGGTACCGGTGCATTTATCGACGAGATGGCAAAGCTCATGGGGGTCGGCACCGAATCGGGCGAGTTCGAGCAGCTCGCAAGCCGGGGAACGACCGTCCACGAGGTCTCGGGCCGCTGCGGCGTGTACGCAAAGACCGATATCCAGCCGCTGCTCAACGAGGGCATTCCTACCACCGACCTGGCGCTTTCGGCGCTTCACGCGGTCGCCCGCCAAACGATCGGCGGTCTGGCCCAGGGTATCGACATCGAGCCGCCGGTAATCTTCGAGGGCGGTACGCTCGCCTACAACCCCACACTGGTCCGCGTGTTCCGGGAGCAACTGAATCTATCGGACGATCAGGTTATCGTCCCGCGCGATCCGCAGATCATGGTCGCGCGCGGTGCCGCCCTGTCGCTGACCGACATGTTCGCATCGTCCCAACCGATCGACCTTCCCGACGCTTTTGTCCGGCTGGATAAGCTCGAGACGGTCGCGCCCGCAAGCGGGGAGGGACGTCTTGCCCAGCCCTTTTTTGCCACACCTGCCGAGCAGGCGGATTTTACGGCACGCCATGGCAAAGAGACGCCGGCAAAGGGTCCGGATGCGTATGCGCCCGGAGAGACGGTGCGTGTGGCGCTCGGTATCGATTCGGGGAGCACGACGACCAAGTTCGCCCTGGTCGATGAGGCGGGTGAGCTTGTCGATTCGTTCTACGCGTCTAATAACGGCAGACCGCTCGACGTCGCCCAACAGGGTCTTGTCAGCTTGAAGAACCGCTGGGAGACAGCGGGAGTCACGCTTGCGATCGATGCCGTGGGCACCACGGGATACGGCGAGGAGCTTTTCGCGCGCGCGTTCCACGCCGACTACCATACGGTCGAGACGGTCGCGCACGCCCGCGCCGCGTGCGCATGCGTTCCCGATGCGACCTTCGTGCTCGACATCGGCGGACAGGATATGAAGGCCATCTGGCTCAACCACGGCGTGCTGACCGATATCGTCGTCAACGAGGCGTGCTCTGCGGGCTGCGGCTCGTTCCTCGAGGGTTTTGCCAAAAACCTCGGAATAGCCGTTGAGGATATCGCGACCGAGGCATTTTCGTCCAAAGCCCCCGCCGTTCTCGGCAGCCGCTGCACGGTGTTCATGAACAGCAGCGTCGTTTCCGAGCAGCGGCGCGGTAAGGGTCCGGGCGACATCATGGCCGGTCTCTGCCGTTCGATTATCGAGAACGTGTTCACCAAGGTCATTCGCGTTTCAAATCTCAACCGTCTGGGCGACAAAGTCGTCGTCCAGGGCGGCACGTTCCGAAACGACGCGGTGCTGCGCGCATTCGAGCAGTATCTGGGCAAACCCGTCACGCGTGCGCCCCACCCGGGGCTGATGGGCGCTATCGGTATCGCCCTGCTCGCGCGCGAGGAATGCCGCAAGGGCGACGCCGGCACGTCGTTTATCGGGCTCGATGCCGTGGAGCGCTTCGAGCATCGCGAGTTCGGCGGCGTTACCTGCCGTCGGTGCAACAACCGCTGCCAGCGCGCGGTCGTGGCATTTGGCGACGGCTCGCTTTACGTCACGGGCAATCGCTGCCCGCGCGGCGGCGCCATCTCATGGGATGAGCTCGTGCGCAAGGTTCCCGCGGCGGAGGAGCTGCGTCCGCAGGGTGCTTGCGAGGCACAGGCGCCCGGCACGGGGCGCGACCGGACCGCGGCTGCCCCCAATCTCTTTGTCGACCGCGAGAAGCTGCTGTTCGAGTCGTACCCCACGGTTCTCGTCTGCGGGGGGCGCGATGTCACGATCGGCATTCCCCGTGTGCTCGAGTTCTGGGACACCATGCCGTTCTGGTCGACGTTCTTCAGCACGCTCGGCTTTAAGGTGCGCGTCTCGGGACGCAGCACCAAGGCGATGTACGAGCGCGGTCTGGCGCACGTCACATCCGACACCGTGTGCTTCCCGGCCAAGCTCGTCCACGGGCACATCCGCAATCTCGTCGACGCCGGCGTCGACCGCATCTTCATGCCCATCATCACGACGGTGCCCACCGAAAACACCGCCTCTACCAGCGAGTGGATGTGCGCCGTCGTAAAGGGATACCCCTACGTGATGCGCAATTCCGATAACCCGGAGGAGCGTTTCGGCGTTCCGTTCGATACGCCGCTGTTCCACTGGTACGACGAGGGCGACCGAAACCGCCAGCTCAAGGCGTGGTGCAAGGAGACCTTCGATATCGATGCCGACCTGGTTGCCAAGGCGACCGAGCAGGCGGACCGCGCGCAGCAGACGTTTGAGAACCAGCTGCAGCTGCGCGGCAGGCAGGTGCTCGAGAACCTGCGCGAGGACGGCGGCTACGCGGTGGTGATCGCTTCGCGCCCGTACCACAACGACCCGCTGGTCAACCACGGGCTGCCCAAGCTCTTCTCTGAGCGCGGCATCCCCGTGCTGACGCCCGATGCGGTGCCGGGGGTCTGCAACGTCGACCTTTCCAACAGCCGCATCGACATCGTGAACAACTACCATGCGCGCATGCTGTCGTGCGCGGTCATCGTCGCATCGACGCCCGAGCTCGAGCTCGTGCAGATGGGCAGCTTCGGCTGCGGCCACGATGCGTATCTCACCGACGAGATCGCGCGCATGATGGGCGAGATGGGCTCCAAGGTTCCGATGATGATCAAGCTCGATGAGAGCGACGTCGCCGGTCCCATGGGCATTCGCGTGCGTTCGTTTATCGAGTCGGTCAACCGTCGTCGCGCGGAGGAGCGTGCCGAGGGCGCCCGGGTGCACGCGGTCCATCCGCTCGACGACCCGTATAAGGTCAAGTACACCAAGCGCGACCGGCACGACAAGATCGCGCTGGTCCCCAACACCTCCCATGCGTTCTGCAGGCTCATGACCGCGGCGATGCGCAATCAGGGCGTGCGCGCCGAGGCCCTTGATATCGGGCGCGAGGATGCCATCCGCCTGGGCAAACGCTATGTGCACAACGACATCTGCTTCCCCGCGCAAATCGTGATCGGCGAGGCGCTCGCGGCACTCGAGAGCGGTAAGTACGACCCGCACGACGTCGCCGTGGTGACTGGCAAGTATATCGGCGACTGCCGCCTGACGCACTACATGCCCCTGCTGCGCCGCGCGCTCGACGACGCGGGATACGACTATGTCCCGGTGCTCACCAACGACGACGTCGATGCCCACAATGCGCATCCGGGCTTCAAGCTCGGCCTTGGCCCGAGCATCCAGATCGCCTACGGTCTTCCCATAATCGATGCCCTCGAGGCCATGCTTAGGCGCATCCGTCCCTACGAGCTCGAGAAGGGCGCGGCGGACGCTGCGTTCGACCGCGCGCTCGATGAGGTTATCGAGGGCATGGAGCGCTCCGGGCTGAGAGGCCAGGCGACGGGCTTCAAACGCGCGCTTGCGATCATGGACGCCGTTCCGTACGACCGCTCGAACCCGCATCCGACCGTTCTCATCGTGGGCGAGTACCTGCTCAATTTCCATCTCGGCGCCAACCACGAGATCGAGCGCTACCTCGAGGACAACGGGCTCGAGGTCATCGAGGCGCGCATGACCGACGTGATCCGCAAGACCTATTTCTACAAGCATGCGCAGTCGCGCGAGTTCCACGTCGACCTGTCGCTGCCCGAAAAGGCCTGGTACGCCACGGCGGACAACCTGTTCGAGCTCGCGCACGACCGTTGCGACCGCCTGGGCGCGGCGAGCCCGCTCTACGAGCCGCCGACGCGCATGCCCGAGCTCGTGCGCGCGAGCGATAAGATCCTGCACCATACGTTCGATGCGGGCGAGGGCGTGCTGATTCCGGCGGAGATTCTCGAGCACGCCAAGCGCGGCTGCCGCAACTTCGTGATCCTGCAGCCGTTCGGGTGTCTGCCCAACCATGTCGTGGGGCGCGGGCTCATCCATGCGCTCAAGGAGCAGTATCCCACGGCGCAGTTCCTGCCGCTCGACTACGATCCCGACGTGAGCTTCGCCAACGTGGAGAACCGTCTTCAGATGCTCATCATGAACGCCAAGGCGCAGGGGTGCGGTGAGGCGCATGGCGAGACCGCGTAAGGACGCCGATGCGCCCGATGCACGCACCCGTATCATCGAGGCGTTTTGGGAGCTCATCGAGAACAACAGCATCTTCGAGCTGTCGGTTGGCGAGGTGACCCGCGCCGCCCAGTGCAATCGCGGAACGTTTTACTACTATTTTCACGATTTCGATGAACTCGTCGCCATCGCCATAGCCCAGCTGCTGCAGGATAACGAGCTCATCACCGATGCCCTCTGGCATTTTTCGAGCGAGGGCGACCTTTCGGCGTTCGACCGGCGCGACGTCCGCTGCCTGCTGCGGCGCATCGTCATCACCATGAGGGCGGGTGCCGCCGAGCAGGTCGTGCAGGGCATCCATACGATCATCATCGACCGCGTGAGAGAGATCGTCCACCCCGACGGAGAAGAGCTCAAGGCAGATTCGAGCTTTGCGGTGGGCTTTCTGGTCTCGGGCATCATGGGCTTTGTGATGGCGGTCGGCTTTGCCCGGGAGGGCGGCGAGGAGATAGACCTCGAGCAGCCGGGGGACAGCGCGTGCGCGTACCTGAGGGCGGTCGCCATGCAGACGGTGGAAACGGTCGCGCAAGTCGAGGGCGTCGATACATCCGAGCTGCTCGAACGCGTCTCCAAGGAGGCCGATGCCTATCGCGCATCGCGTGCGACGAGTCCCGACGTGGTGAAAGACGCCTAGGGTTTCTCTTGCGGGGCGCCTGTCGCGCATCGCGCGGTGAGTCCCGCGATGCGGTCATAACCTGCATTCATGTGAGCCGGGTTTATAGATATTCCTCCAGCTGTTAACATAGACAACCTGTGGGTAAAGAGACAAAAGCGCCGCCGACGGGCGGGCGTTTTGATTTCGATGAACTCATGTAAGGAAACGAGCATGTTAGATAGATTTACCGATCGAGCGCGCAAGGTCATGTCGATGGCCAAACAGGAGGCGCTCGATCTGCACTCAAATAAGGTGGGCACCGAGCACCTGCTGCTCGCACTCGCCAAGGAGGACGAGGGCATCGCTGCCGAGGCGCTGCGCTCGCTTGATATCTCCTACGACGACATCATGGACACCCTCAAGGAGGTCCAGACCACGGTTCCCGAGCCCAGTGAGGAGACCGAGGCGGCCAAGCTCGCCTTTACGCCGCTCGTCATTAGCGTGATGGAGCGTTCATTCCGCGTGGCGCGTGAGAACAACCAGACCTACGTGTCGACCGAGCACCTGCTCATCGGTATCGTCGAAGAGGGCAACGGCATGGCCATGGACATCCTCATGCGCCTGGGTGTGTCGTCCGCCTCCATCAAAAAGGCTATCGAGAAACTCACCGCCAAGGACCAGGACAAGAAGCGTCCGCTCGCCGGCGCCGGTGCTGGTCGTCCCGGTGCGGGCCTGCCGTTCTTTAGCGGCTCGGATGCCTCTCAGCAAAAGGGGAGCGGCACCGACACGCTCAAGCAGTTCGCCACCAACCTCACTCAAAAGGCGCGCGACGGCGAGCTCGATCCCGTGATTGGCCGCGAAAAGGAAGTCCAGCGCATGATGGAGATCCTTTCGCGCCGCACCAAGAACAACCCGCTTATCCTGGGCGACCCCGGCGTGGGCAAGACGGCCATCGTCGAGGGCCTGGCGCAGCAGATCGCTGCCGGCAACGTGCCCGAGAATCTCATGAACCAGAACATCTGGACGCTCGACCTGCCGGGCCTCGTTGCGGGCGCCAAGTATCGCGGTGAGTTTGAGGAGCGCCTCAAGAACGTGATCCAGGAGGCCACCGAGGCTGACGACGTCATCCTGTTTATTGACGAGATGCACACCATCATCGGTGCCGGTTCTGCCGAGGGCTCCATCGACGCGAGCTCCATGCTCAAGCCCGTGCTTGCACGCGGTGCCTTCCAGATTATTGGCGCCACCACGGCCGAGGAATTCCGCAAGTACCTCACCAAAGACCCAGCCTTCGAGCGTCGCTTCCAGACTATCGATGTCGAGGAGCCGAGCGTCGAGGACACCGTCAAGATCCTGACCGCGCTTAAGCCGCGCTACGAGGAGCACCACCATGTGCGCTACACGCAGGGCGCTATCGAGGCTGCCGCGAACCTTTCCAACCGCTACATCCAGGATCGCTTCCTGCCCGATAAGGCCATCGACCTCATCGACGAGGCCGGTGCCCGCGCTCGCATCGCCGCGAATCGTGCGCCCGAGCCGGTGCGCGAGGCCGAGCATCGCATAGAGGAGCTCAAGGCCGCCGCGCAGGAGGCCACCGAGAGCGACGACATGAACAAGGCCGCCGAGATCACCGAGCAGCAGAAGGCCGCCGAGATTGAGCTCGCCGAGGCCAAGGCCGCCTGGACCGCCGAGCTCGACGCCAGCCCGCTCACCATCGACGTGAGTCAGATTGCCGACATCGTGTCCGTGACCTCTGGCGTGCCGGTTTCCTCGCTCACCGAGAGCGAGAGCCGTCGCCTGCTGCAGACCGAAAGCGTGCTCAAGACGCGCATCATCGGTCAGGACGAGGCCGTCGAGGCCGTTGCCAAGGCCGTGCGCCGCAGCCGCTCGCCGCTCAAGGATCCGCGTCGTCCCGGTGGCAGCTTTATCTTCCTGGGTCCCACCGGCACAGGCAAGACCGAGCTCGCCAAGACGCTCGCCGAGTACCTCTTTGGCAGTAAGGACGCGCTCATCAGCTTCGACATGTCGGAGTTCGGCAGCGAGTTCGAGGTCTCCAAGCTTATCGGTAGCCCTCCGGGTTACGTGGGCCACGACGAGGGCGGTCAGCTTACCAAGGCCGTTCGTCGTCACCCGTACTCGGTCGTGCTGTTCGACGAGATCGAGAAGGCGCACCCCGACATCTTCAACATTTTGTTGCAGGTGCTGGAGGAGGGTCGCCTGACTGATAGCCAGGGCAAGACGGTCGACTTCCGCAATACCGTGATCATCATGACGTCCAACGTGGGCGCCCGCGAGATCGCGCAGGATGCGAGCGTCGGTTTTGGCACCACCGGTGAGCAGGGTCTCACGTCGAGCGAGATCAAGGGTCGTGCGATGGGCGAGCTCAAGCGCCTGTTCCGCCCTGAGCTGCTCAACCGTATCGACGATATTGTGGTGTTCCAGAAGCTCTCGGGCGAGAACCTGACCAAGATCGCGCACCTGCTGGTGGACGACCTGCGCCAGCGCCTGATCGCAAACGGCATGAACATCAAGCTCACCGATGCGGCCTATGACAAGATCGTGGCCGAGGGCACCGACCTCACCAACGGCGCGCGTCCGCTGCGCCGTGCTATCCAAAAGCTCATCGAGGATCCGCTGTCCGAGGAACTGCTGGCTGGCGAGTGGGGCGAGGGCGATACCGTCCTGTGCGACGTGGCCGATGGCAAGTTTGTCTTTAGCCACGGCACGGGCGAGATCCCGGCACCGCGTCCGGTGGGCACGCTCGGTGGCGATACCGCCCCGGCGGCACCGCACACCGGCAACGCCGCGCCCGTGAGCGGCGGCGTGACCTCGGGCCCCGGCGGCATGATGCAAGCCGGTTCCGGCGCGCTGTAGGGCGTGGCGACAATTTGATACGCGCAATCGAGGCGCTCCGGAAAGGGCGCCTCGATTTGTAGAGCTGCGGAAGTTGTGACCGTTACGCTATACGGTCCACCGTTAGCCGATGATGCGAGGGCGCTCGGCGTTTTCGACTGGTTTATGCACGCAAAGTCTGGGAATATACAAGTCGCACGTCTTACTGTCTAACCAGTTGCGCCAAGGAGGCACCATGGACTACAAGATTACCGGCTACGAGCCCGCCCAGCTGTTCCATTTCTTTGAGGAGGTCAGCGCGATCCCCCGTGGGTCTGGCAACGAGAAAGGCATCAGCGATTTCCTGGTCGCGTTTGCCAAGGAGCGCGGTCTCGATGTGTATCAGGACGAGGTCTACAACGTCATCATTCGCAAGCCCGCATCTGCCGGCGCCGAGAATGCCCCGACCGTAATGCTGCAGGGCCACATCGATATGGTGTGCGACAAGTTGGGCTCCGTTGAGCACGACTTTACGACTGATGGTATCGACCTGGTCGTCAAGGACGGCGTCCTCACCGCTAACGGCACCACTCTGGGCGCCGACAACGGTATTGCCGTCGCTCTGATGCTCACTGTTCTCGATGACGATTCGATCGTTCACCCCGCCCTCGAGTGCGTATTCACCACCGACGAGGAGACTGGCCTGGTCGGCGCCGAGACGCTCGACAAGTCCCAGATTAGCGCCCGCACCATGATTAACCTTGACTCCGAGGAAGAGGGCGTTGCTACCGTCAGCTGCGCCGGCGGTGTCGTCGTTACCTACACCTGCCCGATCGCGCGCGAGCACAAGACCGGTAGCACCCTCACGCTCGACATCTCCGGCCTGCTGGGCGGCCACTCCGGCAGCGATATCAACCTGGAGCGCGGCAACGGCAACCTCATCATGGCCCGCATCATCGACCGCCTGATGGTCGCTGGCGAGCCCGCCATCGTTAGCTTTAACGGCGGCACCAAGGACAACGCCATCAACCGTGAGTGCAAGGCTGTTCTGGTCTACGCCGACCACGCTGCCGCCGAGGCCGCGGCCCAGATCGCAAAGGGCATCATCGCCGACGTTACTGCCGAGCTCGAGGTCTTCGACCCCGGCTTTACCTGCACCGTCGAGATTGCCGACGACGCCGAGGTCGAGGCCATGGACCAGAAGTCCGCGCTTGCCCTCATCCGCGCCCTGCGTCTTGCCCCCAACGGCGTGATTCGCCGCAACGTCGCCACCGACGGCTCCGTCGAGGTTTCCTCCAACATCGGTGTGGTTGCCACTTCTGACGACGAGGTCAAGATCATGCTGTCCCCGCGCTCCTCGATCACCTCGCTGCAGAACGAGTTCAAGGACCGTCTGCAGACGCTGGCCGATGTCCTGGGCTTCGACGCCAAGTTTGAGTTTGAGTATCCCGGCTGGAGCTATGCCGAGCATTCGCCGGTCCGCGAAGTCTTTGTCGAGAGCTATCGAGAGCTCTTTGGCTCCGAGCTGCGCATCGAGTCCATTCACGCCGGCCTTGAGTGCGGCCTGTTTGCCGAGGCCCTGCACGGCCTGGACGCCATCGCCGTGGGTCCGACGCTCTCCGATGTCCACACCCCGGACGAGAGCATGGAGCTCGCTTCTGCCGAGCGCTTCTACGAGCTGCTCATCGACGTCCTCAAGCGCCTTGCCGCGTAAAGGTTGCGCTAGCAGCAGTCCGAGTCACGTGCTAGCGGATTGCAAATGACATTACGAGAGGGGGCATTCGAGCGTTTGCGACGGGTGCCCCCCCCTCTTTTGTTTGATAATTGCGAAATTACGGTCACCTAGTCCATTTCTGCCCTGATGAGGTCGAGGGTGCGCTGGCAGTTTTCGCGGACGGGGCCGAGCATATGCTCGCGCAGGTCCGCCATGCCGGGCAGGTCGGCGTATTCGTCCATGACCTCTTCCATGCAAATGGGTACCTCGTAGGCGAGGTCCATCATGGTCGCAAAGCAAAACTTCTCGGATAGCCCGGCATCGGTAAGCGCCGCCTCCAGCGCGGGATCGCCCATGCCGTGGTATCGGCGGATAGCGCCTGGACCGATTCGCCCCACACGATTTTCGCCGCCAACGCTCATGGCGAGGCGCGCCCGGCGGCGCATGCGCTCATACGCCAAACCCGACGCGACATCGTACATTCGAGCCATCATGGCTGTGCCGTCGTTTCCAAGGAGCAGGGAATAGTTTTTCGCGTGCGCATCCGGTGCGCCGATAATGGCGTTGAAGAACAGTATCTGCGTAAACAGATACAGGTTAAGTTGATGGTGGCTCGTATTTACGAGGAGCTCTTGAATGTCGCGTGTGGTCGGGCCGCCGTCTGCCGTGTACTTTTGGGCGGGCATCACCCCAAGTGCCTGACAGAGGTCTTCTTGATGTAGACGCCTGATTGTCCCGTCTTTGACTTTCATGCGGTCATAGCGCTCAACAATGAGGGCGGGTTCGTCCTCAAACATACGATATTCGACGTTTGCCGTTGCGATACCGGCGCGCTGGGCGCTTTTCATGCAGACAAACTCATTGAGAGCCTCGAGTTTAAATCCGATAACGCCATTTTTGAAAATATGCGTCGTGGGCGAGGAGCCCATGCATTCGCACCAGCGGCCGTTTATGAACGCGAGCGCGAACTTGCCCTGGTTGCCTCCAAGTGACCAACTTTCATCTAGACCCATCCACGATGCATCGCGGTCATCTCTGATCGACTTGAGACGAAGAGCAATTTCGTGGTTGTCTATAGGGCGGTATTCGCCAGCGCGATGCAGGACGGCGTCGGTATCTTCTTCGGCACAAAACTGCACACCGCCCGGACAGTCGAGTCCGATATGGCTGAGCAACGCAACGGGATTGTTGGGCCTAACGTCGAATTCGGCGGCAATCGCTTTTCGTTGGTCCTCGCTGTCGGGTAGAAGGCCAAACAGGTACGGATTCATGACCTGTTGTCCGTATGTGCGATTCGATACGGGTATGTTGGTCGATAGGGCTGGCCCGTCATAGTCATGATCGTAGGTAAAGCTGATAAGACCGTTCTCATCTTGCGTGAGCGTTCCAGCAGGCACGCCGCAAATAATGGTCCGAAGTGATGTTCTGGCCATTGGCTATTTCCCTTCGGGCTTGGTTTTGCTAGATGCGTTTGTGGCAATCGAGACTCCGAGATTGGACATGGCGAAATCGGCGAAGACCTCGTCGTAGAGTGCGGATGTAAAGGGGGCATCTGCAAGAGCCGGAATGGTTGTGCTGCAACGGTTGCGATGATGAAGACGTTGGGCGTGATGGCGTCTGGAGGTGCTGCAAGGTTGATCAGCATGCGGGGCGTCGACTGGTTGCTCATTTTTCGTTTCGCCTATATCCCCTTGAGCGGCGAGCGCCAGTCCAAGAGCACCGAAAACTGCCAGCAGCTTGTCGAGCCGAATGCCCGTGGCATCTCCCAGCTCGAGCGATGCGAGCAGGCGTTCCGAAACACCGGCTTTTTTAGCGAGGGCGGCACGGGTGATCCCCTGCGCCTCGCGCGCCTGACGCACGTAGATGCCGGCTTGGCGCGGCGTGGTGATGGGAAGGGTATCCATGGCAATCTCCTAACGTGCAGACTTTTGCATCCTAGTATGACATGCAAAAGTCTGCATGAAAAGGCTCATGCAAAACTCTGCATGAGACCTCATACGGACGTTTAGTTTTGAAGGGTGTTTTACAGCACCAAAAAACCCAAGTGTTCCAGCAGGATCTTGAGGCCGATAAGGATGAGCACGACGCCACCCACGATGGCGGCGGGTTTTTCGTAGCGCGCGCCAAAGGTGTGGCCGATCGCTACGCCGGCGACGGAGAAGATAAACGTTGTGACGCCGATAAGCGATACAGCGGGCACGATGTCAACCGAGAGCGCGGCAAATGAGATGCCCACGGCTAGGGCGTCGATTGAGGTGGCAATGGCGAGGATCAGGTACTCGCCCAGGTCAATCTTTTCGGCATCCTTGCCGTTGCCTTCATCCTCGTCCTCGGTAAAGGCCTCCCACAGCATTTTGCCGCCGATAAAGGCCAAAAGGATAAAGGCGATCCAGTGGTCGATGGGGCCGATGATGCCCATAAACTGGCTGCCAAGCGCCCATCCGATTACGGGCATGCCGGCCTGAAAGCCGCCAAAGAACAGGCCGAGCACTACGGCGACCTTAAGGTTGATCTTTTTCATGCCGAGACCCTTGCAGATGGAAACGGCAAAGGCGTCCATCGAAAGGCCAACGGCGAGCAGCACGAGCTCGGCGAGTCCCATAGTCTGGCTCCCTCTCTGCGGGCGAACCCGCGTGTACTTCTGGCGGGGGAGCAACAAAAAAGACCCGTGGCGTACGCGTTGCGCGCACAGCCACGAGTCTCGTTCATTAAGGCAAGCCAGGCCGCATCGGCCAGTGTGTTGACTTGCCGCGCCACCGGAGGCGAACCCGATCACGCGACTACTCCCTCATTTATGCGAATCCCGATGCTACCACATAAGCAGCTCATTTGGATTGGGGCTCTCAGCTGTGTTCGCTCATTCTGTAAGCATCGGATTTTGCGGGCGTCACAGGGGCAAACCGTGAGAAACTTATTGACGTTTATGGAGCGTATACGATGGGAGCGATGCCTTGGATAAGAACGAGCTGCAAAAGCGTATGGAACAGGCCATCCGCCTGACTGCCCCCGGTCAGCCGATCCGCACCGCCCTCGACATGATCATTGCCGGTCACCTGGGCGCCCTTATCTGCGTCGGCGACACCGAAAACGTGCTCGCCGCCGGTAACGACGGCTTCCCGCTCAACATTTCGTTTACCTCGAACCGCCTGTTCGAGCTCTCCAAGATGGACGGTGCCATCGTTATCGATGGCGACCTCACCCAGATCCTGCGTGCCAACTTCCACCTCAATCCCGATCCCTCGCTCGCCACGAGTGAGACGGGCATGCGTCACCGTACTGCCGCTCGCATGTCGGTGCTCACCGACGCCATCGTGATCTCGGTTTCGGCTCGTCGTGCCGTCGTCAACGTGTACGTCCACGGCAAGAGCTACGAGATCCAGCCCGTCACCACCATCATGAGCTCGGTCAACCAGCTCGTCGCCACGCTCCAGACTACCCGTCAGTCGCTCGATCGCTCCCTGCTGCGCCTGACGGCCCTTGAGCTCGACGACTACGTCACGCTCGCCGACATCACCGGCATCTTCTCGAGTTTCGAGATCATGCAACAGGCAAAGACCGAGCTTAAGGATTGCATCGTCAAGCTGGGTAACCAGGGCAAGCTCGTGCAGATGCAGCTCGAGCAGCTCGCGGGCTCCAGCATGGATACCGAATACGACTTGATGATCCGCGACTACGCAAGCGATTCCTCTGAGGCCAACGCCGAGAAGATTCGCGCTGAGCTTGCCCGTATGACGCCTAAGGACCTGTCCGACCCGCAGCACGTGGCGGCAGTTCTGGGCTATGACGACTTGGACGAGGACTCCGTCATGACGCCGCTGGGCCTGCGCACGCTTTCGCGCGTGTCCGTCGTGCGCGACGGCGTGGCCGAGAAGATCGTCGACGAGTACGGCTCGCTGCAGGAGCTCATGGATGACATCAGCGAGGATCCGGAGCGCTTGGGCGACTTTGGCGTCAACAACCCTGCCATTCTTGCGGACTCGCTGTACCGCATGAAGGGCACCAAACAGGGGAACGCATAATGGCGCCCGTATGCGCCGTGGTCGTTGCCGGCGGCAGCGGCCAGCGCTTTGGAAATCCCGGCGGCAAGCAGCTCGTTAACGTGGCGGGCCGTCCGCTCATGAGCTGGTCCATCCGCGCGTTCGATCGTAGCGACAAGGTCGGCCATATCGTCGTGGTTTGCCCTGCCGAGCGCCGTGCCGAGATGCGCCGCTTGGCTATCGACCCGTTTGACTATGACACGCCCATCAGCTTTGCCGATGCCGGCGCGACCCGCCAGGATTCCACCCGTGCCGGTGTGCGTGCGGTTCCGGCGGGCTTTGAATACGTTGCCATTCACGATGGCGCTCGTCCGCTCATTACGACCGAGGCCATCGACCACGCTATCGACGTGCTCGTGAGCGACCGTGCCCTCGACGGTGTCGTGTGCGGTCAGCCCGCGATTGACACGCTCAAGATCGTCGACGGCGACAACATCGTCGAGACGCCGCCGCGCGAGCTGTACTGGGCCGCGCAGACGCCGCAGATCTTTAGTGTCGACGCCATGAAACGCGCCCATGCCGCGGCGATTGCTGAGGGCTTTATCGGCACGGACGATTCGTCGCTGGTCGAGCGCATGGGTGGGCGTGTCCGCTGCGTCCAGAGCCCGCGCGATAACCTTAAGGTGACGGTGCCCGAGGACCTGCGTCCCGTAACCGCGATTCTGCTCGGCCGCATGGCCGAGGGAGAGGACCTTCCCCATGTTCAGTAACCTGCGCATTGGACACGGCTACGATGTTCACCGTCTGGTGGAGGGGCGTCGATGTATTATCGGCGGTGTCGACATTCCCTACGAGCGCGGTCTGCTGGGCCACTCGGATGCCGATGTGCTCGCGCACGCGCTGGCCGACGCCATTCTGGGCGCCTGCCGCGGGGGAGACATCGGCAAGCTGTTCCCCGACACCGATCCTGCCTATGAGGGCGCCGACTCGATGGTGCTGCTTGCCCGTGTGATGGACTATGCGCGCGAGCTGGGCTTTGAGTTTGTCGATGCCGATTGCACCATTGCCTGCCAGCAGCCCAAGATCACCCCGCACCGCGATGCCATGCGCGCCAACCTGGCCCATGCCCTGGGCGTTGACGTCGAAAACGTGGGCGTCGCCGCCACTACGACCGAAAAGCTCGGTTGGGAAGGCCAGGGCGAGGGAATCGGCGCCTGGGCCGTCTGCCTGCTACAGAAAACCGTTAAGGAGTAACGAATGCGTATCTACAACAGCGCTACCCATAAAAAGGAAGAGTTCCAGCCCATCGAGCCCGGTAAGGTCCGCATGTATGTGTGCGGCCCCACGGTCTACGACAACATCCACATCGGCAACGCCCGCACGTTCATCAGCTTTGACGTGATTCGCCGCTGGCTCATCGCGAGCGGCTACGAGGTCACGTTCGCTCAGAACCTCACCGATGTCGATGACAAGATCATCAAGCGCGCCAACGAGCAAGGCCGTACGGCTGCCGAGGTTGCGACGGAGTTCTCCGACAAGTTCATCGGCGTCATGCGCGCTGCCAACGTGCTCGATCCCGATGTGCGTCCCCGCGCCACCAAAGAGATCGGTCCCATGATCGCCATGATCAAGACGCTTATCGAGCAGGGCCACGCTTACGCAGCCGATAACGGCGATGTGTACTTTGCCGTGCGCAGCGATCCCAACTACGGCCAGGTCTCGGGCCGCAACATCGACGACCTCATGGTGGGTGCGCGCATCGAGGAGAACGAGGACAAGAACGACCCGCTCGACTTTGCCCTGTGGAAGGCCGCCAAGCCCGGCGAGCCCAGCTGGCCGAGCCCCTGGGGCGAGGGCCGTCCTGGTTGGCACACCGAGTGCGCCGCCATGGTGCACCGCTATCTGGGCACTCCGATCGACATCCACGGCGGCGGCTCCGACCTTGCCTTCCCGCATCACGAGAACGAGTGCGCCCAGGCCACCTGCGCCTGGCACCAGGGCTTCTCCAACACCTGGATGCACACGGGCATGCTGCTGGTAGACGGCGAGAAGATGTCCAAGTCGCTCGGCAACTTCTTTACGCTGGCCGAGGTCCTCGAGCAGCACTCCGCTGCCGCCCTGCGCCTGCTGATGCTGCAGACGAGCTATCGCTCGCCGCTCGACTTCTCTTGGGAGCGCTTGGAGGGTGCCGAGAACTCGCTCACGCGTATCGCCGGCACGGTCGAGAACCTGCGCTGGGCCGCGAACCATGCGACGGCCGACGCCGATGAGGCTGTCGTCGAGGCGTTTGCCGCCAAGGCCGCCGAGACCCGTGCCGCCTTCAAGGAGTGCATGGACGACGACTTTAACACCGCCGGTGCCATGGGTGCCGTCTTTGGCTTTGTCACCGAGTGCAACCAGTATCTGGAGCAGGCGGGCGATGCTGCCGACAAGGCCGCAGTCCTGGCTGCCGCCGATACGCTGGCCGAGCTGCTCGATACGTTTGGCGTCGAGCTTCCCGAGCCCAAGGTGGAGCTGCCGCTGGGTCTGCTGGGTGTTGCCGCCGGTTTGGTTGCCTATACGGGCGACGACGTGGACGAGGCTGCTGCCAAGATTCTCGAGGCCCGCGCCGAGGCCCGTGCCGCCAAGAACTGGGGTCTGGCCGACGCCATCCGCGACCAGCTCAAGGACCTGGGCCTCACCATTGAGGATACCGCCGCCGGCACCCGTATCAAATCTCTCTAATCCCCGCGGGTTTCCCAAGCACCCGACCTTGCCGTTCAAACCGTCGCTCGCGTACTCAAGTACGCGTCGCTCCTCTTTCACGGCAATCTCGGGCACTTGGAAAACCCGTACCGACCGCCCGAATTAATATTCATGGGCGGTCGTTTATTTTGTTTCGATTGATAGTTGTGTTTAGGAGGTCGCTTTATGGCCGACAATCGCAAGCGTGCGCCTCGTGGCGGCAAGCAGGCTGCTTCTGGCTCGCGTCCGATTCGCCGCAATGATCGCGCTGCCGCTCCTAAGGGCCAGCGCGATCGCGCCCAGGCCGCTCGTCCGCAGCGCGATCGCAACCGCGACGCTGTTCAGGCCCCCAAGGGCGAGTTTATCGAAGGCCGTCGTGCTGCCGCCGAGGCGCTACGCACCGGTTTTCCCATCAAGTGCGCGCTCATCGCCGAGGGCGGGGAGCGCGATGCCGCCCTGTCGCGCCTGGTCGATGACCTCAATGCCGCGGGTGTCCGCATTAAGTACGTGCCGCGTGCACAGCTCGATGCGCTGTCGAGCCATGGCGCTCACCAGGGCATTGCGCTCGAGGTGGGCAATTTCCCCTATGCCGATGTTGCCGATATCCTCGACCGTGCGGGCGACGGTCCGGCGCTCGTCGTCGTGCTCGACCATGTGACCGACGACGGCAACTTTGGCGCCATCGTGCGCTCCGCCGAGGTCGTGGGCGCGGCGGGCGTCATCATTGCCAACAAGCGCGCCGCCGGTGTGACCGTCGGCAGCTACAAGACTTCTGCCGGCGCCGTCATGCACCTGCCCATCGCGCAGGTTCCCAATATCGCCCGTGCGCTCGATGACCTCAAGGCCGCCGGCTTTTGGGTGGGCGGCGCCTCCGAGCACGCCGAAGGCAGTTGCTGGGACGCCCCCTTCGAGGGCCGCGTTGCGCTCGTCATGGGTTCCGAGGGCGACGGCATCTCGCGCCTGGTGCTCGAGAAATGCGACTTTTTGACCAAGCTTCCCCAGCGCGGCATGACCGAGAGCCTCAATGTTGCCCAGGCAACGACGGCGCTATGCTTTGAGTGGCTGCGCCGCAACGCCGGCGAGCTCATGGGGGAGGAGTAACGCATGTCCAAGAAGAACCGTGCCAAGTCCAAGGCCAAGCGCTTTGGCGAAGGCTCGGCCAAGCCGATTGTTTCGGCCGCGACCTATGGCGTGGGCGGCAATGCGTTTGCACAGGCTATCGCCGACCCAGTCTCGACGGTGCATTCCAATAAGCCCGAGCTGCTGGTGGTCGACGGCTACAACGTGATCCACTGCACGCCGCGCTACGAAAAGCTCGTCTACGACCATTCCGACGATCCGTATTCCAGCGACGTCCACGATATGGCGCGCACCGCACTCATCAACGATGTTGCGGCGTTTGCCCAGGGCCGCTACGAGGCCGTGATCGTGTTCGACGGCGCGGGCAATATCTCCAGCGAGCGCCCCAACCTGCCGGCCCGCGGCGTGCGCATCGAGTTTTCGCCGACGGGCGTCTCTGCCGATACCGTGGTACAGAAGCTCTGCATCGAGGCACGCGAGGAGGGCCGCGCGTGCTCCGTGGTATCGAGTGACGGCACAATCCAGGCCGTCGTCATGGGCAAGGGCGTCACGCGCATCTCGAGCCGCATGCTGGTGGACGAGATCAAACAGATCGATAACGACGTTCACGAGGCCGAGGAAGCCCCGCAGATCAAGATGACCCTGGGCAGCCGCCTGAGCCCCGATGCCCTGGCCAAGCTCAAGGCCCTTCGCGGGAGGTAGGGAAGTTGGCGGGGCAATGCTGCCTCGCTAACTCCATTCAGCGATGTCGATCATTCTTTCGAGGCGCCACGTTAGCGCCTCTTTTAGATAAGGCAGTCTCGCTGCTAGGGCATCGTTTTTAGACAGAATCTCGATCGCCTCGTCGACAAAGCCCTCGAGTTTGTCGCCGTCAAACCAGCCCATGTCCTCGACGAGCAACATTTGTTTGGCGGGACTTGAATGAAATTGTGCGCTGGTAAAACTGTGCTCTCCCGCCCTAAGCTCCTCTAGTGATATGTTGCACCAGAGTGATGAGCCCGAATCGAAGATGGGGGCTGGTCTGCAGGCCAGTGAGTTGACGTTTCGCACGAGGCCGAAGTTGCGCCAATGACGGTCGTAGTTGGCAATGATGTCATCGCATACGATCATGCGGTCAAGGGCGTCTTTTATATCTGTCGCTCCAAGCTCCTCGCTGTTTGCTACATACCGTTCGTAATCGGTTAGTCGCTCGTCTGCATTTGCATGCTGGTTTACATAGAACGCAGGGACATATTCTTCTTCGTCAGTTAAGAAGACATTGCATGTGCTCAAGGCGGAAGTACCCGCGCCTTCGAGCGAATAGGGTACATAATCGCAACCGTTTAGGATGCGACGGTGAAGTGCAGTCGCCACCATCTCGTTATAAGGTTCCTGGTTTAGATGCGCACCTGCCTTGTGGAGGATTCGACGGTCACCCTCGCATGTCCAGTACTTTTGAAGATTGCCGTCCGAGGTGTTGTCAGGCTTTGCGGCAGCTGCCTTACCCTCCGGGGCGAAGGGTGCAATGGTTAGCGAGACGTCGTCAAAAGCATTATTGAAGAAATTGATATCTTCCCACGCGAGACCGGAGTCTTGGGGCCTAATCCAATACTGGTCGGATAAGGAGAGGCCAAGATTTCGCTGTACGAGTTCATCGGGAACATCGACTGCGGCTTCTGCAAGCAGGGAGGCTAGCCCAATGCGTGCGAGCGGGATACCGCGGCCGCGCCACCAGATGCGGAAGGAGTCGAGCGATACAGGTTTGCTGGGAGCAAAAACTCCAATAGGGGCGTGGGCACGATCGACGTCGGCGCCGATGTGGGTGAAGTCTTTCCGTGATCTGCTGTAGACCAGCTGGGCCACTTCGTGCGTGCGGTTCATGAGGGTGAATGCGATCTCGCTCTTACCGTGGCCGCGGCGGGGACGTCCCCCCGTTTTGGTCGCGGAACGGAGTCGCGTGTCGACGCTGCCTTTGTCGATGAGCCATACACCAGAAGCCTTGCGGGCCTCAAGTGCTCCGTTTTTTATGAGCTCCTGCACCCTGCGCGGAGTGATGCCGAGCAGCTCGGCTGCTTCCTTTGTAGTCAACATCGAGAAACCCTTCGCTAGAACGAATAGTTTTATATAGCCAATTGTAATTAAAACTATTCGTTCTAGCGAATAGTTTTGAAATTGAGGGCGAACCGACAGAAATGAACGGGGCTGGTACCTGTTGTTGCTGGATTTTGCATATTTGTATAACGCCGTGTGGCCTGTTGCGCCCCGTCCGCAATTCCTTTATCCTTAACAGGCTTCGCGCGAAAGCGCCAAGTGTGCCAGTGTGGCGCAACGGTAGCGCAACTGATTTGTAATCAGTGGGTTGCAGGTTCGATTCCTGTCACTGGCTCCATGAGAGTTTCGGGCTCTGTTCCCTTGTGGGACAGGGCCCGTTTCTATTTATGTCGATAAGTCAGCGTGTTTGGCGCCAACCAAGCTTCAGGTTTGTCTCGATCCGTAACACGAGTGGGCTGAAGACCCTCCTTATAGTTACAGATCGAAACATTGCCAAGGGAAGGCCGATAACATCTCGATCCGTAACACGAAGAGGCTGAAAACCGTTCTTACTGTTACAGAATGAGACGTAAGCGGGGGTTTCTGCGAAACATCTCGATCTGTAACAGATAGGGGAGGAATAACCCTCTTACTGTTACAGGTCGAGACATAGGCCGGGGCGAGGTTGGTCATCGTCATCGAGCGTGGATTATCGGACACACGAGCGTGGAAAATCTTCCGCCTAGTGAATGAGCGTGGATAATCTGCCACTTTGGATTCGATGGCACGGCAAAGTGGGAGATTATCCACGCTCGATTTCAAACGGAAGAAAATCCACGCTCGATTTTGCCTGGGAAGAGCAATCTTCTGTCTGGGCAGCCCTGATCTCGACCTATATATAGGTGCAAATAAGCTGGTATCGAAGTTCGATACTGAAGGTGTACTCCACTACAGCAAAGTGTTACCTTGGGAAACGTCACCTCAGTATCCAAAACCACTGTCCTTCATATCCAAACTCAATAAAACCGCAGGTCACGGCTATATAGATACGCCCGGCACCGTGTATCTAGAGGTTTTCGTTGACAGCCCCCAAGGTTGCATCGTATTATCTTCTTCGTTCGCGGGGGCGGCGGTCCAAAAGACCAAAGAACCTGCGGATACTTGAACGATTGGGAGTTTGCCCGAGTGGTTAATGGGGACGGGCTGTAAACCCGTTGGCTCTGCCTACATAGGTTCGAATCCTATAGCTCCCACCCGTCAAGTGCCTGTATAGCTCAGTCGGTAGAGCACTTCGTTGGTAACGAAGAGGTCACCAGTTCAAGTCTGGTTGCAGGCTCCATCCGGCGGTGTAGCTCAGTTGGTTAGAGCACACGGTTCATACCCGTGGCGTCACTGGTTCGAATCCAGTCACCGCTACCATAGGTAACACGGTGGCTTCTCAATAGTATGTTGAGAGGCCACTATGGTATAAAGGCAAAGTCCCGTCCGGGGACGACCTGTTAAGAGGAGGGCTTTATGGCCAAAGAGAAGTTTGAGCGCACTAAGCCGCATGTTAACATCGGCACCATTGGTCACGTCGACCACGGCAAGACCACGCTGACCGCTGCCATCACCAAGGTTCTCTCCGAGACCGAGGGCTGCAAGGCTGACTTCACTGCGTTCGAGAACATCGACAAGGCTCCCGAGGAGCGCGAGCGCGGCATTACGATTTCCGTCTCCCACGTTGAGTACGAGACCGCTGCCCGTCACTACGCTCACGTTGACTGCCCGGGCCACGCTGACTACGTCAAGAACATGATCTCCGGCGCTGCTCAGATGGACGGCGCTATCCTGGTCATCGCTGCTACCGACGGCCCCATGGCTCAGACCCGCGAGCACATCCTGCTCGCCCGTCAGGTCGGCGTTCCCTACATCGTCGTCTTCCTGAACAAGTGCGACATGGTCGACGATGACGAGCTCATCGACCTCGTCGAGATGGAGACCCGTGAGCTCCTCTCCGAGTACGATTTCCCCGGCGACGACATCCCCGTCATCCGTGGCTCCGCTCTGGGCGCTCTCGAGGGCGACGCCAAGTGGATGGACGCCATTCGCGAGCTCATGAAGGCCGTCGACGAGTACATCCCGACGCCTGCTCGTAACAACGACCTCCCGTTCCTGATGGCCGTTGAGGACGTTATGACCATCTCCGGCCGTGGTACCGTTGCTACTGGCCGTGTCGAGCGCGGTGAGCTCAAGCTCAACGAGCCCGTCGAGATCGTCGGCATCAAGGATACCCAGAACACCGTCGTTACCGGTATCGAGATGTTCCGTAAGTCCATGGACTTCTGCGAGGCTGGCGACAACGTCGGTCTGCTGCTCCGCGGCATCAAGCGTGAGGACATCGAGCGCGGCCAGGTTCTCTGCAAGCCCGGTTCGGTTACCCCGCACACCAAGTTCACCGGCGAGATCTACGTTCTGACCAAGGAGGAGGGCGGCCGTCACACCCCGTTCTTCGATGGTTATCGTCCTCAGTTCTACTTCCGTACCACCGACGTTACCGGTACGGTCAAGCTCCCCGAGGGCACCGAGATGGCTATGCCTGGTGACCACATCACCATCGAGGGCGACCTCATCCACCCGATCGCCATGGAGGAGGGCCTGCGCTTCGCTATCCGCGAGGGTGGCCACACCGTCGGTTCGGGCATCGTCTCCACGATCATTGAGTAAATTAGCTCTCTGATATAGCTGACTTAGAGAACCCGGCACTTATATGGGTGCCGGGTTCTTTTCTACGCGGGACTTATTCCCCGCCGATTACGCTTCGCTCGCCCTTAAGCCGAGCGTGAGGGATCGATTAGATCTCACTGGCTTCATTGATGTGTTCCAAATATGAATGGATCCAGCGAGAACCAATTGATTCGAGGTTTTCATTGACAGCACTTACATAGAGCTGATAAAGTACCATCTCGTGCCCGTACGGGGCGGATATGAAAGGTTCAGGATACATGCGTACTCTAGTTACTCTTGCGTGCACTGAGTGCAAGCGCCGCAACTATACGACCACCAAGAACAAGGCGAACATGCCTGATCGTATGGAGATCAAGAAGTATTGCCCCTGGTGCCGTCACCACACGCTGCACAAAGAGACTCGCTAGTCTCTAGTCACATACGCCAGTAGTTCAATTGGTAGAGCATCGGTCTCCAAAACCGAGTGTTGAGGGTTCGAGTCCTTCCTGGCGTGCCAGTCATTATTCCGTAAGCTCCCAATTGGGGGCTTACGGTTTACTCATGTATAAGCGCATTGCGCGGAGGTAACCCAAATGGCCAACAAGAAGAACAAGAAGAAGGCTCAGCAGCCGGCACCTGCCAACAACGCTGCCGCCAACTCCAAGGTTGAGGCCAAGAAGGCCGTTGCCAAGAAGAACGAGAAGGCTGCGAAGTCCAAGAAGAACGAGAAGCCTGGTTTCTTCGCCCGCACCAAGAAGTATTTCGCTTCGGTCAAGTCCGAGATGAAGCGTGTCACGTGGCCCGATAAGAAGGAGCTCGTGAACTACTCGGTCGTCGTTTGCGCTTCTCTGATCGTCGTCGGCGTCGTCATCGCTCTGCTCGATGCTGGCTTTGGCGAGGCTCTTGCTCTGTTCTCTGGATTGAGGGGCTAAACCATGTCTAAGCGTTGGTACGTCGTTCACACTTACTCTGGATACGAGAACCGCGTTAAGTCCGATCTCGAGCATCGCATCGAGACTATGGGCATGCAGGACCGTATCTTTGATATCGAGATTCCTATGGAGCGCGTCACCGAGATTAAAGAGGGTGGCAAGCGTGAGACCAAGGATTCCAAGATCTTCCCGGGTTATGTCCTGGTCCGCATGGAGATGGATGACGATGCATGGACGTGTGTTCGCAACACGCCCGGCGTCACCGGTTTCCTGGGCGGCAACGGCAAGCCCGCTCCGCTTTCCCGCGACGAGTACAATAAGATGACTCGTCGTCCCGGTAAGGGCGATTCGCCCAAGCGCACCTCGGTTGATATTGAGGTCGGCACGTCCGTCCGCGTCACCGATGGCCCGCTTACCGACTTTGATGGCAAGGTCTCCGAGGTTAACACCGAGGCAGGCAAGCTCAAGGTCACGCTGATGATCTTTGGCCGCGAGACGCCGGTAGAGCTCGACTTTAACCAGGTCGCTGTCATCGCTTAAGTTTTCGTCCGTTCGCGCGAGCGTGCTTCTTCTGTGACTGCTCATCTCAGGAGTGCTTCTAACACGTGCGTGCTTACGATATAGCAAGTACTTCACACTCGTGATTCGAAAGGAATGACCATGGCTGAGAAGAAGGTTGCCAACGTCATTAAGCTCCAGATTCCTGCTGGTGCAGCTAACCCCGCTCCTCCCGTCGGCCCCGCCCTGGGCGCTGCTGGCGTGAACATCATGCAGTTCTGCCAGGCCTTTAACGCCGAGACGCAGGACAAGAAGGGCGACATCATCCCCGTTGAGATTTCTGTCTACGAGGACAAGTCCTTCTCCTTCATCACCAAGACCCCGCCGGCGGCTCACCTCATCAAGAAGGAGCTGAACCTCAAGTCTGGTTCCGCTAAGCCCCAGGCCGACAAGGTCGGTCAGCTCTCCCAGGAGCAGCTCACCAAGATTGCCGAGATCAAGATGCCGGACCTCAATGCCAACGACATTGACGCCGCCAAGAAGATCATCGCCGGTACCGCCCGCTCCATGGGCGTCACCATCGCTGAGTAGCGATTTCTTTAGGTAATGACGGGTGCTCCGACCGGGGCGCCCGTTATATGTGTGCAATAGGGCACACGATACGATGTGGGAGGGCTCACGCCCGTTTAACCACAGGAGGTAATGCACATGGCTAAGCATGGTAAGAGCTATAACGCCGCTGCCGAGAAGATCGACCGCGCCACGCTCTACACCCCCCTTCAGGCTGCCAAGCTCATCAAGGAGCTCGACACCGCCAAGTTCGACGAGACCGTCGAGGCCCACTTCCGTCTGGGCATCGATACTCGTAAGGCTGACCAGAACATCCGTGGTTCCATCTCCCTGCCCCACGGCACCGGCAAGACCGTTCGTGTTGCCGTCTTCGCCGAGGGCGAGAAGGCCCGCGAGGCCGAGGCTGCCGGCGCCGACATCATCGGTTCCGACGAGCTCGTCGCCCAGATCCAGAAGGGCGAGATCAACTTCGACGCCGCTATCGCTACGCCGAACATGATGGCCAAGGTTGGCCGCATCGGTAAGATCCTTGGTCCCCGTGGCCTCATGCCGAACCCCAAGCTCGGCACCGTGACCATGGACGTCGCCAAGATGGTCTCCGAGCTCAAGGCCGGCCGCGTTGAGTATCGCGCCGACCGTTACGGCATCTGCCACGTGCCCTTGGGCAAGAAGTCCTTCTCTGAGCAGCAGCTCGTCGAGAACTACGCTGCCCTGTACACCGAGATACTGCGCGTCAAGCCCTCTTCCGCTAAGGGCAAGTACGTCAAGTCCATCTCCGTGTCTTCCACCATGGGCCCTGGCGTCAAGGTCGATCCCGCTGTCCAGCGTGACTTCCTGGCTGAGTAACTAACAGTTACTGCCTGAGCAAAGCAAGCATTGCTAAAGAAACCCGGTTCTGCCCTGCGCAGGACCGGGTTTCTTGCTATCTCGAGCCAAAACCACCACAAAGGTGCCTGTCCCCTTTGTGGTGGTTACCAGGGGGTTCTGGCGGTTGAGGACTCGATGGCCTCGTGGCGCTTGAGTTCGCGGCGCATGGTTTGCGAATTGAGCCAGGCTGCCTGCCAGCCACGGATGGGGTAGCGCGCTTCGTCCAGCTCAAACTGCGTATAACCGCAGGCGTTGATGATTGTTGCCCCGCATGCATGCCGACGCTCACGCTGAAAGTTGGGACCGTAGCATTGGTGCACATGCCCGTGCACCATGTAGTCGGGATTCCAGGATTCGAGCGCTGTGTTAAAGCATTCAAATCCTCGATGTGGCAGATCGTCCAGATCGCCCATGCCGGCGGCGGGCGCATGGGTCAGCAGGATGTCGCAGCCGCCGACCATCCTCACTTTGCGTGACAGCTTGCGCACGCGCTTGGCCATCTCGCGCTCGGTGTACATGTTGGCGCCATCTCGGTAGCGCATGGAGCCGCCAAGCCCCGCAATGCGGACGCCGCGATACACGTAAACGGAGTCTTCGACACAGATACAGCCGCCTGGTGCATGACGCGCGTAGCGATCATCGTGATTGCCGCGAACGTAGATGAGCGGTTTGTTGATGACGGTGACCAAAAACTCAAGATAATCCGGGTCCAGATCGCCAGCGGACAAAATCAGGTCGACACCCTCAAAGCGTTCCTTGCGAAAGCACTCCCATAGGCATCGTTCTTCGGTATCGGCTATGGCAAGGATTTTCATAGGGCGTGGACCTTCGGCTCATCGTTGGGCTGCGGAATGGTGCCCACCACGTTGTCGGCCAACCAGTCCATCTCGACGATTTGCGTGCTCGGCAGTGGGGGAAAGCCCTCGATCTGCACCACGCCGTCTTGGCTATGGAGCTCGCCGCCAAATGGATTGATGGAGCCCTCGACGATGCCATTGCGGAGTAGCTGAACAAGCTTGCGCGTCTGATAGGGCAGGCCCGGAGCGTAGCGAATATCGATAACGCCCGAGCTCATGCCATACCAGTAGTTGACGGCGCGGACCCGGCTGTCGTCACTGGTCTCGTCCCAGGTACCATGCAGCAGAGTTCGCACGATAAGCTCGTAATATCGGCCCCAGTTCCACACCGGCATGGCAATGCCGGCAACCTTGCCATCGATCAGGCGGTGAAGTCCGTAGGCCGTGGGATCTTCGAGCGACTTTGACATGTCGGCGCCGGTCATGACGCTCACGCCTTCGCGGCACATGGCCTCGGCAAGGCCACCGGCAGGCACATCGCCCCAGGTCAGGATAATTTGCGCACGGGGGTCGAGCAGCGAGGCGCCAATCGCAAAGGCGTTGATTTCGCTGAGTGCGCCCGAGGCAAAGACCGACGCGTGGTAACCGATGCGGTGGTTGTCCGCCATGCTGGCGGCAAGGGCGCCCAGGAGGAACTTGGCCTCGTACATCTTGCCAAAGTACGAACGGACGCTTTGATGGGGAAGACCGATAGAGCAGTTGAGGAACCGAACCCGGGGATACTCAACGGCAGCCCTGAGCGTGTATTCCATCAGGCGGTGCGAGGTCGAGAAGATGACGTTTGCTCCATGTTTGACAGCCGTTTCCACGGCGGCGTAGAACGCGTCCGGATCATGGCAGTCCTCGAACGCCTCGGTGCGCACGATACCGCCAAAGTGCTCATCGAGATACTGACGCCCTTGGTCGTGCAGGCTGTCCCAGCTCGACGTCGCACAGGGGAACTCATGGATAAAGGCGATGCGCAGGGGGTTGGCCGCCGAATAGACGGTCTTGCCCATAAAGAAGCTGAGCACGCCGGAGGTGGACTTGGCGGGCGACTCCTCCTCATCGACGCTCGGTGCTTCGACAAGATCTACCTTGTCCTCGTTATTTTTGCCGGCAATGACCAGCTCGCGCCAGATCTTGCACAGGCGGTTTACGACGATATCCGTCGGTGTATCCAGCAGGCGGTCCTGGTTGTACACATTGAGGTAGACGAGCATGGCGTCGGCGGGCGTAATGTCCAGGTGGTCGCCGCCCGCGCGAAAGTAGGCGCGCTTAAAGAGTAAGAAGGTGTGGCGCAGGTAGTCGACCTTTTTCTGCGGCCATTTTTCGATAAGGTCCTGACCGAGCATCTTGGCGAGCGTCTCGTAGCTTCCCTCGCGTGAGAACTCGATCTCGTATAGGGGGCAGACGCGCCAAAACGCGCAGAACTCACCGTACAGGCGGCTTTCGACGGAATCCCATGTGCCGGGGTAGAGACGGGTGACCTTGGCCGAAACCGTCGGGGCGTCCAGGAATTTGAGGACACTGACGCGCTTGTTGCCCTCTTGGACGTAAAACCGATGCATGAACTCGGTGACGATGACGGGGTCGCGATAGCCCTCGGTCACCTGGATGTCGTAGAGGTTGGACCACTTGCGGGCGAACTCGGTGCTAAACGGAAGCAGGGGCATAAAGTTACACGAAAAGGCGGACTGACGGCCCTTGGTGACCGTGCCGACGACCATTTCGAGCGGAATATCCCGCAGGCCGACATTCTCTCGCTGACCTAAGGGGAGCTGAGCAACCAAACTGTCGAGGTCCGTAAGGTATGGATGCTCGCTTTGGCTAATGGCGCGTCGACGTCCTTGCTCGCCGCGCTTGCGTGCTTGACGATAGGCCTCTTCCATGATGTTGCTCCCTTAGTCGTTTAAACAACTATATGAACCATGGTACCACGAATGAAAACCACTACAAAGATGCCTGACCCCTTTGCGGTGGTTTAGGCGATGATGGGGGCGATGGCGCGGATGCAGGCGTCGGCTGCCGTGAAAGTAGTGCTGTCGTCGCTGACGATAAAGATGATCTTGCCCTTGATGCCAAAGTCGCCGATCTCGCTAAAGAGTACGTAAGGCTCCTTGTCAAAGCCCGAGATGGGAAGCACGGCGGCCTTGGTGGCATCGGTGAGCTCGTCTGCCAGCGCGTCAAGGGAAGCCCACTTGGACGTGTCCTTTACGGCAACGGGCACGGCCACGCGCCCAAAGGGCATCAAATGCACGAGCGTGTTCTTGGAGATGTTGGAGTTGGGCACAATGATGGTCTGTCCACAGGCATCCTCAATCGTTGTATGGCGCCAAGTGATGTCTTGGACCACGCCGGATACGCCGCCGACCTCGATATTGTCGCCGGGTTTGATGATGCCCATAAAGGTCACTTGCATGCCGCCGATAAGGTTTGACAGCGTGTCCTGAAAGCCGAGCGAGATGGCGATGCCGCCGACGCCAAGAGCGGCGACGAGCGCGTTTGCGTTAATGCCAAAGCAGTTGTCGAGGATAAAGCTGCCGCCAATCATCCAGATGACGGCGCGCGCGATGTTGATGAAGATACTCGATGCCGGAAGCGGGTTATCGTCTCGGTTAAGCAGATGGTTCAGGGTCTTGGATACGACCTTGGCGGCGACGGCGGTGCCTATCGCCAAGATGACGGCCCAGATGATGTTGTGGACCCACCGTTGCTCAAAGAAATGAAGAATCGGCTCAAACAATTCCATGTAGGGAAAACCTCCTAATGATCGTCCAACCATGATACCCACCAAGAAGCCCGTCCGATCAAATTCGGACGGGCTTCTGTGCTCGATATAAGGTTTACGCGGCGGGGCTGCAAGGCCCGGCGGTGTAGCTTAGCGTCGACGTTTCCAGATAATGCCGAGGATGATGACGATGATGCCGCCGATAAGGCACGCGCCAACTACTGCCAGCGTGTGGTCTCCCGTTGCGGCGAGCTTACCGGTCGTCTTCTTGGTGATGACCTTCGTGGTCGTCGTGTCCGTCTTAGGCGAGGGCTTAGGCGTCGGGGCCGGTGTGGGCGTGGGGTCCACGGCAGCGGAGCCAAAGCTGATGGTGCCCGCGAGCGAGGCCATCTTGCTCTCCCAGCTGTTCTGCCCGATCAGCGCCCTTAGGGCTGACTCGCAGGTACCCCACTCGGTGTGCTTGGTGGCGTTTGCGAAGGTGGGGAAGTCGGTTGTGTTGGTGATGATGTAGTTGTTGGTGGCGACGGTATAGGTCTTGGTGGGATCGAGCGTGCTGCCGTCTTTGGTGAGCGTGGCACTCACAATGCGCTTGCCTTCGGGCTGCGTCCAATCAATCGTCACGTTGATGCCGCCAAAGGAGAGAACGCTGCCAGAGTCATCGCGCCACTTGTACTTGTCTTGCGCCTCCTGCTCGGTGTGACCGGCCGCCACATAAGCCTTCTGAAGCTCGTAGCTGTCGTTGCAATCGTCGTTGATTTGTAGCGAGTGCTCGAGCGCTGCGAGGAAGTCCGCGCCGGTCATGGTCCAGGTCTCCACGGTGTTGCCGTAGGGCGAGATGGCGATGACGTTGCCGGCGGTCACGTTGCCCGCCGCGATGCCGCCGCGGATGCCGCCAGCGTTTTCGATAGCAAGGTCTGCGCCCGTCAAGGCAAGATAGGAGCCGCAAATCACGTGGCCGATGGTCTGGGCTTTGGTGGTGTCGCCCGGGTTGCTGGGGCGGAAATCGGTGGTGCGCACCATTTCCCAACCATGCGTGCCTGCGGCGTCCTCGCCGTAGAAATAGTTGGTGGTGGATGTGCCGAGCACCTTGTTCGATTCGTTTTCAAAGGCCTCGTCGAGCGGCTTGATCTTGTTGCGGACGGCTTCAAGGCAGCTTTGGTAGTCGGAGCCCTTGTCGGGGTCTGCCAAAAGGTCGTTGACGTTCTTGGCGGTGTAGAGCTTCTCGTCGCTGCCATCTGCAGGGACCGTGACCGTGTCATCGTCGGTCGTCTCGGTGCCATTGGTGTCGTACTTGTACGGAATGGAAAGCAGCCCCACCTCGGCAAAGGCGCTGCCTGCCTCGACAACGTGGATCGTCTTGCCGTCGGCTCCCGTCACCTTCTCGTTAAGGTTGATGTGCTCGTGGCCTGCGATAAGGGCATCGATGCCACGGAGCCGTGTGGCAAAGGTCTTGGCGTTGAGCGTATGCGCGATACAGACGACAACGTTGCAGCCCTCCTTGCGCAGCTGCTCTGCCTCGGTATTGATGGCGTTCGTGGCACTCGAGAACGACGTGCCCGCGACCAGGTCCGCGCGCAGCGAGGATCCCAGCGACTCATCCATGGCGCCCACGACGCCGACCTTGAGTTTGTAGTCGAATGTGGAGTGATCCTCGCTATCCTCCCAGGTGCGATCGAGCGTCTTCGTGATGCTCGAGCTCCATACGCCGCTCGTAGACTTCGCGTTCGCGCAGAGCATGGCGAAGGGCGTGCCGGTGGTGCTGTAGCCGGTCATGGTGCGGAGCTTGTCCTCGCCGTAGCTCCAGTCGTGGTTGCCCGGCGTGGTCGCGTCGTAGCCGTCTACATAGAAGGTGTCCATGAGCTCGGCGATGCTCTTGCCCTCGCTCATGGTGGCGAAGGACTGCCCGTGGAAGGTGTCGCCCGCATCGAGCAAAAGATCGGGGGCGCTGTTTTGGGCGCTATAGAGAACCGCCAGTCCATCAAAGCCCACAGTGCCGGTGCCCTTGCTTGCGTTGTAGCTGTACTTGTAGCTGCCGTGGATGTCGTTGGTGTGCATGACGGCCACGGAGCCGTCAATAGCGGCGGGCAGGTTCCCCGCGAAAGCGAGGCTTGGGATGCCTGCGAGCGCGCCGGCAAACAACGCGGCGGCTAACGCAAGGCGGGGGAGTCTTTTCATGGCAGTTTCCTTAGTCCTTAGCCAGAATGTCTGGTTGAATATCGGATTATCGACATAATATGCGAAAACCGCCGCAAGGGCGCCTGTCCCTTAGCGGCGGTTTTGACGTTTGCGCAGATAAAACCTGCCAAAATAAACCTGTCCCTTTTTGGTAGGTTTAGCTTAGCAGCATGCGGTCGTTGGCGAGCTCGCCGCCCGAGACCTCCTCGAACTTCTGCAGCAGGTCGGCTACGGTGAGCGACTTCTTCTCATCGCCCGCCACGTCGTAGATCACGTGGCCTTCGTGCATCATGATCAGACGGTTGCCCAGACGGATAGCGTCGTTCATGTTATGCGTGACCATGAGCGTGGTGAGGTGGTTCTCGTCGACGATCTCCTCGGTCAGATTGAGCACCTTAGAGGCCGTCTTGGGGTCGAGGGCCGCGGTGTGCTCGTCGAGCAGCAGCAGGCGTGGCTTGGTGAGCGTGGCCATGAGCAGGGTGAGTGCCTGGCGCTGGCCGCCCGAGAGCAGGCCGACCTTGGCGTTGAGACGCGTGTCCAGACCAAGGTCCAGGCGCTTGAGCAGCTCAACGTACTCATCTTTCTCGGCCTTGGTGACGCCCCACGAAAGGCCGCGACGCTGGCCGCGACGCTTGGCGAGGGCCAGGTTCTCGGCGATTTGCATGTCGGCAGCGGTACCGCGCATGGGGTCCTGAAACACGCGGCCCAGGTACTTGGCGCGCTGCGACTCGCTCAGGCGCGAGATGTCGGTGCCGTCGAGCTCAATAACGCCCGAATCGAGCGGGTACACGCCGGCGATCATGTTGAGCAGCGTGGACTTGCCGGCGCCATTGCCGCCGATCACGGTTACAAAGTCGCCATCGTTGAGGGTAAGGTCGACGCCGGTAAGAGCACGCTTCTCGGTGACGGTGCCCTTGTTAAAGGTCTTCTTGACGTGTGAGAGCTTAAGCATCTGCCTCATCCCCCTTCGTGTAGGAGCTGCGGAGCTTATAGCGCTCCCAAACCACGGGCACGCACAGGGCCACGGCGACGATTACGGCGGAGAGCAGCTTCATGTCGTTGGCGTCCATGCCCAACTGCAGCACGATGGCGCGGATAAGGAAGTACACTACGGAGCCAAAAACGGCGGAGGCAAGACGGACACTAAACTGCGTGAGACCGCCGGGCAGCAGGCGGCCGAGCACCTCGCCGATAACAATGGCGGCAAGACCGATAACGATGGCACCAGTGCCCATGCCAATGTCGGCGTACTTCTGGCTCTGGCAGATGAGCGCGCCCGAAAGGCCAATGAGGGCGTTGGAGAGCACGAGGGCGATCATCTTGGTGGAGTTGGTGTTGACGCCCAGAGCGCGGATCATGTATTCGTTGTTGCCGGTGGCGCGCAGTGCCGAGCCGATCTCGGTGCCAAAGAACCAATACAGGATGGCGACGATAGCCACAGCGAGCAAGATGCCCAGGATGATGGCGACGGTGGACTGCGGCAGGCCCGTCATGTTGCTGACAGACGAGAAGATGGTGCCCTTGGCAAGGATGGGCGTATTGGATTTGCCCATGATGCGCAGGTTGATGGACCACAGGCTGATCTGGGTGAGGATTCCGGCGAGGATCGCGGGAATCTCAAAGACGGTGGTCAAAATGCCCGTGACGGCGCCCGCGATGGCGCCGGCGCACATACCGGCCAGCACGGCGAGCAACGGATCGACGTTGTTATTGACGATGAGCACAGCGCAGACGCAGCCGCCGAGGGCAAAGCTGCCGTCGCAGGTCATATCGGGAATGTCGAGCAGGCGGAACGTGATAAACACGCCAAGCACCATAATGCCCCAGAGGACGCCCTGCGAAACGGCGCCCTGCAATGCAATGAGCATGCTTCATACCTCCTAGGATAGGGTGGACACGTGATTCACCATAATAGCGGTAACAATGCATAGAAGAGCTGCGGACAGACGTTTTGTTTTACCTGAAACAAGCAGGGCGGACGCCGGTCTACAGCGCCCGCCCCTGTGGCTCAGATATTGAATAACGCAGCTAAAGCGCGAGCACGGGCTCTAGACGCATGCCGCGTATAGCATTACGCGTCCAGAGCGGAAAGGTCGATGCCCAGGGCCTCGGCCATTTCGTCGTTCTTGACGACGACCAGGTCCTTGCTCGAGAGGTGCTTGATAGGCATGTCTTCGGGCTTGGCCTCGCCCTTCAGAATCTTGACGGCCATCTCGCCCGCGGCGTAGCCCAGATCCTCGTAATTGATGGAGAGGGTGAACAGGCCGCCGGCCATGCACATACCCTCCTCGCCAGTCACGAAGGGGAGCTTGTTCTCCTTGCAGATCTGGCCGACCTGCGAGGCACCCGCGGCGATGGTGTTGTCGGTGGGGGAGTACAGCGCGTCGACCTTGCCCACGGCAGATTCGACGACGGACTGAATCTCGTTGGAGCTCGAGACGGTGAAGTCAGTGTACTCGAGGCCCAGCTTGTCGAGTTCCTTCTTGGCGGCCTTGATCTGGACGTCGGAGTTGGACTCGGCGGTGCAGTAGAGCAGGCCGACCTTTTTAACGTCGGGCAGGACCTTCTGCATCATCTCGAGCTGCTCGGCGACCGGGGTGAGGTCGGAAGCGCCCGTGACGTTGGTGCCGGGCTTGTCGTTGTCCTGGACCAGGCCGGAGGCGGCGTAGTCGGTGATGGCGCAGCCCACGATGGGGATATCGGCCGTGGCGCCGGCGGCAGCCTGCGCGGCGGGCGTGGCGATGGCATAAATCAGGTTGACGTTGTCGCCCACAAACTTGTCGGCAATGGACTTACACGTGGACTGGTCGTTCTGGGCGTTCTTCTGGTCGATCTTGACCTTAAGGCCGCTCTCCTTGATGGCCTTGACAAAGCCGTCGTTGGCGGCATCGAGTGCGGAATGCTCGGTGAGTTGCAGAACGCCGATGGTGTAGTCGGAACCGGCGGCAGCAGAGCCGGAACCAGAGTTGCCGCCGCATCCGGCGAGCGGGGCGAGCGCGAGCAGGCCGGCGGAGACCAGAAGGCTCCTGCGACTGATGGTGATGTCCTTCATATCATTACCCCCAGTATAAAAATGGCTGGAAACACTGCACTGGGACAAAGTGCAAGTGGAACTATAGTAGCGCTGATGTCCATTTTTACAACAGCCTGGCGGGTTTTTTAATACAGAATCGGATGGGCGGTACGGGTAGTCGAATGGGCGGCGGAGGGTCTTATGCGGCGGAGGAGGCGTCGTCCTCCTCGTCGAGGGCGGCGAAGAGCTTCTTGCCGTCGAGGAGACGTGTGGTGACGTTTCTCATGCGGCCAATCTCTACGGTGCGCAGCGTGTCATCGGCACCTCGGGCGTCATAGACCGTTCCCAGCAAATACGAGATGCCATCGCGCTGCCTGATGGCAAAGGGGCGGAGTGTCATCCGTGCTACTTCGGTTTCGCCACGTGCCGTGACGCTCGAAATATCAAAACTCACCGTGGTTCCATGGTCGATGGCCTGCTCGACGAGCTCGCACGTGTCGATGCGCTTGATGGGCGTGCGTGTTGCCTTGGTAGCCTTGCTGCCTGCGCTCGGAACGGGTTCGGGTGTATCGAGGTAGCCGCGAACGTCGGCACTCGCCATGGCAACTAAGTGCTGCGCCATGCTCTTGCGGATAGCGATAGGCGTGGAGCGGTTGCGCATGACCATACCGTGGAGCCGGATGATCTCTTCATCGGTGAGCGGGCGGGTAAGAAGTTTGTAGCCCACGCCGCGTTTGTACTCAATTTCGTATCCGGCATGGCGAAGCGCGGAGATGGCGGTGTAGATGCTGCGCCGCGCCGCCGAGATGGGCATGCGGGCGGGGTCGTCGGGATGGGAGAGGCGCCGGATCAACTCATCGGAAAGCATGGCCTTGTCCTCGCCGGTGTTTTCGCTTAATAGTTGCAGGATGCGAACGGCGCGATAGGCTGCCATCGAGGCGGCGCCTCTAGTCGTGGTGTCGTAGGTTTCAACAGCGGCTTCGGTCATGGTGCCCACGTCCTTTCCGTTTTGGGTGACGACGGTATGGAGCCTAGGACGTGGGGCTTTCCCAGGGGCGCAGGGCGCTCTGGGCGGTCGGTAGTCGTCGGCAAACGGCGGGTCGAGTTTTCAACAGCCCTGCTCAACTGACCAAAAACTTGCCAAAAGCTTGACGGATGCTGTTGAAAAAAAGCGCCTCTCGACCGATGTCGAGAGGCGCTTGTGCGATGAGCGTTGGCGTGTGGCGACGCGGGCTAGCGTCCGACGATTAGAAGTCGGCGTTGCCCACGGTGCGCGGGTGCGGCAGGACGTCGCGGATGTTGCCCACGCCGGTCAGATACATGACCAAGCGCTCGAAGCCCAGACCGTAGCCGGCGTGCTTGCAGGAACCGTAGCGGCGCAGGTCAAGGTAGTACTTGTACTGCTCGGGATTCATGCCCAGGTCCTTGATGCGGGCCTCGAGCAGATCCAGGCGCTCCTCGCGCTGGGAGCCACCGATGATCTCGCCGATACCGGGAACCAGGCAGTCGGCGGCGGCGACGGTCTTGCCGTCCTCGTTCATGCGCATGTAGAAGGCCTTGATCTCGGCCGGGTAGTCGGTTACGAAGGTCGGGCGCTTAAAGTGCTCCTCGGTCAGGAAGCGCTCGTGCTCGGTCTGCAGGTCGATGCCCCAGCTCACGGGGTAGTCAAACTTGTGACCGGCGGCGACGGCCTGCTCCAGGATCTCGACGGCCTCGGTGTAGGTAACGCGGGCGAAGTCGGAGTTGGCGACATGGTCTAGGCGTTCGAGCAGACCCTTGTCCACAAACTTGTTGAGCATATTGAGCTCGTCGGGGCAGGTGGCCATGACGTCCTTGAGGACATACTTGAGCATGGCCTCAGCGTTATCCATGTAGTCGTTAAGGTCGGCAAAGGCCATCTCGGGCTCGATCATCCAAAACTCGGCGGCGTGGCGCGTGGTGTTGGAGTTTTCGGCGCGGAAGGTGGGGCCAAAGGTGTACACGTCGCCAAAGGCCATGGCAAAGTTCTCGGCATTGAGCTGGCCGGACACGGTGAGGCTTGCATGCTTGCCAAAGAAGTCCTGGCTCCAGTCGACCTCGCCGGACTCGGTGAGGGGCGGATTTTTGGGGTCGAGCGTGGTCACGCGGAACATCTCGCCGGCGCCCTCGCAGTCACTCGTGGTGATGATGGGGGTGTTGACGTAGACAAAGCCCTGCTCCTGGAAGAAGCGGTGGATGGCGGCAGCCGCGACAGAGCGGATGCGGAACACGGCGCGGAACAGGTTGGTGCGCGGGCGCAGGTGCTGCTGGGTGCGCAGGAACTCGACGGTTGCGCGCTTCTTCTGCAGCGGGTAATCCGGGGCGCTCGTGCCCTCGACCTCGATGGAGGTGGCAGAAAGCTCGAAAGGCTGGGGCGCATCGGGGGTCAGCTTGACGGTGCCGGTGCAAATGAGTGCGGCCGAGACGTTTTGATGGGCGATCTCGTCGTAGTTGTCGAGTGCCTCGCGGTTCATGACGACCTGCAGGTCGCGGAAGCAGCTGCCGTCGTTGAGCGTAACAAAGCCAAAGTTCTTCATGTCGCGGACGGACTTGACCCAGCCGGCGACGGTGACGGTTTGGCCGCCGAGCGACTCGGCATCGGCATAGAGCTGCGCGATTTTGGTGCGGTTCACGTATCCTCCCATAACGGTTGAATGATAGTTATCCATACAGTTCGTTATTCTAGCAGCTCGTCTCATTTGGGCTATACAGATAAGGCATTGGCGGGATGGTTTTTCAAACGAAAAGCGCCCGCGGCCAAATGGTCGCGGGCGCTTGACGAGGTGCCTTTTGGCTGTGTGGCGCGGGGCCTGGCTACTTGGTCTTGGCTACCAGCAGCGGGTCGCCAAGCTTGACGAGCGGGTTGCCGCCGATAAGCGTTCCAGACTCGCCGACATGGTCGATGCTCTTAAGACGATCGAGCTCGGAGACGATGACGGTCACGATGTCCTCGTGACCAGCGGCCTTAATGGCCTCGCGGTCGAAGCTGATGAGCGGCTGGCCTGCCTTGACCACATCGCCCATCTCGACAAAGCGGGCAAAACCCTTGCCGTTCATTTCCACGGTGCCCAGGCCGACATGGATGAACACGCGCAGGCCGTCCTCGGTAATCATGCCGATGGAGTGGTTGGTGACAGTGGTGGCACCGATGCGGCCGTTGGCGGGCGCATAGATGGTGCCGGTAATGGGCTCGATGCCATAGCCCTGGCCAAGCATGCCCGAGGCGATCGTCTCGTCGGGAACCTCGTCCAGGTTGACGAGCACGCCGTTGACGGGGGCATAGATGACGCCTTCGCGGGTAGCGAAGCTTGCTGCGGGCGGAACGGACGCCTCGCCGGTCGAGGTGAAGGTGGACTTAAGCGAATCGAGCAGACCCATAGTTGCCTCCAACTTAAATAGGCGCATATCGCGCGTTTGGTTTGCCGGAAACGTTTCACATGTGTTTCGCGGCTTGGTCAACGCCCCTATTCTACGCTGCTCAACGATACCTCTGAACTGGGATTATGTGATATATCAGTTGAAGGGAAACTTATTGCCGGAGAGTTTCTGCGCCACGGGTTCAAGTGGGGTACGCTTGAAGGCGAAAAACAAGGGCGCTTAATTTGCGCGAAGGGAGCACATATGATTGTCGAGAACCATGCGCTGTGGGGCGAGGAGCCGACCGAGGATTATCCGGCGACCTTTACGTATCTGGGTGCCGAGCCGCTGCCCGACAAGCCCAATGGCCGCCGCCCCGCGGTGATCATCTGCGGCGGAGGCGGGTTCACGCATATCGCTCCGCACGAGCAGGACCCGGTGGCGTTTGCATTTTTGGACCGCGGCTACCAGGCCTTTGTGCTCAACTATGTCACGAGTTCTACGGGTGACGTGAGCTTTCCGCACCCCCAGGCAGATCTTGCCAAGATGGTCGCCACGGTGCGCGCCAACGCCGACGAGTGGCATGTCGATCCTAAGCGCGTGTGCGTCGTGGGCTTTTCTGCTGGCGGCATGATTTGCGCCTCGCTGGCAACACAGTGGAAGACCGGCCCCTTTGCGGCACTTGCCGGGGCGCGTCCGGACGACATTCGTCCCGATGCCGTGGTGCTGGGCTATCCATTGCTCGACTTTGCCTATGTGCGCGACATACAGACGCGCGATCCGCGCATTGACTTGCGTGTGCCAAAGACGGGCGGCAAGACGGGGCGCGATTTGCTCAACGACTACCTGTCGATGGTGACGGGCGGCGAGGCAACTGACGAGCATCTGGCCGACATCTGCCCCACCACGCATGTTTCGCGTCAGATGCCACCGACCTTTGTGTGGGGCGTGTCCGACGACAAGACGGCGCCGATTGCGCAGGTCTACCCGTTTGCCCAACGCATGGCGGAGGAGGGCGTCGCTTGCGAGATGCACGTCTTTGACCAGGGAGGTCACGGCCTTTCACTCGGCAACGCCAACACCGCGGTCGACAACGAGGACAAACAGGTGGCGGTCCGCCCTTGGATTCGCCTAGCCTTCCGCTTCCTGGAGCGCCATCTGTAAGAGTCTCGGCATCCCAGCCCTTCAATAACTTGCGGTGAAATAGTTCCTATCTGGGGCATCAACCAGTCCATCCAGGAACTATTCCACCGCAACTTCGTTTTTGATGCCCCGCCCGGAAACTGCGTCCCAGTTTTGCCTTTCAAGGTGGGACGCAGTTTCCCATAGGGCCTCGACTGGGAAAGTGCGTCCCGTTTCGAGTGGGGATTCCGGGATGCATTTTCCGTAAGAGGCCTGTTTGGGAAACCATATCCCGTTTCGAGCCAGAATTCTGGGATGTAGTTTCCCCGAGAGGCCTCATCGGGAAACTATGGCCCTGAACTCTCCTGCCTGTCCCCATTGCGCCAATCTGCTGATTGAACGTCGTTGTGTGTTCACGCTATCATGCATGGTTACAATTGGTTAGCCATGGCAAACGGTTAGCCATGGTGAACATAAATACAACGCCCTGTGGGCGCCGGGGGAGGAACACGGACGTGAAGCTCGATACACTCGAGATTGGAAAGGACGCCGTTGTCGCATCGGTGGCATCGGACGATCAGGCACTCCGACAGCATATTTTGGACATGGGTCTAACGCCGGGCACCGAAGTCACCATGATGAAGTACGCCCCCATGGGTGACCCGCTCGAGATCCGCCTACGTGGCTACGAGTTGACGCTGCGCAAGGACGATGCCGCTCGCATCGAGCTCGTGGGTATTCACGACACCGATACGGGTCCGCGCGCTAACGCCGCAATCGGCACGACGGAGCATCCGGCTCTGGGCGAGGGGACGTATTCGCCCCGTGCGGCAAAGACGGCCGTGCCCGAGGGCGCGCCGCTGCACTTTGCCCTCGCCGGCAACCAAAACTGCGGCAAGACCACGTTATTCAACCAGCTGACGGGCTCCAACCAGCACGTCGGTAACTTTCCCGGCGTGACGGTCGACCGCAAAGATGGCACCATCCGTAACCATCCCGAGGCGAGCGTTACCGACCTGCCTGGCATTTACTCCCTGTCGCCGTACACAGGCGAAGAGGTCGTGAGCCGTCAGTTCATCCTTGACGAGCGCCCGGACGCCATCATCGACATCATTGACGCCACCAACATCGAGCGCAACCTGTACCTGACACTGCAGCTCATGGAGCTCGACCGCCCCATGGTCATCGCGCTCAACATGATGGATGAGGTGACGGCCAACGGCGGCGCCGTGGACGTCAACCTGCTCGAGAGCCTGCTGGGCGTGCCCGTTGTCCCCATTAGCGCTGCCCGCAACGAGGGCATCGGCGAGCTGGTGGATCATGCCCTGCACGTGGCGCGCTTTCGCGAGCGCCCTGGTCGCCTGGACTTTTGTGCGCCCGACGGTCCGGACGGCGGTGCGCTGCATCGCTGCATCCACGGCATTGCCAACCTTATCGAGGACCATGCCGCGACGGCGCACATCCCCGTGCGTTTTGCGGCGACCAAGCTGGTCGAGGGCGATGAGCTGGTAACCGAGGCGCTTCACCTGGACCGCAACGAGCTCGACGCCATCGAGCACATCATTACCCAGATGGAGGGCGAGGCTGGCACCGACCGCCTGTCCGCGCTGGCCGATATGCGCTTTAGCTTTATCGGCGACGTGTGTGGGCGTTGCGTCGTCAAGCCGCACGAGAGCCGCGAGCACGTGCGCTCCGTCAAGATTGACCGCATCCTGACAGGTCGTTACACAGCCATTCCGGCGTTCCTGGTGATTATGGGCCTCGTCTTTTGGCTGACGTTTGGCGTGATCGGCGCGGCGTTGCAGGGACTTATGGAGGACGGTATCGCTGCCATCATCGCCTCGGCCGATGCGGGCCTCAAGGCGTTCGGTACCAACGACGTAGTGCGCTCGCTGGCTGTCGACGGCGTGCTTACGGGCGTGGGCAGCGTGCTGACCTTTCTGCCGATTATCGTCGTGCTCTTCTTGTTCCTCTCCATTCTGGAAGACTCCGGCTACATGGCACGCGTAGCCTTTGTCATGGACAAAGTCCTGCGTCGCTTCGGCCTGTCGGGCCGCAGCTTTGTGCCCATGCTCGTCGGTTTTGGCTGCACCGTGCCGGCTATCATGTCGACCCGTACGCTCCCATCCGAGCACGACCGCAAGATGACGGTCATGCTCACGCCGTTTATGAGCTGCTCAGCCAAGTTGCCGGTTTACGGCTTGCTGTGCGGGGCGTTTTTCCCGCAGGCGACGGTTCCCGCCATGGTCTCGCTCTATCTGATCGGTATCATGGTCGGCTGCATCGCGGCTTTGGTGCTCAACCGCACGGCATTTAAGGGCGACCCGGTGCCGTTTATCATGGAGCTTCCCAATTACCGCCTGCCGAGTATTAAGACGACGGTGATGCTAGCGTGGGATAAGGCCAAGGACTTTATCACCAAGGCTTTTACCATTATCTTTGCCGCGACCGTGGTCATCTGGTTCCTTCAGACGTTCGATATCCGCTTTAATGTGGTCGCCGACCAGTCGCAAAGCCTGCTTGCCGGTCTGGGTAGCATCATCGCGCCGGTGTTGGCCCCGCTCGGTTTTGGCGACTGGCGCGCCTCGACGGCGCTCGTCACGGGGCTCATTGCCAAGGAGAGCGTCATCTCGACGCTCACGGTGCTTTTGGGCGCAACGTCGCCCGCGGCGCTGTCGACCATGTTTTCGCCGTTTACCGCCTACGTGTTCTTGGTCTTTACGTTGCTGTACCCGCCTTGTGTGGCGGCAATCGGCGCCGTCAAGAGCGAGTTGGGCGCGCGCTATGCCGTGGCCGTATTCGCGTTTCAGGTCGCCGTTGCCTGGATCGTGGCGTTTGTCGTGCATTCGGCGGGCATATTGCTGGGGTTGGCTTAGTTATGAATTGACGGCGCAACCTCTGTGTATCGAATTGTTTTCGGCCCCGCATCTGTACTGACGGATGCGGGGCCGTTGCTATATAATCGCCTCCGCTCAAAACGATTGGAGACGTTATATATGACTCAGACAAGGCAAGACGGCATCACGCTCAAGCAGTGGCTCCCACTCGTCGGGCTCACCTGCTGTGCGTTCGTGTTCAACACGTCGGAGTTTATGCCCATCGGCCTTTTGACTGATATCGCCGCGTCGTTCTCGCTCACCGAGGCCCAGGCGGGCATCATGATCTCGGTCTATGCCTGGGGCGTCATGCTGCTGTCGTTGCCGCTCATGGTGTTTGCCTCGCGCTTCGAGTTCAAGCGGATGCTGCTGGGCGTGCTGGCCGTGTTCTCGCTCGGTCAGTTCCTGTCCGCTGTGGCGCCGACCTATCCCATCCTGGTCTGCGCGCGCCTGGTGGTCGCTTGCGCACATGCCGTGTTCTGGTCAGTCGCCTCGATTATGGCCTCGCGCCTGGTCGACACTCGCCACGGCGCGCTCGCCATCAGCATGATCGCCACGGGCTCGTCCATCGCGCAGATCTTTGGCCTGCCTCTCGGTCGCGCCATTGGCTTGGCCGTGGGCTGGCGCATGACGTTTGCCGTGGTCGGGGGCCTCTCAGCCATCGCGGTCGTCTACCAGGCAGCGGTGTTCCCGGCCATGCCGGCGGGTGAGCGCTTTACCGTCAAACAGCTGCCCGAGCTGCTCAAGAACCCGCTCCTCATCGCGCTCTACGCAGTCACGGTCTTCATGGCGACCGGCTATTACGCAAGCTACAGCTATATCGAGCCCTTCCTGGCGCAGGTCGCGCACGTCGATGCGGGCGCCATCACCATGACGCTGACGGCGTTTGGCTGCTCTGGTTTGCTCGGAAGCTGGCTGTTTGGCCGCCTGTTCGATGGGCATCGCTTCCCGTTCTTGGCTATCACGCTCTCCGGCGTGCCGGCGGCCCTGCTGCTCATGGGGCCGGCCGCATCGTCGCTCGTGACAGTGCTTGCCGTCTGCGCACTGTGGGGCTGCTGCGCCACGGCCTTCAATGTGGCGTTCCAGGCCGAGCTCATCAAGCATACGCCGGCAGATTCGTCAGCCGTCGCCATGTCGATCTTCTCGGGCCTGTTTAACCTCGGTATCGGCACGGGCACCGCAATCGGCGGCGCCGTGGTTTCGGGTCCCGGTATCGCTTGGATCGGCTTCGCGGGCGGGGCGATTGCCGTCGTGGGCGTCATCCTCGCCATCACCGTGCTGTTTCCGGCCATCCGCCGCGCCAAGCCCGTCGCCTAATCACGTCCCCTCATCAGTTGCGGTGGAATAGTTCCTGTTTAAGGCTTCTGAAGGCCCAGACAGGAACTATTCCACCGCAACTTATTTTGGGGGAGAGGATACAAGCTGGGCATACAATGGATGTCGTTGTGTTGAGCTTACCGGGAGGTTGCTATGTGGGCATACGAGACGACGTTCTATCAGATCTATCCGCTGGGCTTTTGCGGGGCTCCGCGCGAAAACGCCGCACCCGTTGCCGAGGACGAGCTTGCCCAGGCCGTCAACGTTGCTCCTAACCCCGATGCTCCCATTATGAAAATCGCCAAGTGGGCCGACTACATGCAGGAACTCGGCGTTGGCGCTGTGCTCATCAACCCACCGCTCGAATCTGATAGCCACAGCTACGATACACGCAGCCTGCGCCATATCGACCGTCGCCTGGGTGGGGACGCCGACTTTGCCGCCGTATGCGACACGCTGCATGCCCATGGCATCCGCGTGGTGCTCGATGCCGTCTTCAACCACGTCGGCCGCGGTTTTTGGGCCTTCCGCGATGTGCAGGAGCGCAAGTGGGACTCGCCGTACAAGGACTGGTTCCACATTAGCTTTGACGGCGATTCCTGCTATGGCGATGGCTTTTGGTACGAGGGCTGGGAAGGCCATTTTGAGCTTGTGAAGCTCAACCTGCAAAATCCCGCTGTGGTCGATTACCTGCTCGAGTCCGTGCGCCGCTGGGCCGAGGTCTTTGGCGTCGACGGCCTGCGCCTGGACGTTGCCTATATGCTCGACCGCGACTTTATGCGCCGCCTGCACGCCTTTACCCGTGAGCTCAAGCCCGACTTTGTGCTGATCGGCGAGACGCTCCACGGCGACTACAACCAAATCGTCAACGACGAGATGCTCGACTCCTGCACCAACTACGAGTGCTACAAGGGCCTGTACTCCAGCTTTAACTCGGTCAACATGTTCGAGATCGCCCATTCGCTGCACCGCCAGTTTGGCGGCGATCCGTGGTGCATCTACCGCGGCAAACATCTGCTGTCGTTTGTCGACAACCACGATGTGCCGCGCCTGGCAAGTATCCTCACCGACAAGTCGTGTCTGCGTCCCGCCTACGGCATGCTCTTTGGCATGCCGGGCATCCCGTGCGTCTACTATGGCAGCGAGTGGGGAATTGCCGGCGAAAAGGGTGGCCCCGATGGCGACTGGGCGCTGCGACCTGCGCTCAATGAGCCTGCGCCCAACGAGCTGACGGCGTTCATCACGCAGCTTGCGCACCTTCGCTCGGCCGACGACGCGGCTGCCCGTGCTCTCAACTACGGTGCCTATCGCAACGTGGTGATCCAGAATAAGCAGCTGCTGTTCGAACGCGCTTGTGACGGTGCGACGGTGCTCGTGGCGGTGAACGCCGTGGACGAGCCTTACACCTTTGGCACCGGCGAGCTCAACGGCTCCTTCGTCGATCTGCTTGCCGACGATGCGCCCACGGTCGAGCTGACGGGCACCCTTGAGCTTGCACCCTACGAGGTGCGTTATCTGCTGAGGGCCTAGCCCATGGCCGTGTCTGACGAGGGCTATCAACATATTGAGCATGGGTTTGAGCCCGTGTTTGACGAGCACTCGCGCGTTTTGGTGCTCGGGTCGTTTCCCTCGGTGCTTTCGCGCGCCAATGCCTTTTATTACGGCAACCCTCAGAATCGCTTTTGGCGTGTGATGGCCACGTGCCTCGGTATGCCTGTGCCGCCCAACGAGGGCGATCCTTTGGCAAGCGGTGAGCCCGCGACGCTCGATGCCTCCATTGCCGCCAAGCGGGCCATGCTGCTGAACGGCGGCGTGGCCCTGTGGGATGCAATCGAGAGCTGCGACATTAAGGGCTCGAGCGACGCGAGCATCCGCAACGTTGTGCCGGCACATATCGAGCGCATTACCGGCGCAGCTCCCATTGAGCAGGTGATATGCAACGGTGGTACAGCTGGCCGGCTCTACAAGCGCTATCTACAAGAGCGCACCGGGCTGCCGGCCATCGTTCTGCCGTCGACAAGTCCCGCCAATGCGGCGTGGCGTCTGGAACGCCTTGTCGAGCGTTGGAGCGGCGCCGCTGATTGGCAGGCTTTTTCGATTTAGCAGTTTGAGTGCTCGGCAAGATGCCTCATAACGGCGTGCCAGATCGGTGTGGGCAGTGCAGGCGTGGCGCGCACCATGCCGTCGGTGTCGACGCCGCCCGTTGCGGCGCCACTGAGCTTCTGCGCGTGTTCGACGGAACACCCCATACGAACGGCGCCCACGAGCTTGTCCATGGCCTCCGAAAACGGTCGCCGCAAGAGTCCCATGCGCGGGGAGCGACGAAGCGCCGCAATGCCGCTGCCAGCGCAGATGGCAACGCCGCCACACCACAATTGGTTATGGCGCTCACATGCCTTGTGCAGGCGAACGGCGGTCTCACGCGCCTGCTCAGTGCCCTGTTGTGCGGCTCGAATCGCGGCGTAGACACGCGTTCCCGTACCGCCAAAGCGCTCAAGCGCCTGCTCGATGGCTGTCAACGTCTTATCGTCAGCCACATCTTCAATGGCCAGCACGATGCCATCGGCAACGCTGCCGGCGTCATTTGCCTTCAAGTCGACCGGGTGGGGGAGTGCGGTGCCGGAAAGCTGTGCATAGGCGGTGATGGCATCCTGCAGGTCCCAGAGCAAAAACTCAAGATCGTCGCTATTGGGAATGCTGATATACGCAATGGTTTGCAGTGTTTTTGGTACATCGCCGCGTGCGGTCGTCTCCATGCTGCCTCCTTTCCGGTTGGTTTCCGTTTAGGTTACACCGTCTGGTGGCGCCCCGCCGCGCTATCCTAGTGCAACCCTTACGAAAGGAACGCCATGCGTCTGCCCATGAATACCTCGCTTGCCACGCTCAAGCCCTCCGGTATCCGCCGAATCAACGCGCTCGCCGCCCAGCACCCGGGGTGCATCGCGCTCGCGCTCGGCGAGCCCGATTTTCCCACGCCCGATGTGATTAGCGCCGAGGTGACCGCCGCACTGGACCGCGGCGACACGCACTATCCGCCCAACAACGGTCGCCCCGCCCTGCGTGAGGCGTTATCTGCCTACATGGGGGATGCGGGCCTTACGTTTTCGGCGGACGAGGTCATTCTGACCGACGGTGCGACCGAGGCCCTGTCGGCAGCATTCATGGCTATGCTCAACCCAGGCGACGAGGTCATTATTCCCACGCCGGCCTTTGGCCTGTACGAGAGCATCGTCGTGGCCAATCACGCCAAGGCGGTCTTTTTGGATACGGAGCCTGCGCAATTCCAGATTGACGAGGACGCACTTCGTGCTTACGTGACGCCGGCGACCAAGGCCATCGTCATCTGCTCGCCCAACAATCCTACGGGTTGCATCCTCAACACGGCGTCGCTCGACGCCGTGGCGCGCGTGGCGGAGGAGGCGGGCATCTACGTGGTCTGCGACGATGTATACAACCGCCTGGTCTACGTGGACGGCTACGAGCGCTTTGCCCAGCGCCACCCGGAGCTACGCGAGCAGACGGTAGTCATCGAGAGCTTCTCCAAACCCTGGGCCATGACCGGCTGGCGTTTGGGCTGGCTCGCAGCCGCAGCCCCCGTCATCGCCGAGATCGCAAAGGCCCACCAATACTTAGTATCGAGCGCCGTCTCCTTCGAAATGGACGCCGCAGCCCGAGCCCTCACCGTCGACCCAACTCCCATGCTCGAAGTCTACCGAGCCCGTCGCGAACGCGTACTCGCAGCCTTAGACGCCATGGGCCTCGACGTAGTAGAGCCCGCAGGAGCCTTCTACACTTTCCCGAGCATCAAAAAGTTCGGCCTAACCAGCGAAGACTTCTGCATCAAAGCCATCAAAGAGGCAAACGTAGCCCTAGTCCCGGGCGACTGTTTCGGAACCGAAGGCCACATCCGCCTAAGCTACTGCGTCTCCGACGAAAACCTGGACGAAGGCCTCCGCCGCCTGTCCACCTTCATTTCAACCTTGTAGCCCTCAGGGATGCAACACATCAGCCCACCGACTTAAGGCTTATGAGTGGGGGCGTCGGCCAACGGGAAACCGGGCTGCCCCAAAGTCACCGCAGGCCGCGCCGCCGAAGGCCAGGCGCAAGGTTTTCGTAGATTCCGCACGAGCCGAAGAGCACTTAATGTGCTCTTCGTGCGAGCCCAGGACCTGACCGAGCGAAAACCTTGCGCCTGGCCTTCGGCGGCGCGGCCGGATGGTGGAATTGTGTGCAGCCCGGTTTTCCGTTGACCGACGCCGGGGTCCCCGCCATAATACTTTCGGTTCACGCACGAATCCGCTGCCAGAGACAGCCGGCGCAAACGGGTCTTACCCGCGAGCTTAATGGGACTTCCCGCCAGCCGAGGTGGTCGAGTAGATATGTCTTCTCGCCCCCGTCGCTCATGCAGCGCGGGGGCTTTCTTTTTGGACATGCCCCCGTCACGTCCTTGTGGCGGACCGTGCCCGGAAAGAATTCGAGGAGGTGTAATTCATGCCCCAGCAGTACAAAATCGACAAGGTTGCAGAGATCGAGTCCCGTATCGCCGAGAACGCCGGTCTGTTCGTCGTCAACTACAACGGTCTGACGGTTAAGCAGGCTCAGGAGCTGCGTCATCAGCTTCGCGAGTGCGGCGCCGAGATGAAGGTCTACAAGAACAACCTGGTCAAGATCGCTCTCAAGAACCAGGAGCAGCCCGAGCTCGACGAGATTCTCGCCGGCCCCGTCGCTTATGTGTTCTACGAGTCCGAGCCGGTCGAGGCCGCTAAGGCCCTTAAGGACTTCTCCGCTAAGTCCAAGGGCGTCCTTGAGATCAAGGGCGGTATCTCCGACGGCAAGGCCGTTTCCGCTGATGATGTTAAGGCTATCGCCGAGCTGCCCACCAAGGATCAGCTTCTCGGCCAGATCGCCGGTCTCATCTCCGGTTTCGCTCGCGACATCGCTGTCTGCGTCAACGGCGTTTCCTCTGGTCTCGCCCGTTCGATCCAGCAGGTCTCCGAGCAGAAGGCAGCCTAGTCGCTGTTTTCACCCGCGGCGGCAACGCCGCACCCCTGGCGCATTCGCGCCGTGTTTTAACTGATCTCCGTGCATTCGCACGGAAACCGAAAGGACTTAGAAATGGCTAAGCTTACCACCGATGAGATCATCGATGCTCTTAAGGAAATGACCCTTCTCGAGGCTTCCGAGCTCGTTAAGGCTATCGAGGACACCTTCGGCGTTTCCGCCGCTGCTCCTGCCGCTGTTGTCGCCGCTCCCGCTGCTGGCGCTGCTGAGGCCGAGGAGAAGACCGAGTTTGACGTCGTGCTCGAGGGCTTCGGCGACAACAAGATCCAGGTCATCAAGGCCGTCCGTGAGCTCACCAACCTTGGCCTGAAGGAGGCCAAGGAGGTCGTCGAGGGCGCTCCCAAGGCTGTTCTCGAGGGTGCCAAGAAGGAGGACGCTGAGGCTGCCAAGGAGAAGCTCGAGGCTGCTGGCGCTGCTGTCACCCTCAAGTAATCAGGCTTTCTCGCCAGATTTCTTTGCAGACGGGGTTCGCATTGCGAGCCCCGTCTTTTTTGTTTTTCGGTCCCTCGAGATCGGTTGCTTAAACTGCCATGTTCTGTGATTTGCGTCGTATCGGGTGTCCTGCCGTTGGGCAATAAAATTGCACCATTCGAGCAATAATTTGCGTTGACCTGCTGAAGAATTGTCTCTGCCTTGTAGTGACATATAGTTCCAGCGGTAAGATGCTTGGGTATCGCAATTTGGTCTGCGGCTGTGTGCCGCACGCATGGGGCGCTTTTGCGCCTGCGAAAGGATCCTTGAATAACATGAAGGCAATCATCCCCGCCGCCGGTCTTGGCACGCGTTTTCTGCCTGGCACCAAGTGCACGCCCAAAGAGATGCTGCCGGTGCTCGACAAGCCCGTCATTCAGTACGTCGTCGAGGAGGCGCTCGACCCCGAGGAAGTCGACGACGCCATCATCGTTACATCTCCCGGTAAGCCCGAGCTACTGAACTACTTCCAGCCCGATCGCTCGCTCGAGAACCTGCTGCGCGAGCGCGGCAAGAACGCCTATGCCGATGCCGTCGCCCACGCTGGCGGTATGCCGGTCGACTTCCGTTATCAGTACGAGCCCAAGGGCCTCGGCCATGCTATTCGCTCTGCTGCCGACGCCGTGGCAGGGGAGAACTTCCTGGTTCTTCTGGGCGACTACGTTGTGCCTAACCGCGACATCTGCGACAAGATGCTCGCCGTTTCCAAGGAGCACGGTGGAGCTTCGGTTATCGCCGTCGCTGCTTGCTCGCCCGAGGAAGTCAGCCGCTACGGCGTTATCGCCGGTGAGCGCGTCGGTTCGCTCGAGGGTGCCGAGGACGTTGCCGATGCAGAGCCGGGCGCTGTCTGGCGTATCGGCGGTCTGGTCGAGAAGCCCGCTCCCGAGGCTGCTCCGTCCAACCTGTACATCGTCGGTCGTTACCTGCTGAGCCCGCTGGTTATGGACCTGCTCGCCGATCAGCAGGCCGGCAAGGGCGGCGAGATTCAACTCACCGACGCCATGGCCCGTTCGCTCGACCGCGAGGCCATGTACGCTGTCGTCATCGACCCGCTCTCGGGCTACGACACCGGCACTCCCTCTGGCTGGATGGCCACCAACGCCCTCATGGCCGCAAGCGATCCTCGCTTTGCCAGCGCCTTCTGGGACGCCATCGACGAGCGCGGCGGCTTGATGCGCAAATAAGCCTTCGAGCATCGACATTTACGGGCGCGGACCTCGGTTCGCGCCCGTTTTTAATAAGAGCTGCGATTGCCGGCCCTCTGTTCACAGAAAATATATGAACAGATGTTCGATACACATACATCTACCTGCGTGTTTTCTGCCGAAAAACTTTGCTACTCCAAAAACTCAATCGCGTCAAGGCTTTTCTTGCCCAACGGTCGGTACCTGATAAACTATTAGGTTGCGATAACTGGCGAAGCTATGCCTCGCCAACCCACCGAGCATTTCCGTGAAGGAGGAAAAACCTGGTGACCTACGCATACACTGCCACTGAGCGCAAGCGCGTCAGCTTCGGGAAAATCCCGGAGGCCATGGAGCTCCCCAACCTTATCTCTGTTCAAAGGGAATCCTTTGAGCGTTTTAAGGACGAGGGCCTTCGTGAGGCGTTCAAGGAATCCAGCCCCATCCAGAGCCAGAACCATGTTCTCGAGGTTACCTTCGGCGAGCATCAGTTCGGCGACCCCGCGCACACCGTCGAGGAGTGCCGCGAGAAGGACATGACCTATCAGGCCCCGCTTCTGACCGACGTCCGTCTCACCAACAAGGAGACCGGCGAGATCAAGGAGCAGCTCGTCTTTATGGGCGACTTCCCCATGATGACCGATCAGGGCACCTTCATCATCAACGGTACCGAGCGTATCGTCGTCTCGCAGCTCGTCCGTTCCCCGGGTGTGTACTACAGCTCCGAGATGGATTCGGGCAAGCAGATCTACAAAGCCCAGATCATCCCGTCCCGCGGTGCCTGGCTTGAGTTTGAAGTCGACAAGCGCGACCAGCTCATGGTCTCCATCGACCGTAAGCGCAAGCAGAGCGCCACGATGTTCCTGCGCGCCCTTGGCATTGCCGTAACCAACGACGACATCATCGAGCTGCTCGGCAACTCCGATGTCATTAAGCGCACCCTGGAGCGCGATACCTCTCTCACCCGCGAGGATGCCCTTATCGAGATCTACCGTCGCCTGCGCCCGGGCGAGCCTCCCACCGTGGACGCTTCCCGCAGCCTGCTCGAGGGCCTGCTCTTTAACCCGCAGCGCTACGATCTGGCCCGCGTCGGTCGTTACAAGGTCAACAAGAAGCTCAACCTCACCACCGAGGAAGAGGTCACGGTGCTCACCGACGAGGATATCGTCGCGACGCTGCGCTACCTGCTGTCCCTCGCTGCCGGCGAGCAGGGCTTCAAGGTCGACGACATCGACCACTTTGGCAACCGCCGCATCCGCACCGTCGGCGAGCTCGTCGCCAACCAGTTCCGTATCGGCATGAGCCGTATGGAGCGCGTCGTCCGTGAGCGCATGAGCTCCCAGGACATCGACGAGATCACCCCGCAGTCGCTCATCAACATCCGTCCGATCGTGGCCTCCATCAAGGAGTTCTTCGGTTCCTCGCAGCTCTCGCAGTTCATGGACCAGGCGAACCCCCTGACCGGTCTGACCCACAAGCGTCGTCTGTCCGCACTCGGCCCTGGCGGTCTTGCCGGCCACAAGTCCGGCTCCAGCCGCCGCACCAACGTGCCGACGGCCGTCCGCGACGTTCACAATTCGCACTACAGCCGCATGTGCCCGATCGAGACCCCCGAAGGCCCCAACATCGGCCTGATCGGCTCGCTCGCCCTCTACGCCCGCGTCAACGAGTATGGCTTCATCGAGGCCCCGTTCCGTCGCGTCGAGAACGGCGTTGCCACCGATCAGATCGACTGGATGACCGCTGACGAGGAAGAGAAGCACGTCATCGCGCCGGCCAACACGCCGCTCGATCCCAAGACCAACGAGTTCATCACGACCGATGCCGAGGGTAAGATCGTCCGTCCGCACACCGTGATCGCCCGTACCCGCGACTTCGACGGCTCCTTCGGCGCTCCCGCCGACGTGCCCGTCGAGGACGTCGACTACATGGACGTCTCGCCGCGTCAGATGCTCTCCGTCGCAGCCACGCTGATCCCGTTCCTTGAGCACGATGACGCCAAGCGTACGCTGATGGGCGCCAACATGCAGCGTCAGGCCGTGCCGCTGGTTCACCCCGCCGCTCCCTATGTCGGTACCGGCATGGAGCGTCGCGCCGCTCTGGACTCCGGCGAGGTCACCCTGGCCAAGAACGCCGGCGAGGTCATCTTTGCCGACGCCGCCAAGATCATCGTCAAGCATGCCGGCGGCATGGACGAGTACCACCTGGCCAAGTACCAGCGCTCCAACCAGTCCACCTGCATCAACCACCGTCCGCTCGTTCGCGTTGGTGACACCGTTGAGCAGGGCGAGCCTCTGGCCGACGGTCCTTCGACCGATCACGGCGAGCTCGCACTGGGTCAGAACCTCACCGTGGCCTACATGCCGTGGGAAGGCTTTAACTACGAGGACGGTATCGTCGTGTCCGAGCGCCTGGTGGCCGAGGACCTGCTGACGACCATCAACATCACCCGTCACGAGATCGACGCCCGCGACACCAAGCTCGGCCCCGAGGAGATCACCCGCGAGATCCCGAACCTCTCCGAGGACATGCTTGCCAACCTCGACGAGGACGGCATCATCCGCATCGGCGCCGAGGTCGGCCCTGGCGACATCTTGGTCGGCAAGGTCACGCCTAAGGGCGAGAGCGCTCTGACCGCCGAGGAGCGCCTGCTGCGCGCCATCTTCGGTGCCAAGGCCCACGACGTCCGCGACACCTCCCTTAAGATGCCTCACGGCGCTTACGGCCGCGTCATCGACGTCGTCCGCTTTAGCCGCGAGAACGGCGACGACCTAGCCCCCGGCGTCAACGAGCAGGTGCGCGTCTACGTCGCCCAGCGTCGTAAGATCCAGCAGGGCGATAAGATCGCCGGCCGCCACGGCAACAAGGGTGTTATCTGCAACGTTCTGCCGGTCGAGGACATGCCCTACATGGCTGACGGTACCCCGATCGACGTTATCCTCAACCCGCTGGGCGTTCCTTCGCGTATGAACGTCGGCCAGCTGCTCGAGTGCCACCTTGGCTGGGCTGCTGCGTGCGGTTGGGATACCGAGCAGGCCGACTCCGACAAGTACGTCCCCGGTCCGTTCTTCACCGCCACGCCCGTCTTCGACGGCGCCAAGGAGGACGAGATCGCCGAGGTCATCCGTCGTGCCAACAAGAACATGCTCAACAAGGCCACCGCTGCCTTTGGCGATCACATGCGCCCCGAGTTCGTCACCCAGCTTGACGAGCGCGGCAAGACCCGCCTGTTCGACGGCCGCACCGGCGAGGAGTTCCGCGAGCCCATTACCGTGGGTACGTCCTACATCCTCAAGCTCGGCCACATGGTCGACGACAAGATCCACGCCCGTTCGACCGGCCCTTACAGCCTGGTTACCCAGCAGCCTCTGGGCGGCAAGGCTCAGTTCGGCGGCCAGCGCTTCGGCGAGATGGAAGTTTGGGCACTGTACGCTTACGGTGCTTCCAACGTCCTGCAGGAGATCCTGACCGTCAAGTCCGACGATACCGTGGGCCGTGTCAAGACCTACGAGTCCATCGTCAAGGGCGAGAACGTTCCTGTCCCGGGTATCCCCGAGTCCTTCAAGGTTCTCGTCAAGGAGATTCGCTCCCTCGCACTGGACATCGAGCCCATGCACGATGCCGACGAGGACGCCTCCGCCCCTGTGACCGCCGAGGAGACCTCTGCTCTCGACGACCTGGCTGCGCTCGCCGGCGTTGACGCCGACGTCGAGGCCGAGGATGCCGAGACCGCCGAGGCACCCGAGGCTGTCGCCGCCACGACCACTGATAAGGAGTAGTTGACTGTGGCAGATTTCGAAGCTACTGATTTTGACTCGGTAAAGATCTCCCTTGCCTCCGCCGACCAGATCCGTTCCTGGTCGCACGGTGAGGTCAAGAAGCCGGAGACCATCAATTACCGTACCCTCAAGCCCGAGAAGGACGGCCTGTTCTGCGAGAAGATCTTCGGTCCCGCCAAGGACTGGGAGTGCTCCTGCGGCAAGTACAAGGGCATCCGCTTTAAGGGCATCGTCTGCGAGCGCTGCGGCGTCGAGGTCACCTCGGCCAAGGTGCGTCGCGACCGCATGGGTCACATCGAGCTCGCCGCTCCCGTGTCCCACATCTGGTACTTCAAGAGCCCCACGAGCTTCCCGATGAGCCGTATGCTCGACATCAAGTCCAAGGACCTCGAGAAGGTTCTGTACTTCGCCAGCTACATCATCACCGAGGTTGACTATGAGGCCCGCGAGGCCGACGCCGACGACCTGCGCGAGGAGCTCGCCGCCGATCTGGAAGAGATCGATGCCGAGTGCGCCCGCCAGATCGAGTCCCTCAAGGAGCAGGGCAACCCCGAGAACTTTGACGAGTTCTCCGACGAGGAGCCGCTGACCCCCGAGGAGATCGCCTCTGGCATCGTCGACATCGAGGAAGAGTGCAAGGACGAGAAGCAGCTCCGCACGGACGCCTTCAACGCCTTCATGAAGCTCAGCGAGCGCGACCTCATTTCCGATGAGCCGCTGTTCCGCGAGATGACCCGCTACTACTCGATGTACTTCAAGGGCGGCATGGGTGCCGAGGCCGTCCGCGACCTGCTCGCTGCCATCGACCTCCCCTCCGAGGCCGAGAAGCTCAAGGCCATCATCGCCGACGAGGACTCCCAGAAGCAGAAGCGCGAGAAGGCCGTTAAGCGCCTCGAGGTCGTTGACGCCTTCCTGAAGGGCGGCAACAGCCCCGCGAACATGATCCTGGACGTCATTCCGGTCATTCCGCCCGATTTGCGCCCGATGGTCCAGCTTGACGGTGGCCGTTTCGCCGCGTCCGACCTCAACGACCTGTACCGTCGCGTGATCAACCGTAACAACCGACTCAAGCGCCTGCTCGACCTGGACGCCCCTGCGATCATCGTGAATAACGAGAAGCGCATGCTCCAGGAGTCCGTGGACGCCCTGTTCGACAACGGCCGTCGTGGTCGCCCGGTCTCTGGCCGTGGCGGTCGCCCGCTCAAGTCGCTCGCCGAGGCCCTCAAGGGCAAGCAGGGTCGTTTCCGTCAGAACCTGCTGGGCAAGCGTGTCGACTACTCCGGCCGTTCGGTCATCGTTACCGACCCCAAGCTGCTGCTGCACCAGTGCGGTCTGCCCAAGACCATGGCGCTGGAGCTCTTCAAGCCCTTCGTCATGAAGCGCCTGGTCGAGCTTGGCAAGGTCGAGAACATCAAGGGCGCCAAGCGCGCTATCGACCGCGGTGCCACCTTTGTGTGGGATATCCTCGAAGAGGTCATCGACGGTCGCGTCGTGCTGCTCAACCGTGCACCGACCCTGCACCGTCTGTCCATCCAGGCCTTTGAGCCGGTGCTGGTCGAGGGCAAGGCTATCCACCTGCACCCGCTGGTCTGCTCGCCCTTCAACGCCGACTTCGACGGCGACCAGATGTCTGTCCACGTGCCGCTGTCCAGCCAGGCTCAGGCCGAGGCCCGCGTGCTCATGCTCTCTGCGAACAACCTGCGCTCGCCGGCATCCGGCAAGCCGGTCAACATCCCTTCGCAGGACATGATCATCGGTGTGTACTACCTCACCCAGGTTCGCGAGGGTCTGCCGGGCGAGAACCACGTGTTCTCGAGCTTCGACGACGCGCTGCACGCCTATGACTGCCGCTCCGAGGTCGACATGCAGGCCAAGATCCAGGTCCGCGTGTCCGCTGCCGATGCCAACGTCATCAACGAGGACGGCACCCGTATCTTCCGCGTCAAGAACGGCAAGAACGAGTTTGTCGACTACGACGTCACCGGCAACAAGACCGCGCGCTTCGAGACCTCTATCGGCCGCATCATCTTCAACCGCCAGTGCCTGCCCGAAGATTACGAGTTCATGAACTACAAGATGGTCAAGGGCGACGTGGCCAAGCTGGTTGCGGACTGCTGCGATCGCTATCCCGAGGCCAAGGTCGGCCCGATCCTCGACGCCATCAAGTACTCCGGCTTCCACTACGCTACCCGCGCCGGCCTCACCATCTCGGTGTGGGACGCTCTCATCCCTGCCGAGAAGCAGGAGCTGCTCGACCGCGCCCAGGCCAACGTCGACCAGATCAACGAGTACTTCGAGGAGGGCTTCATCAACGAGACGGAGCGCCACATCGAAGTCGTTAACGAGTGGACCGCTTGTACCGATAAGGTTGCAGCGCTCATGCTCGACATGTTCGACGAGGAGAACCCGCTGTACATGATGGCCGACTCCGGCGCCCGTGGTTCTAAGACCCAGCTGCGTCAGCTCGGCGGTATGCGTGGCCTGATGGCAGACATGTCCGGCGAGACGATCGACCTTCCCATTAAGGCGAACTTCCGCGAGGGCCTGCTGCCGCTCGAGTACTTCATTTCGACCTACGGCGCCCGTAAGGGCCTGGTCGATACCGCATCCCACACCTCGGACTCTGGTTACCTGACCCGTCGTCTGGTCGACGTGGCCCAGGACGTCATCGTCCGCGAGGAGGACTGCGGCACGCACGAGGGCGTCACCTACAACCTCATCATCCCCGGCACCACCGACCTCAACACCGACCTCGTCGGCCGTTGCTTCATCGAGGACGTCGTGGCTCCCGATGGCACCGTGCTCTTTGAGCAGGACGGCTACATCGAGAAGGTTGCCGACATTCAGAAGATGGTCGATGCCGGCCTTAAGAAGGTCAAGCTCCGCGCGCTGCTCACTTGCCGCTCCAAGTACGGCGTGTGCCAGAAGTGCTACGGCTGGGATCTTTCCACCCGTCGTCCGGTCGCCATCGGTACCGCGGTCGGCATTATTGCCGCCCAGTCCATCGGCGAGCCCGGTACGCAGCTTACGATGCGTACCATTCACTCCGGCGGCGTCGCTGGCGTCGACGATATTACGCAGGGTCTGCCTACGGTCAGCCGTATGTTCGATATCGTCGGCAACGTCAACGAGAAGATTCTGGGTCGCGAGGCCGAGCTGGCTCCGTACTCCGGCCACCTCTCGATTAAGCCCGAGAAGTCCGAGTACGTGCTGACGCTCACCGACTCCGAGGACCACACCCGTGTCCTCGACGAGCGTCGCGTCCCCGCTTCGGTTCGCTTTATGCCCGAGATCGAGGACGGCTGCGAGGTTCGCGCCGGCGACCAGATCACCAAGGGCTTCGTCAACTTCCGCAACCTGCGCAAGCTGACCGACATCGAGTCGACGATGCACACCTTCGTCGAGAGCGTCAAGGACGTCTACACCAGCCAGGGCGTCGACCTGAACGACAAGCACATCGAGGTGCTCGCACGTCAGATGCTGCGTCGCGTTCAGATCACCAACCCCGGTGACTCCAAGTACCTGCTTGGTCAGTACGTCGACCGCTACGAGTTCGCCGACGAGGTCGAGCGCGTTGCCCGTCTGGGCGGTCAGGCTCCTGTGGCCGAGCCCGTCATCCTGGGTACGCTCAAGGTCGCGTCCAACATCGACTCCTGGCTGTCGAGCGCTTCGTTCATCCGTACCGCCGGCGTCCTTACCGAGGCTGCCATCGAGGGCAAGGTCGACCACCTGCTCGACCTTAAGTCCAACGTCATCGTCGGTAAGAAGATCCCGGCCGGTACCGGCCTCAAGCCGTACGCCAACGCCAAGCTGACGTATCGTACGGCCGACGGCTACGTGGACATCGACGGCCCGGCTTCGCCCAACGCCAAGTCGCTGCCCGAGTGGGCTCCTGTGGAGCTCAAGGACCTGGACGAGCAGCTCCCGCAGCAGCTCGACTGGGCCGGCTACGACGAGTTCGGTGGTGCTGACGGTTCGTTCACCCGCAACGGCCACACCATCTCCGCCGAGAAGGCTCGCCTGTACCTGTTCGACGACCTGGGCGTGTCGCAGCGCTGGACCAACAAGTTCAGCGAGGTCGGCATCGAGACGGTCGGCGACCTGGTCGGCAAGTCCGAGGAAGATCTGCTGCGCATCGATGGCATCGGTGCCAAGGCGATCGAGGAGCTCCGTGACGGCCTCGAGGCCCACGACCTGCTCTACATCCTCGAGAACAACGACGACGTTGCCGACGAGGAAGACCTCTCGCAGCTGCTGCAGATGGTCTTTAGCCCCGACGGTCCGGACGATATCCTGCTGGGTACCTCCGCTCCGACGCATCACGCCGACGCCGACGAGGAGCTCCTGGGCGCCCCGATCGACGACAAGAAGGCTCCCGCCAACGGTGCCATCAACGAGGACATGGCGTCCCTCGACGAGCTGCTCAACCAGCTCGTGGACACCGACGACGCCGAAGAGGCCAAGGACAACGACGAGGAGTAATTTCCTAGTACGTTAACCGCCCTTATAAAGGCTCGCTTCCCAACAGGGGAGCGGGCCTTTTTTTGATGAGGAACGTTGCCCCGACGAGTATGTTGGATTCCCGGTCCGGGCGGCGCAGGGGTTAAGTTTGTCGCGAGTTCCGCACGAGCCGGAGGCCACTTAATGTGGCCTCCGTGCGAGCCAGGACTGTAGAGCAGCAAACTTAACCCCTGCGCCGCCCGGACCGGGAATCCGCCCTCACGCACAGGAGGGGATTCCTTTATGCCAATAAGGGACAGGTTTATTTTGATAGGGTTTTCCTGCTTGAATTTGAAACATTTCGTTCGGTCAAAGCGTATCTATGGTGAGGGCCTCAGCAAGAAACATCAGCATCACCGGGAGGTGATTATGGAAGAACAAGCATTTAGACAGGCGGTCGAGGATCACCGTGATGTCGTGTTTCGAATCGCATTGACGTACCTGCGCGATCGTGCCGACGCCGACGATGTTGCCCAGGATGTCTTTCTTAAGCTGTTTAAAAGCGATGGACATTTTGAAAGTTGGGAACATCTTCGTCGATGGCTTATCCGGGTCACGATCAATGAATGCAAATCGCTCTTTCGAAAGCCGTGGAGACGCGTGGAGGATATTGAAAGTCTGACCGATTCGCTTTCGGCGGCGCAGGATGAGACCAAGGCGGTCTTGTCAGACGTTATGCGACTTCCGGAGCGATTCCGTGTTCCCATCGTGCTCTATTACTATCTGGGCTTTTCGACTTCAGAGATTGCCGAGTTACTGCATGTGCCGGCCGCGACCGTTCGAACGCGTTTAGCTCGCGGTCGATCGAAGCTCAAGTTCATCCTAGAGGAGGGCGACCGTGAAATCCAACCAAATCAAGCAGGCTTTCGAGTCCGTCCAAGCTGATAGCGATCTTGCAGATCGCGTCCTTAATACCGCTGCGGGTGAGCCGCTTCATCGAAAGGGTCACGCGAAGCCTCTGTATGTTGCCGTAATCGGATGTCTTGCCGGAGTGCTGGCGACCGGAGGAGTCGCCTACGCCGTTGTCAATTCCAGCTATTTTGCCTCAGCTTGGGGAAACCACGGCAACGGGGATTCCATTACCTGGACCAACGGAGGCTCATCGGGAACTAAATATACCTACACCAGAGAGTTCGGTGATGGCATCGCGCCCCAAAGCTTGGAGGGTTCAGTACAGAAGGTCAATCTGTCCGTCGAGGGCAACGGCTATACACTCGACATTCATGATATGGCTATCGATAAAAACGGTTGCGGTGCCGTGACGTTTACGTTGTCCAATCCAAATGGTGTTAACTACTACAAGCCGGCAGCAGAGATTGGCGAACTTGTTCTCTATGGTGAAGAAGAGCAGGGCATCGGCACGCCCGATATGAAGTTCGGCGAGGAATGGCCTGACACACGCAGCACAATTGATAAGGACACATCAAGCGATACTGTCATTAATGGCACGATGTACTTTGCCGCTATGGATCGCGAGCGAGATTTGCAACATGCTGTCACCTGGAATATCCATTGGACCGAGGGTGAAGGTGAGAGTGCGAGGCGGTTTGAGGCGTCGACACCCGAGTTCAATATTGGAGCGTACGTCGATACAAAGGAACTCCGCTCCGGTGACTCGCCTCTTGAGATTAGCCCGTTTTCCATCCAGACGCACATCGATGATTTGGGCTATGAAGCAGTTGATAATAAGCTGACCGTCAGCTACAAGGATGGATCGGAGCAGATTATCGAAGATGACGACGCAGGGGTGTTCAACTTATATTTTTCTTATGGGCGCAATAGCGGAGAGAACATCTGGGTGCCAACGAAGTTGATTGATGTCGATCAAGTTGTCTCGGTAACCCTTGAAATTGTGAGGTATACATCAACAGGGGAGACCGAAACGAAAGAGCCCTTTACCATCGTCTATTCGTAAGATTTGGGGTCGCTTCCTACTAGGGGAAGCGGCCTCTTTTGCGTTAAATGGAAACGCCGCCGATTTCCATGCGACAGATGAGAGCAGATCACCGCTGGAGCGCGACGTTTCCCCAGATAAAACCGACCAAAATAAACCTGTCCCTATTTGGAAGGGAACGTTGCCCCGACAAGCACGTCGGATTCCCGGTCTGGGCGGCCCGCTGTTTAAGTTTGTCGCGAGTTCCGCACGCAAAGGAAAGCACTTAATGTGCTTTCCGTCTTGCGCAGGACTGTAGAGCAGCAAACTTAAACAGCGGGCCGCCCGGGCCGGGAATCCGCCCCCGCGCACAGGAGGGGATTCCTTTTGTGTAGGGTTTGCGGAAATATGCCAATTTTGGGATACGCCCGGCGGCGTGGTCTGTTGACGGCACAGCTAACGGCACGTATCCTATCGAACTGCGTGTTTCGTAGGGGGATGCTGACCCCTCGTTTCAAGCCGTTGCACTTTACAGAAAGCTGGAATCATTCGAGAAGGAGTACGCTTTGCCTACTATTAACCAGCTGGTTCGCCAGGGCCGTCGTTCCGTGCCCAAGAAGTCCAAGAACGCTGCTCTGCAGCACAACTCCCAGAAGCGCGGCGTGTGCACCCGCGTCTTCACCACGAGCCCCAAGAAGCCGAACTCGGCTCTTCGTAAGGTTGCCCGTGTTCGCCTTGTCAACGGCATCGAAGTTACTGCTTACATCCCGGGTGAGGGCCACAACCTGCAGGAGCACTCCATCGTGCTCGTCCGCGGCGGTCGTGTCCGTGACCTCCCTGGTGTCCGTTATCACGTCATCCGTGGCGCCTACGACGCTGCTCCGGTCCAGAACCGTATGCAGGCCCGTTCCAAGTACGGTGCTAAGCGCCCCAAGGCTAAATAAGCCAGATAACGTTTTGATACTTTCGCCGTGTGCCGCCTAAGCGCCGCACGGTAGACACTTAAGGAGATTTCACATGCCGCGTCGTGCAGCAGCTAATCGTCGTGAGGTTCAGCCTGACGCCGTTTACAACAACCGCCTGGTGACTCAGCTCATCAACAAGGTCCTTCTTGACGGCAAGAAGGCCACCGCTGAGCGCATCGTTTACACCGCTTTCGAGATCGTTGCCGAGAAGTCCGAGGGTGGCGACGCTCTCGCTACCTTCAAGAAGGCTATGGACAACGTCAAGCCCACGCTCGAGGTTAAGCCCAAGCGTGTCGGTGGCGCTACCTATCAGGTCCCGATGGAGGTCAACTCCCGTCGTTCCACCGCTCTGGGTATCCGCTGGATCGTCAACTTCTCCCGCGCTCGCAAGGAGAAGACCATGGCCGAGCGTCTCGCCAACGAGATCCTCGACGCTTCCAACGGCCTGGGCGCTTCCGTCAAGAAGCGTGAGGACGTCTTTAAGATGGCCGAGGCCAACCGCGCGTTCTCTCACTATCGTTGGTAAGTTAAGGTAAGGAACTAACATGGCTAAGCCTAAGTACAAGCTTTCCGATACCCGTAACATCGGCATCATGGCCCACATCGATGCCGGTAAGACCACCACGACCGAGCGTATTCTTTACTACACCGGTAAGACCCACAAGATCGGTGAGGTCCATGAGGGCGCTGCCACCATGGACTGGATGGTTCAGGAGCAGGAGCGCGGCGTAACCATTACCTCCGCTGCTACCACGTGCTTCTGGAACAAGGACGGTAAGGACTACCGCATCCAGATCATCGACACCCCGGGCCACGTTGACTTCACCGCCGAGGTCGAGCGCTGCCTGCGCGTCCTCGATGGCGCTGTCGCCGTCTTCGACGCCGTTGCCGGCGTTCAGCCCCAGTCTGAGACCGTTTGGCGTCAGGCTTCTACCTTCAACGTTCCCCGCATCGCCTTCATCAACAAGTATGACCGCGTGGGCGCTGACTTCTTCAACGCTATCGAGACCATGAAGGATCGTCTCGACGCTAACGCCGTGGCCGCTCAGGTCCCAATGGGCGCCGAGGACAACTTCTGGGGCGTCATCGACCTGGTCACCATGACTGCATGGGACTTCAAGGCCGACGAGAAGGGTATGACCTACCCCGAGCCGATGGACGAGATCCCGGCTGAGTTCGCCGACATCGCTGCCACCAAGCGCGAGGAGCTCCTCGACGCTGCTGCCAGCTTTGACGATGAGCTCATGGAGAAGATCCTCATGGAGGAGGACTTCACCGTCGAGGAGCTCAAGGCCGCTCTGCGCAAGGGCGTTCTGGCCAACGAGCTCAACCTCGTCTTCGTGGGCTCCGCCTACAAGAACAAGGGCGTTCAGGAGCTGCTCGACGCTGTCGTCGACTACCTGCCCAGCCCGCTCGACGTTGAGGCCGTTACCGGTACCGATCCGGACACCGGCGAGGAGATCCAGCGTCATCCTTCCTTCGACGAGCCCTTCTCCGGCCTGGTCTTCAAGATCATGACCGACCCGTTCGTCGGTAAGCTCACCTATGTCCGCGTTTACTCCGGCCGCGCCGAGTCCGGCTCCTACGTGGTCAACGCTTCCAACGGTCAGCGCGAGCGCCTCGGCCGCATCCTCGAGATGAACGCCGCCGAGCGTATCGACCGTGACGACGCTGCCGCTGGCGACATCGTCGCTTGCGTCGGCTTCAAGAACTCCACCACCGGTGACACCCTGTGCGCCGAGGGCAAGGAGATCGTCCTCGAGAAGATCGAGTTCGCTAAGCCCGTTATCGACGTTGCCATCGAGCCCAAGACCAAGGCCGAGCAGGACAAGATGTCCCTGGCTCTGACCAAGCTCGCCGAGGAGGACCCGACCTTCCAGGTGTCCACCAACCACGAGACCGGCCAGACCATCATCGCCGGCATGGGCGAGCTGCACCTCGAGATCATCGTCGACCGTCTGCTCCGCGAGTTCAAGGTTGACGCTAACGTTGGTAAGCCCCAGGTTGCCTACCGCGAGACCGCTGGTCACGACGTCGAGAAGGCTGAGGGCAAGTTCGTCCGTCAGTCCGGCGGTCGCGGTCAGTACGGCCACGCCGTCATCAAGCTCGAGAAGATGGAGGAGGGCTTCGGCTACGAGTTCGTCAACGCTATCGTCGGCGGCGTCGTGCCCAAGGAGTACATCCCGTCCATCGACAAGGGCATCCAGGAGGCCCTGAACACCGGTGTTATCGCCGGCTTCCCGGTCCTCGACGTTAAGGTCACCCTGTTCGACGGTTCTTACCACGAGGTCGACTCCTCCGAGGCCGCCTTCAAGATCGCCGGTTCCATGGCTATCAAGGACGCCCTCAAGAAGTCCGATCCGCAGCTGCTCGAGCCGATCATGGCTGTCGAGGTCGAGACCCCTGAGCAGTACATGGGCGACGTTATGGGCAACCTCTCCGGTCGCCGCGGCAAGATCGAGGGCATGGAGGATCGCAAGAACAGCAAGCTCATCCGTGCCAAGGTGCCGCTGGGCGAGATGTTCGGTTACGCTACCGACCTTCGCTCCCAGACCCAGGGCCGTGCATCCTACACGATGCAGTTCGACTCTTATGAGCCCGCGCCCAAGTCCATCGTGGACGAGGTCATGAGCAAGAACGCCTAAGTTCGAGCTCCCTGTTACGTAATCCGCGAGAACATCTCTCGCACTCTTTGGAGGTTTAAGTTGGCTACCCAGAAGATCCGCATTCGCCTCAAGGGCTATGATCACGAGGTCGTCGATCAGTCCGCGAAGCTCATCGTCGAGACCGCTCAGAAGACCGGCGCTCGCGTTTCCGGTCCTGTCCCCCTGCCCACCGAGCGCAACCTGTACACGGTTATCCGCTCGCCGCACGTGAACAAGGACTCCCGTGAGCAGTTCGAGATGCGCACCCACAAGCGCCTCATCGACATCCTCGACCCCACCTCGGGCACCGTTGATTCGCTCATGCGTCTCGACCTCCCCGCTGGCGTCGACATCGACATCAAGCTCTAAGCGATATCGCTCATAGCTTAAAGGGCCCCGCTGCCGTTACGGTAGCGGGGCCCTTTTGTTTTGAGTTTAGATTTTGGGATAGCGAATTCGTCTGCCGAGCCGGCGGCTGCGGCGCCCTATTCGCTCAGGGGGCGCAAGGATGCTTCTTCGAAGTGGAAGACGCACAAGCCGCTCTCGGTCTCAATGCATGCGCGGCCGCAATCGTCGACCGTTCTAAATATGCCTCGTGCCAGCTCGTCTCCAGCGGGGGAGCGGGCGATAACGTGCTTCCCGATCCAATTGAGGTGAGCGATATATTCGTCGTGGACGGGCGCGAGCGGACCGGCGTCTTCTTCCTTGGCGTTGAGGCGCTCTGCCCAGGTATCTACAGCGTCTATAACTGCGTGATAGACCTCATCGAGGAGCATGTCGACGGCGGGAACGCTCTCGTTGAGGTCCGAGAGGCCAATTGCCGCCAGGCCGCCATCGGGCACCTCTTGGGGCGTGTAGTTTACGTTGACACCAATGCCGCAGACGGCGAAAGGTTTGCCTTCGTTATCGCGTGCGGCCTCGACCAGAATGCCGCCGAGTTTGCGTCCTCGCGCGACCAGGTCGTTGGGCCATTTGAGGCCAATCTCGTTTGCAAGACCTTGCTTTTCGAGTGCTTCGAGCACCACTAGGCCGCTGACGTCGGCAAGACCAGAGTACTTTGCGGGATTAACGCATGGACGCAGGACAATCGAAAGCAATAGGTTGCCGGCGGTTGAATCCCACTTGTGGCCGCGCCGGCCGCGTCCTGCCGTTTGCGCGCGGGCGGCAAGTCCTGTGCCGTGCGGCGCACCCTGTTTTCCTGCCTCGAGCAGGTCATCGTTGGTCGATCCGGTTACGTCGACAATCGTTAATTGGGCATCCATAGCGGCTGCTACCTCCTTATTGAATAAGTGAATGACGCAATGGTGTCGAGAGATAGACACAATGTGAAGCCTTTGTCGCATTTGGACAATTTAATGTTAATACGTCAACAAAGACTGAAATGCGTTATCCTCTCTTGGTCGATGTAAACACGTCAACAACTCAAAGGAGGTTAGTGATGGGTTTCACGATTCTTGGAACAGGCTCGGCGCTTCCTGAACGCAGCGTTTCCAATGACGAGCTGTCTGAGTTCCTCGATACCTCGGATGAGTGGATTTTTACCCGCACGGGTATCAAGAGCCGCCACGTCTGCACCACCGAGTCACTTGACGACCTTGCCGTAGCGGCGAGTGAGCGGGCACTCCAGGTGTCCGGAATCGACGCGAGCCAGCTGGATCTGATCGTCTGTTCGACGACGACGGGTGACCACCTTGTTCCCGCTGAGGCGTGTGCTGTTGCTGAGCGTCTGGGCGCGACGTGCCCTGCCTTCGATGTCTCGGCGGCTTGTGCCGGCTTCGTATTTGCGCTCGATGTCGCCGAGGGCTATATCGCCCGCGGTCGCGCCGAGCGCGTGCTTGTCGTTGCTGCCGAGCAGATGACGCGCGCGCTCGACTGGACCGACCGTGCCACCTGCGTGCTCTTTGGCGATGGGGCAGGCGCCGCAGTGATTGAGGCTGGGGGAGACAGTCCCCTTGCCGTTGAGCTTTCGACGGCGCCCGACGTCGAGACGTTGCGCGTTCCCGGTCTGGTCGGTACCTCGCCGTTTAAGGCTTCCGCAGATAGCGCGAGCGTGCTGTCCATGAATGGCCGCCGCGTGTTCAAGTTCGGCGTCAACGCCATCTGCGACACGGTCCATAAGCTTGCGATCGATGCGGGCATTTTGGTCGAAGACATCGATCATTTTGTATTCCATCAGGCTAACGAACGAATCCTGAGCCAGGCGGTCAAGCGCCTGGGCGTGCCGGACGAGCGCGTGGTTCGCACGTTGCGCGAGACCGGCAACATTTCGAGCGCATGCATTCCGCTTGCCCTCGACCGGCTGGCAAACGCCGGTGCACTTCACACAGGCGACACCATCGCCTTGGTTGGATTTGGCGCCGGTCTGGATATAGGTGGCTATCTGCTTCGTTGGAAGTAGTCGCACATAGGAAATAAAACGCCCTAGGGCACAACCAAAGGAGAACTACCATGGCAGATCAGAAGACCTTCGAGCGCGTTTGCGACGTTATCCGCGAGACCGCCGGTCTTGACGATGTCGAGATGAAGCCCGAGTCCACGCTCGAGGAGATTGGTCTCGACAGCCTGGGCACCGTCGAGATCCTCGTTGCCGTCGAGGACGAGTTTGGCATCCAGCTCGATACCGAGGAGAACCCCAAGACGGTCGGCGAGTTCGCCGATACGGTCGAGGCGGCATTGGAGAAGTAGAGATGCTCAAGACTCCTCTCTGCGATCTGCTCGGCATCGAAAAGCCCGTGTTCCAGGGCGGTATGGCCTGGATTGCCGATGCCTCGCTGGCGTCCGCAGTGTCCGAGACGGGTGGCTTAGGCATCATCGCGGCCATGAACGCCGACGCCAACTGGCTGCGCGACCAGATTCACGAGCTGCGCGCCAGGACGGATAAACCCTTTGGCGTCAACGTCATGCTCATGAGCCCGTTTGCCGACGAGGTCGCGCAGGTCGTGATTGACGAGCGAGTGCCGGTCGTCGTGACGGGTGCCGGTAATCCCACCAAGTACATGAAAGCTTGGAACGATGCGGGCATCAAGGTCATCCCGGTCGTTGCCTCGGTGGCGCTGGCGCGTCTCGTGGCGCGTCGCGGGGCCGCCGCCGTGGTTGCCGAAGGCACTGAATCTGGTGGACATATTGGCGAGACATCGACGATGGCGCTCGTTCCGCAGGTTGTCGACGCGGTCGATATCCCCGTTGTGGCAGCTGGCGGTATCGCCGATGGTCGCGGCGTGGCAGCGGCCTTTATGCTCGGTGCCGCCGGCGTCCAGGTGGGTACACGCTTCCTCGTTGCAAACGAATGCACTGTTTCTGAGCAGTACAAAGAGCTGGTGCTCAAGGCGGGAGACACCTCGACGCGCGCGACTGGCCGTTCGACGGGACATCCGGTGCGTGCGCTTAAGAGCCCCTTCACCAATGCCTACGCCAAAAGTGAGGCAGCGGGCGCAAGTGCCGAGGAGCTCGGGGCCATGGGTACGGGCGCTCTTCGCAAGGCTGCAAAGGATGGTAATTACGAAGAGGGTTCGTATCTGTGTGGGCAGATTGCCGGCATGGTCAACGAGCGCCAGAGCGCACGCGAAATCGTTGACGACCTGGTCGATGGCGCCGAGCACGTCCTGAAGGGTGCGTGCGCATGGGTGGCGTAGCGTTTTTGTTTGCCGGCCAGGGTGCCCAGCACCCCGCGATGGGCGTCGACTTGATCGAGACATCGCCGGCGGCTGCCGAGGTGTTCGTCATTGCCGATGAGGTGCGTCCGGGAACCAGTGAGCAGTGCCGGAGCGCCTCCAAGGAGGAACTCTCGCAGACCGAGAACACACAGCCTTGCGTGTTCGTGCACGACTTGGCAGCGGCTACCGCCCTGCGCGAGCGCGGCGTGGTGCCTGCCGCCTGTGCGGGATTCTCGCTGGGCGAGGTCGCCGCGCTCACCTTTGCGGGGGCATTCGATACGCGAGCGGGCTTTGAGCTCGTGTGCGAGCGCGCGGCGCTTATGGCCACGGCGGCTGAGCGTCACCCCGGCGGCATGCGCGCCGTCATCAAGCTCGATGCGGCGCAAGTTGAGGGCCTGGCAAAACAGGCAGGCGAGGACTGCTGGCCGGTCAACTACAACAGCCCCCAGCAGACGGTTGTGGCCGGAGCGCCCGATGCGTTGCAGACCCTCGACGTCCTGGTAAAAGAGGCTGGTGGCCGGGCCATGAAGGTCGCGGTGTCGGGTGCATTCCATAGCCCCTATATGGCCGAGGCGACCTGTGGCCTTGCTGCATATATCGATGCCGGTCACGCGCCGTCCCCGTTGCTCATTCCTGTTATGGCAAATATGACGGCGGCGCCCTATCCGGCGGACCCGCGAGCGGCATCGGATGTCTTGGCCAACCAGGTGAGCCATGCCGTGCGTTGGGTCGACACGCTGCACACTCTGCAGGATCAGGGTATCGACACGTTTATTGAGGTTGGCCCTGGCAAAACGCTGTCTGGCCTGGTCAAGCGTACGTTGAGCGACGTTCGCGTGTATTCGTGCGAAACGGCCGAGCAGGTCGCAGCTATTGCCGACGAGCTCGCATAGTCCACAGGGCTGTAACCCGAAAGGAATGACATGGGCAACTTGAACAACGGCACGCTCGAGCGCAACGACTCACGTCGCGTGGCACTGGTCACGGGCGGCTCGCGGGGTATCGGCCGCGCCTGCGCTGTCGGTCTGGCGGAGGACGGCTACGATATCGCCGTCGTCTATGCCGGAAGCGTCGATGCGGCGCGCGAGACGTGCGAAGCCTGCGAGGCGGCTGGCGCCGCGGCACGCGCATATCAATGCGACGTGGCCGACCCCGCTGCCGTCAACGCGTGCGTGGAAGCGGTCCTCAACGACTTTGGCTCCATTTGGGCGCTCGTCAACAACGCTGGCATCACCCGCGATGGCCTGCTCATGCGCATGGGCGATGACGCCTTCGATCGCGTGCTCGATGTCAATCTTAAAGGAACGTTTAACACGACGCGCGCACTCACCAAGACCTTTATGCGTCAGCGCGGCGGCTGCGTCGTCAACATGAGCTCGGTCGTGGGCCTGATGGGCAATGCCGGGCAGGCCAACTACGCTGCCTCCAAGGCGGGCGTGATCGGCCTGACCAAGGCGGTGGCGCGCGAGCTCGCGCCCCGCGGCGTACGAGTGAACGCGGTCGCACCCGGGTTTGTCGAGACCGATATGACGGCAAAGCTATCGGATAAGGTGCGTGCGGCGTGCGAGGAGCAGATTCCCCTGAGGCGCATGGCGCGTCCCGAGGAAGTGGCCGGCGTGGTGCGCTTTTTGGCGAGCGACGCGGCTGCCTACATTACGGGCGAAGTCGTACGCGTCGACGGCGGAATGGCGATGTAGAAACCAGGGCCGAAGAACGGCTTGGATGAGGAGACCATGATGGAACAGAGAGTTGCAATCACCGGTATCGGTGCCGTGTCGCCGCTCGGCAACACCGCGCTTGCCACCTGGGCGGCCATGTGCGCCGGCACGTGCGGCATCGGCCCGATCACGCACTTCGATACCGATGCGTTTGCCGTCAAGGTGGCAGCCGAGGTCAAGGGCTTTGACGGCAACGAGTACTTTGGCAAGCGTGACGCCAAGCATCTCGACCCCTGCGTTCAGTTTGCGATGGCGGCTTCGGACGAAGCCATGCACGATGCGGGCTTTGATGTCGAAGGCGCCATCGATCGCGAGCGCCTGGGCGTCTACGTGGGCTCGGGCGTGGGCGGCATGACGACGCTCGTCGACAACGTCCATACGATTGCCGAACGTGGGCCCCGCCGCGCATCGCCCTATATGATCGCGATGATGATCCCCAACATGGCATCGGGCAATATCGCAATCCGCCACAAGGCAAAGGGCCCGACCCTGCCCGTGGTGACCGCGTGCGCAACCTCGGCCCATGCGGTGGGCGAGGCGTTCCGCGCCATCAAGCACGGCTATGCCGACGCGATCCTCGCGGGCGGCGCCGAGGCGGCCATTATCCCCGATGCCGTTGCGGGCTTTACATCCTGCCGCGCATTGACCACCAACCCCGATCCCGCGACGGCCTGCCGTCCGTTCGATGCAGACCGCGACGGCTTTGTGATGGGCGAGGGTGCCTGCGTGCTCGTACTCGAGAGCATGGAGCATGCACAGGCGCGCGGTGCGCACATTTATGCCGAGGTCGTGGGCTACGGCAACACCGATGATGCCTATCACATCACGAGCCCTGATCCCGAGGCTGCCGGCATTGCCCGCGCGATATCGCTGGCGGTGACCGAGGGCGACGTCAGGCCTTCCGAGGGTCTCTACATCAATGCCCACGGCACATCTACCAAGTTCAACGATTCGTCCGAGACGGCGGGCATTAAGCGTGCGCTCGGCGAGGACGCGGCGCGCGCCGCGCACGTCTCGTCGACTAAGTCGATGACCGGCCACATGATCGGTGCCACGGGCGCCATCGAGGTCATGGCCTGCGCCATGGCGCTCGAGCAGGGCGTGGTGCCGCCGACCATTAACTACCACACGCCCGATCCCGCCTGCGATCTTGACTACACGCCCAATCGCGCAGTTCGCGCCGACCTTACCTGGGCGCTTTCGACCAACCTGGGCTTTGGCGGACACAACGCCGCCATCGCGCTGCGTAGATATACGAGGAGCTAGAGCATGGATTCCAAAAGACTTGCCGAGATAGCCGATGTTATGGAGGACCGCGGCCTCACGCGCGTGCGCGTTGAGGAGCCCGATGGCACCGCGGTCGAACTCGAGCGCGCGAGCGCCGCACAGCCGGTTGCCGTGCCCATGCCCATGCCGAGCGCTATGGCCGCTCCAGTTGCAGCTCCCACAGTCGCGCCTGCCGCACCGGAGCCCGCCGCGCAGACACCTGCCGCCGCACCGGAGCCCAAGGGCACCGAGGTGACCGCTCCCATGGTCGGCGTTTTCTATGCTGCCCCGGCGCCGGGCGACGAACCGTTTGTGCACGTGGGCTCCAAGGTCAAGGCTGGCGAGACCCTTTGCATCATCGAGGCCATGAAGGTTCTCAACGAGGTGACGGCAGAGGCGGATGGCGAGGTGCTCGAGATCTGCGTGGCCGACGGCGACCTCGTGGAGTTCGGCAGCTGCCTCATGAGGATCGGATAGGTGATATCCATGAACAAAGAAGAGCTCAAGAAGCTGTTACCGCATCGCGAGCCGATGCTTTTGCTCGACGAGGCCGAGCTGGTGGGCGACGAGGCCCACGGCAAGATCACGATCACGGGCGACGAGTACTTTTTGCAGGGGCATTTTCCGGGAAACCCGGTCGTCCCCGGCGTGATTCAGTGCGAGATGCTCGCCCAGAACTGCTGCGTGCTGCTGATGGGCGATGAGGAGGCGCGCGGCGCGACGCCGTTCTATACGAGCCTCGATAAGGTGCGCTTTAAGCGTCCGGTGCGCCCGGGCGACACGGTTGATCTGGTGTGCACCATCACGCGTGCGCGCGGGCCGTTCCGCTTTGCGACGGGTACTGCGAGCGTCAACGGTGAGGTTTGCTGCCGCGCCGATATGTCCTTTGCACTCATGCACGAAAGTTAAGGAAGGCTTCATGTTCGACAAAGTGCTCATTGCCAACCGTGGCGAAGTCGCGGTCCGTGTTATCCGCGCGTGCCGCGATATGGGCATCAAGACCGTCGCCGTCTATTCCACGGCCGATGCGGACGCGCTGCACGTGCAGCTTGCCGACGAGGCGTATTGCATCGGTGGCCCGCGTCTTGCCGAGAGCTACCTCAACGACGATGCCGTGCTCACCTGTGCCGTAAAGTCGGGAGCTAAGGCAATTCATCCCGGCTATGGCTTTTTCTCCGAGAAGGCGAGCTTCGTGCGCGACTGCGACAAGTATGGCCTGGCGTTTGTCGGTCCTTCGGCCGAGGTGATCGACAGCATGGGCGATAAGGACGCCGCGCGTCGAACGGCTGCCGCGGCGGGCGTGCCCATCGTGCCGGGCTGCAATTTGCTCAAAAGCCCCGAGGAGGCAACGGCCGAGGCCGAGCGCATTGGCTGCCCCGTGCTCATTAAGGCGCGTGCAGGTGGCGGCGGTCGCGGCATTCGCAAGGTCGATCGCGTGGAAGATGCGGCAAAGGCGTTCATCGAGGCGCGTGCCGAGGGCGAGGCCGTTTTTGGCGACGGCGAGTGCTACATGGAGAAGTTCGTCGCGCCGGCGCACCACGTTGAGGTGCAGATTATGGCCGATAAGCAGGGCCATGTGTTTTCGCTCGGCGAGCGCGAGTGCTCGGTGCAGCGGCGCAACCAAAAGCTAATCGAGGAGAGCCCCGCGCCGTGCCTCGACGGACACGACGACATTCGTGCTCGCATGCACAAGGCAGCGCGTGACCTGGCTCGTGCCGTCGGCTACGAAGGAGCCGGTACCATCGAGTTCCTGTATTCGGACGACGGCAATTTCTACTTTATGGAAATGAACACGCGCTTGCAGGTGGAGCATCCGGTTACGGAGTTTGTGACCGATACCGACTTGGTCAAGTGGCAGCTGCGCGTGGCAGCCGGCCAGCCTCTGCCCTTTGAGCAGGAGGACATGCCGGTCCGCAACCACGCCATGGAGTGCCGCATCAATGCCGAAACGCCGGACTTTCTGCCGTCATGCGGAACGGTCACCGCGTTGCGTGTGCCGGGTGGTCCGCGCGTGCGCTGGGATTCCGCCATGTTTACCGGTGCGAAAGTTCCGCCGTACTACGACTCCATGCTTGGCAAGCTCATCGTGTGTGCGCCCACGCGTGACGGCGCCATTCGCAAGATGCGATCGGCCCTGGGCGAGCTCGTGATTGAGGGCGTGAGCGAAAACAGCGAGCTTCAGCTCGACGTGCTGGCAAACGACGAGTTCTTGTCGGGCATGTATCACACCGATCTGATGGGGCATCTCTATGCTGATGAATAGAAAAGCGAAGACGGTCAACGTCCTCGAGGGACCGATGACCGAGTCGTGCGCCGAGTTTCCCGCGCGCCATGTGTTTATCAAGTGCCCGGAGTGCCGCCGCGTGATCGATGAGGCGCGTCTGCACGACAACCTCGAGGTCTGCCCTCGTTGCGGAAAACACTTTCGCGTGAGCGGTCGCGCGCGCATGCGCATGACGGTTGACGAGGGCACGTTTGAGGAATGGGATGCCAATCTGGCGTCGGAGGACTTCCTCTCGTTTCCCGGTTATGCCGACAAGCTCAAGAGCGTGAGCGAGCGTTCGGGCGAGCGCGATGCTGTTGTGTGCGGTAGAGGCAAAATCTGCGGTTGCGATACGGCGCTCTTCTTTATGGACGCCAACTTTATGATGGGCTCGATGGGTTCCGTGGTGGGCGAGAAGATCTGTCGCACATTTGAGCGAGCGACCGAGCTTGGATTGCCAGTTGTCGGCTTTACCGTTTCGGGCGGTGCGCGCATGCAAGAGGGCGTGACATCGCTTATGCAGATGGCCAAGATTTCTGCGGCGGTTAGGCGCCACAGCGAGGCGGGCGGCCTGTATATCACGGTGCTCACCGACCCCACGACCGGAGGCGTAACCGCGAGTTTTGCCATGGAGGGCGACATTATCCTGGCCGAGCCCGATGCCCTGACGGCATTTGCCGGCCCGCGCGTGATCGAGCAGAACATGCACAAGCGCCTGCCCAAGGGATTCCAGCGCTCCGAGTTTTTGCTGGAGCACGGCTTTTGCGATGCCGTTGTTCCGCGTGGCGAGATTGCGCTCACGGTAGGCGAGCTGCTGGCGCTGCACGAAGGGCACGCGCCCGGCCTGGGGGCACCGCATGAGATCGTGCATATGGGTCGCCGCGGCAAAAAGCTGGGACACTTGTTCAAGCGCTCGGCCGCACCAAAAACCGCGCTCGAGATTGTCAAGCAGACCCGCTCGGCAGATCGCGCCACGGCAGGCGAGATGATCTCGCTGGGCCTGGATGGATTTGTGGAGCTGCACGGCGACCGCTACTTTGGCGACGACGCTGCTGTGGTGGCTGGCATTGGCTGGAAAGACGGACGCCCCGTAACGGTCATCGCCATCGAGCGCGGCACCACGACCAAAGAGCGCATGCGTCGCAACTTTGGTATGGCACATCCCGAGGGCTACCGCAAAGCGCGTCGCCTTATGCGCCAGGCCGAAAAGTTTGGTCGACCGGTTCTGTGCCTGGTCGATACTTCGGGCGCGTTTTGCGGTATCGGTGCCGAGGAACGCGGCCAGGGTGAGGCGATTGCCCAGAACCTCATGGAGATGAGCGGCCTTAAGACGCCGATTGTCTCGGTGGTGACAGGCGAGGGCGGCTCTGGTGGCGCGCTGGCGCTGTCCGTGGCCGACCGCATCCTGATGCTCTCGAGCTCGGCCTATTCGGTCGTGAGCCCCGAGGCCTGTGCGTCGATCCTGTGGAAGGATACCGAGCGCGCGAATGAGGCCGCCAAGGCGCTTAAGCTCACGGCCCCCGATCTGCTGGCGCTCGGTATCATCGACGGCATTGTTGACGATAAGGGCCTGTCGCATGAGGAGATCGCCGGTGCCGTCATGTCCTCGGCATTTGATGCCTTCGATACGCTTGGGCGGCTCGACGACGCGACCCTCACAAACCTCCGCTACCAAAAGTACCGCGCAATCGGTCAGTACCGCACGATGTGACAAAGGGACGGCCCGCATGTCACATTGGGAAAGGCGTTCCATGTCACAAGTTTCTAGAACCTCGTTTACAACGACGGTTTCATCAAACGCCATGGCCGTGGTGGACTATCTGTCCAAAAGCATGATGTCGGCGCTGCCCTTTATTGTCTGCGCGGCGTTGTTCCGCACCGTCGCCGTCATTATGGGCGAAGGCATGCTGGGCCTGTGGTCTGCCGATTCCGAAATCTATCGCCTGTTCTACAGTTGGCTCTATAACGCCGGCTACTACTTTTTGCCCATTTATCTTGGTTGGGCGGCCGCCCGCCAGCTCGGTTGCTCGGAGCAGCTGGGCATGATGCTGGGCGGCGTATTGATTGCGCCCGATCTGCTTAAGCTTGTCGATGCCGCATCGACGACGGGGGCATCGATGACTTCCGTGTATGGTCTGCTTCCTGCGCCGGTCAACGATTACACGACGACTGTTATTCCGGTTCTCATCTCGGTGCCCGTGCTATGGCGAGTGGAGTGTTTCTTTAAGCGCGTTATCCCTAAGGCCGTGGCGTTTTCGTTCGTCCCGTTTGCGACCATGCTTGTCATGGTTCCGGTTTCGCTGTGTATTACGGCGCCGGCGGGCAGCTATCTGGGCATGCTGTTGGGCCAGCTTATGTTTATGCTTGGCAATTCCGGTGGCATCGTGTCGCTGCTCACGCTCATGGGGCTTGCCGCGGGCTGGGAGTTCCTAAAGATCGCCGGCGTCAGCAACGTTGTCCTATCGCTCGCCTATGCGCAGTTTATGAGTGTGGGAACGGATTCGTGCATCCTGATCGCCGCGACGATGGCAACGTTCGCCGTTTGGGGCATGCCCTTTGGCGCGTCGCTTCGCGTTGCGGATAAGGACGAGAAGGCGCTCATGCTGGGCTATTCAATCTCGGGTGTTCTTGGCGGCGTAAGCGAGCCGGCGCTGTACGGTTGCGGCTTTAAATATGGCAGGTGCCTGACGTGCATGGCCATTGGCGGCGCCGTCGGAGGCCTTGTTGCGGCCGTGGGCCACGTTACGGCCTATACCATCGGCATGATGAATGTCCTCATGGTCATTGGCTTTGCCACGGGCGGCATCTCGAACCTGCTGTGGTGCTGCGCTGCCGGCGGTGTGGCATTTGCGGTGTCTGCGGCGCTGAGCTACTGCTTTGGCGTGGTACCGACGAAGGGGCAGGTGGCAGAAGACGAAGCCGATTCGCCCGAAACAGTGGCGAGCGCTGCTGAAGCAAGCGCATAAACCTGTGTGACAAAAGGACGATTCCTTTGTCATATTCCAAGGCCGTGGCCCGTGTGGGTTGCGGCCTTTTTGTATCTGAAGGACAAAGTGGCTACACTACAATCCGTTTGAGCAATAGATATATAGGCAGTACCGTGGGGGCGGATGTAGATGGTCGAGTGGATTGTTAAGCGCGCGCAGGGCGACCGTGCGCGCGTGGGCACGTTGACGGGCATGGTGTGTATTCTCGCTAATGTTGCGCTTTGTGCTGCGAAGGGCGCAATTGGTGTGCTGTCGGGATCGGTTTCGATTGTGGCGGATGCCATGAACAACCTGTCCGATGCCAGCTCGAATATCGTGAGCGTGCTGGGCTTTAAGCTGGCGAGCAAGCCGGCGGATCCCGAGCATCCTTACGGACATGGCCGCTACGAGTATCTCTCGGGTCTGGTCGTGGCGGCGCTCGTGCTGCTGATCGGCGTTGAGCTGGTGAAGTCCTCGGTTGAGCGCATCATCCACCCCGAACCTGTCGAGTTCTCGCTTGCCCTGGTGGCAGTTCTCGTGCTTTCGATGGTCGTAAAGCTCTGGATGGCGGCCCTCAACCAAAAGCTCGGCGATCGCATTGAGTCCGAGACGCTGCATGCGACTGCGCAAGATTCCAAGAACGATGTCCTTGCCACGGGCGCCGTGCTGGCGTGCGCGATTGTTTCGCAGGTGACGCACATCAATCTTGACGCATGGGTCGGCCTTGCCGTTGGCGCCTATATTGGCTGGAGCGGTTTTGAACTTATCCAGGATACGGTTAGCCCGCTTTTGGGCCAGACGCCCGATCCTAAGCTCGTCGAGCATATCCGCAGCAAGATCATGAGCTACCCCGGCGTCTTGGGCGTTCACGATTTGATGGTCCACGACTATGGCCCGGGCAGGAAGTTCGCAAGCGCTCACGCCGAGATGGCGGCCGAGGCCAGCCCGATGGAAAGTCACGACACGCTCGATAACATCGAGCAGGCGTTTAGGAACGAAGACGGCATGATTGTCACGCTCCATTACGACCCCATCGTGACCGACGACCCCAAGGTGGCGAGCATGCGTTTACGCATTAACGCCATGGCCCAACAGATCGATAGCCGCCTCTCGATTCACGATCTGCGCTGTGTGCCGGGTCCTACGCACACTAACGTGATCTTTGACTGCGTGCGTCCCTCGGATCTGCAGATGAGTGCCGAAGATGTAAAGCACGAGCTGGCACAACGGGTCGAATCGGAATATCCCAAGTCGATTGCCAAGATTACGATCGACGAAGACTACGTAGGCCATACCCACGAGTAGGGCTGTGCCGGCAAAGCAAGTTATACAGAAGGGGAGACTATGAAGAAGCTGTATCTGCTCCGCCACGGCCAGACGGAATTCAACGTCAAAAAGCTCGTCCAGGGTCGCTGCGATTCACCGCTCACCAATTTGGGTCGTCAACAGGCACAGACAGCCGCCGCATGGCTCAAGGTCCATGGCGTCGTCCCCGACAAAGTAGTCTCATCACCCTTAGGCCGAGCCATGGACACGGCAAGTCTCGTCGCATGCGAACTCCTCGGTCCGGATGCAGCAGTCGAGCCCTGCGAAGGCATCATCGAGCGCAGCTACGGCACCTTCGAAGAAGGCCCCCACGACGCCCTGCCCACCGACGTCTGGGACCCCGGCGAGGACCTGATTCCATTTGGCGGAGAAGGAAGCCATGCCCTGCAGGAGCGCATGGTAGACACCCTCACCAATATCATGGGCGCCGAGGATATCGAAACCCTCCTAGCAGTAAGCCACGGCAGCGCCAGCCGCCAATTCATCAAGGCTGCAGCCCCAGAGGGCTTCGAGCTCCCAGCAAAACTCCCCAACTGCGCCATCATGATTTTCGATTTCGATGAGGCAAAGCCACAAGCAGAAGGCGAGCCTCATCAATGTAAGTTCACCCTCCAGCAAATAGTGGACCCCCAACAAAGTCATTAGTCTGAGCGAGCAGAGTTAAGCAGACATCAACGTGGCGTTCCCAGTGTGCGGCGGAGGGGGCGGGCCTGAGACATATTAAGGTTGTCGCGAGTTCCGCACGAACAGGAGAGCACTTAATGTGCTCTCCGTCGTGAGCAGGACTGTAGAGCAGCAACCTTAATATGTCTCAGGCCCGCCCCCTCCGCCGCACACTGGGAACGTGCCACGCACTTTACCTGCGTAAACAATGTGAGTGAAATATGAATCTCGATGGATACGCCCGCAGCCGTGTATACTAAACAACTGTGTGAAACCAGGGGAGTATTCTGGCTGGACAAAATGCCTGCTTAATAGGGTTGTCAGGTAGTCCGGGCGAAATACAAGGCTGGGGAGCACATCGTGTAAGTAGTGGTCCTCTAGGGGCGTACGCTCGGTGGTGTACGCATTGTCCCAAGACCACGCGAGAGTTGGGATCATATCTTGATCAGCATGATTCTCGGCCGCAAGATTGGCATGACCCAGGTTTGGGACGAGGACGACAACGTCGTTCCCGTCACGGTCATCCAGGCTGGCCCCTGCGCTGTCTCGCAGGTTAAAACTCAGGCAACCGACGGCTATGACGCCGTCCAGATCGGTTTCGGCGACATCAAGGCCAAGAACGTGAACAAGCCCATGGCTGGTCACTTCGCTAAGGCTGGCGTCGAGCCTGTCCGTTTCCTTCGTGAGGTCCGCGTCGAGAACGGCGAGGAGCACAAGGTCGGCGAGGTCGTCACCGTCGCTGATTTCGCTGATGTCGAGAAGGTCGACGTCATCGGTACCTCCAAGGGTAAGGGCTTCCAGGGTCGCATCAAGCGCTGGGGTCAGCGCCGCGGTCCTATGACGCATGGTTCTCACTTCCAGCGTCACCCCGGTTCTATCGGTCAGTGCGCCTATCCTGCGCGCGTCCTCAAGGGCGTCAAGATGGCCGGTCACATGGGTAACGAGCGCGTTACCGTCAAGAACCTTTCCGTTGTCCGCATCGATGCCGAGCAGAACCTCATCTTGGTCAAGGGCGCTGTCCCGGGTGCCAAGAATGGTCTCGTCGCCATCCGTATGGCCTAAGGGCCCAGCCCATTTAGCCCAGCGTCATACCAAGGAGAACACTTAAATGGCAAAGTTTGAAGTAAAGAACAGCGAGGGCAAGAAGGTCGCCGAGGCCGAGCTCGCCGCTGAGGTGTACGGCATCGAGCCGAACATCCACGTTATGCACCACATCGTCAAGTGCCAGATGGCCTCTTGGCGTCAGGGCACCCAGTCCGCTAAGGGCCGCTCTGAGGTTTCCGGTGGCGGCAAGAAGCCTTGGCGTCAGAAGGGCACCGGCCGTGCCCGCCAGGGTTCCATCCGTGCTGCCCAGTGGCGTCACGGTGGCGTTGTCTTCGCCCCCAAGCCCCGTTCCTACGCTAAGCGTATGAACAACAAGGAGGTCAAGCTGGCTATGCGCTCCGCGCTGTCCGCCAAGCTGGCCGATGGCGAGCTCTTGCTCGTCGACGACTACGGCTTCGAGAAGCCTTCCACCAAGGCTGCCGTTGCCATGCTCAAGGCTCTCGGCCTTGAGGGCAAGCGTCTGACCATCATCGTTCGCGATGAGGACGTCAACGCCTACCTGTCGTTCCGCAACATTCCCAAGACGTTCATCATCACTGCCGACGAGGCCAACACCTACGATCTCGTCAACAACAACGCCGTGCTGATGCCCGCCGACATCGCCGCTCACTTCGGGGAGGTGCTTGCTTAAATGACCGCCCACGAGATCATCATCCGTCCGATCGTGTCCGAGCGTTCCTTCTCCGGCATGGAGCAGAACAAGTACACGTTCGAGGTCGCCAAGGATGCTAACAAGTATCAGATCAAGGACGCTGTCGAGGAGATCTTCGGCGTCAAGGTCGTTCGCGTGAACACCCTGACGGTCAAGCCCAAGACCAAGCGCGTGCGCTATGTCGCCGGCAAGACCCGTTCTTGGAAGAAGGCCATCGTCACGCTGGCCGAGGGCGACACCATCGAGGTCTTTGGCAACCAGGCCTAAGACTCGCTGCTGTTGAGTGAGCTCATGCCTCCCAAAAAGGGGAGGCGAGAGCTCAAGGTTTTGGGCGTATAAAATGGACACGCCCGGAACCGTGTATACGTCCGGTGTCATCGCACCCGAGGCAGAACCTCGAATCCCTGTCTGCGATGGCTAACGGATTCCTATTGAAAGGGATTGTAATGGCTGTAAAGCACCTTAAGCCGACCTCCGCTGGTAGGCGTTGGCAGACGATCTCCGACTTCTCCGAGATCACCTGCACCAAGCCCGAGAAGTCTCTTCTCGAGCCCCTGCCCAAGAAGGCCGGTCGTAACAACAACGGCCGCATCACCACCCGCCACCAGGGCGGCGGCGTGAAGCGTCGTTACCGCGTGATCGACTTCAAGCGCAACAAGGACGGCGTGCCCGCCAAGGTTGCCACGATCGAGTACGATCCGAACCGTTCCGCTCGCATCGCTCTGCTGCACTATGCTGACGGTGAGAAGCGCTACATCCTGGCCCCCAAGGGCCTCGAGGTCGGTCAGACCATCATGTCCGGTTCTGACGCCGACATCAAGCCGGGCAACGCTCTGCCCCTCGCCGACATCCCCGTCGGTACGCTCATCCACGCCGTTGAGTTCCAGCCGGGCAAGGGCGCTGCTATCGCCCGTTCCGCCGGTAACTCCTGCCAGCTGATGGGTAAGGAGGGCAAGTACGCCATCGTCCGTATGCCTTCCTCCGAGATGCGCCGCATCCTCGTTACCTGCCGCGCCACCGTCGGTGAGGTCGGCAACGCCGATCACTCCAACATCGTCATCGGCAAGGCCGGCCGTAAGCGTCACATGAACGTGCGCCCGACCGTCCGCGGTACCGTCATGAACCCTGTCGACCACCCGCACGGCGGTGGCGAGGGCAAGAACCACACCTCTGGTCGTCCCTCTGTTACCCCCTGGGGTAAGCCGACGAAGGGCCTTCGTACGCGCAAGAAGAAGAAGGTCTCGAACCAGCACATCATTCGTCGCCGTAAGAAGTAATTTCGGATACCGAGTTTTAGGAGAAAGCACTTATGAGCAGAAGTCTCAAAAAGGGCCCGTTCGTGGAGACTCGCCTTCTCTCGCGTATCACCGCGATGAACGAGGCTGGCAAGAAGGACGTCGTGAAGACCTGGTCCCGCGCGTCCACCATCTTCCCCGAGATGGTTGGTCACACCATCGCCGTCCACGACGGCCGCAAGCATGTGCCCGTGTATGTTACCGAGTCCATGGTTGGTCACAAGCTCGGCGAGTTCGCGCCGACTCGTACGTTCCGTGGCCACAAGGCCAAATAGGGGGTTAACCGTAAATGGCAACTAAGTCTATTGAAACTGAGGCCACCGAGGTTCGCGCCGTCGCTAAGTACGTGCGTGTTTCCCCCAGCAAGGCCCGCCTGGTGGTCGATCTGATCCGCCGCAAGCCTGTCGCTCAGGCCTTCGACATCCTCCACTTCTGCGACCGCGCCGTCGCCGTGGATGTCGAGAAGGTTCTCCGTTCCGCCGTTGCGAACGCCGAGAACAACAACGGTCTGCGTGCCGACAACCTGGTTGTCGCCGCTGCCTATGTTGACGAGGGTCCGACGCTTAAGCGCATCCGTCCCCGCGCCAAGGGTTCCGCTTCTCGCATTCTGAAGCGTACTTCCCACATCACCGTCGTCGTTGCTCCTCGAAAGGAGGCGTAAAGCTGTATGGGTCAGAAAGTCTACCCCACCGGCTTCCGTCTTGGCATCACCGAGAACTGGCGCTCCCGCTGGTTCGCAGAGAAGGATTACGCTAAGACCCTCGGTAACGATCTCGAGATCCGCAAGTACCTCGAGAAGCGTCTTTCCCGCGCAGCTGTCTCCCGCGTCGAGATCGAGCGCGCTGGCGACAAGGTGAAGGTCATCATCCTCACCGCTCGCCCCGGCGTTGTCATCGGTAAGAAGGGTGCCGAGATCGATACCCTCCGCACCGAGCTCGAGAAGGTCGCTGGCGTCTCCAAGGGCCAGCTCTCCGTCGACGTTGTCGAGATCAAGCGCCCCGAGCTCGACGCCAACCTCGTTGCTCAGTCTATCGCCGAGCAGCTCGAGGGCCGCGTTGCCTTCCGTCGCGCTATGCGCAAGGCTGTCCAGTCTGCCCGCAAGGCCGGCGCTAAGGGCATCCGTATCCAGTGCTCCGGTCGTCTCGGCGGTGCCGAGATGGGCCGTCGTGAGTGGTACCGCGAGGGTCGCGTGCCTCTGCACACCCTCCGTGCCAAGATCGACTACGGCACGGCTGTCGCCAGCACCACCATGGGCGCTTGCGGCGTGAAGGTCTGGATCTACCTGGGCGAGAAGCTCCCGGGCCAGCCTGTTCCCAACCCTGCACTCGAGGGCTCTTCCCGTCCTCGTCGTCGTAACTCCGAGAGGAGGGGTCAGTAGTGCTTGCCCCTAAGCGTATTCTTCACCGCAAGGTGCAGCGTGGCTCCATGAAGGGCCAGGCCAAGGGTAATACCGAGCTGCATTTCGGCGAGTTTGGTATCCAGGCTCTCGAGGCCCATTGGATCACCAACCGTCAGATCGAGGCCGCTCGTATTGCCATGACCCGCTACATGAAGCGTGGCGGTCGTGTCTACATCACGATCTTCCCCGATAAGCCCATCACCAAGAAGCCTGCCGAGACTCGCATGGGTTCTGGTAAGGGTAACCCCGAGGAGTGGGTGGCCGTCGTCAAGCCCGGCCGCATCATGTTCGAGGTCAAGGGCGTGCCCGAGGAGGTCGCTCGCGAGGCTCTGCGTCTTGCACAGCACAAGCTTCCCATCAAGACCAAGATTGTTGCTGCCAAGAACGCTGAGCAGCGCATCGAGAAGGAGATGGCTGAGGAGGCCGCTCTCGAGGCCAAGTGGGCTGCTGAGGACGCCGCCGCCGCCAAGGAGGAGAACTAATGAAGCCCGCAGAGATTCGTGAGCTCTCGGACGCTCAGCTCGTTGAGAAGCTGAAGGAAATGCGCGCCGAGCTCTTTAACCTTCGTTTCCAGATGGCCACCAGCCAGCTGGACAACACCGCTCGCGTCAACACCGTGAAGAAGGACATCGCTCGCGTCCTCACGGAGCAGCGCGCCCGCGAGATCGCAGCGGAGAAGTCCGCTGTCGCCGAGTAGGACCTAAGGAGAGAACATGACTGATTCGCGTAACTCGCGTAAGGTCCGTACGGGTGTCGTTACCTCCGTCTCCGGTGCCAAGACCATTGTCGTCACCATCACCGAGCGCAAGCGTCACCCCAAGTACGGCAAGATGATGACCAGCTCCAAGAAGCTGCACGCTCACGACGAGGAGTGCACGGCTGGCGTGGGCGATACCGTCCGCGTTATGGAGACCCGTCCTATGTCCAAGATGAAGCGTTGGCGCCTCATCGAGGTCGTCGAGCGCGCTAAATAAGCAGTCGCTCTTACGACTTGTACGTTTCCGAAGATGTGCGTATGCCTGGTTTGCATACCACAGGCCGCCTAAAGGCTGCGCACCTCTCTTCGGTTCTTAGTTCGGAGGAACATCTACCATGATTCAGATGCAAACCATGCTGAACGTCGCCGACAACTCCGGCGCTCGCAAGATTCGCTGCATCAAGGTGCTTGGCGGTTCCAAGCGTCGTTATGCAGGCATCGGCGATGTGTTCATCGGTGCTGTCCAGGAGGCTACCCCTGGCGCCAACGTCAAGAAAAAGGACGTTGTCCGTTGCGTCGTCGTTCGCACCGTTAAGGAGATCCGCCGCAAGGATGGCTCCTACATTCGCTTTGATGAGAACGCCTGCGTTGTCATCAACAACGATGGTTCGCCCGTCGGCACCCGTATCTTCGGGCCCGTCGCTCGCGAGCTTCGTGACAAGAAGTACATGAAGATCGTCTCGCTCGCTCCCGAGACCCTGTAGTTAGGGGAGATATATGTATATCAAGAAGGGCGATAAGGTCCAGGTTCTCTCTGGTAAGGATCGCGGCAAGCAGGGCGTTATCCTGCGTGCTCTCCCCGCCGAGAACAAGGTCGTTGTCGAGGGCGTTTCGGTCGTCAAGAAGGCCGTCAAGCCCAACGCTGCCAACCAGCAGGGCGGCATCGTTTCGCAGGAGGCTCCCATCGATGCCTCCAACGTCAATCTCGTCTGCCCCGAGTGCGGTAAGGTTACCCGCGTCGGTCACGAGAAGGACGGCAAGAACAAGCTGCGCGTCTGCAAGAAGTGCGGCCACAAGTTCTAAGCTGCCCGCAACACCAAGTTGCTAGCAAAGGCCCGGATGCCCCACGGCACCCGGGCCTTTTTCTATCCCTACTCATTGGGGACAGACTTAAATGAGTGGCCGTTGCATTCATTGGGGACAGACTTAAATGAGTGGCCGTTGCATTCATTGGGGACAGACTTAAATGACCAGTCGTTGGGGGGACAGTCTCAATGTGCCGACAGTTTGGGACGGTCCTTTGATGTCTGATGCCCCCAGAGGGGTGGAGTAATACGGCCTACTCTGTCTTTTATGGCTATGGTGCTCTGCCCCTTTATGTTTCACAAGGATCGTTGCATGCGCATTTATGCGCATAGCCTTGCGCGATAATGCGCATAACTGCACAAACATCTGCCAACTATGGCTAAATAAAGACTGATAAGCAAATAAACACGCAAACACGAGCAGATACGCGCGCAATTGTGCGAATATAGGGTTGTTAGAAATAAAGGACTTCCGATAACTCAGGAGGCAAATCATGGCAGATTCCAAACAGGCTCCGCTCGACGCCGAGGCAGCCGCAAAGGCGGCGTTTGCCTCGGTCCAGGATCAGCCGTTCCCCAACGATATTTTTACGGCTCCCGAGCTTCGTTGGGCTGTGATCGGGTGCGGCGTTATCGCCAACCAGATGGCCCAGTCTCTCGCTCTTGCCGGCCGCAAGCTTGCGGGCGTTGCCAACCGCACTCTGTCCAAGGCTCAGGCTTTTGCCGAGCAATATGGCATCGAGAAGGTCTATGAAACGGTCGAGGACCTCTACGCCGATCCTAACATTGACGCAGTCTATATCACCACGCCGCACAACACGCATATCACCTACCTGCGAGCCGCTCTGGCAGCTGGTAAGCACGTACTCTGCGAGAAGGCCATTACCCTCAACTCTGCCGAGCTCGACGAGGCCCGTGCCATCGCCGACGAGCACAACGTGGTCCTTATGGATGCCACCACGGTGCTCCACATGCCCTTGTATCAGGAGCTGCGCCGCCGCATGGATGCCGGCGACTTTGGACGCATGAACCTCGCCCAGCTCAACTTTGGCAGCTACAAGGAGTACGGCGACCTGACCAACCGCTTTTTCAATCGCAACCTTGCTGGCGGTGCCATGCTCGATATTGGCGTCTATGCCCTGTCCGTCATGCGCCTCTTTATGGCAAGCCAGCCCGCTGAGGTCGTTTCGCTGGGCAACACCTGCGAGACTGGCGTTGACGTCGCGGGTGGCATCGTCTGCCGAAATGCCGAGCAGCAGCTGGGCGTCGTGAGCCTTACGCTCCACTCCAAGCAGCCCAAGCGCTCGGTCATCAGCTTCGACAAGTGCTACATCGAGGTCAATGAATATCCGCGTGCCGATCACGCGACCATCGTGTGGACTGCGGACGGCCACCGCGAGGAGGTCCACGCCGGCACCGAGGCTTACGCCCTGTGCTATGAGATGGCCGACCTGGAGAAGGCCGTTGCCGGCGACGACTCCAAGCGCGAGCTGCTGGATTATGCTTCTGATGTTATGGAGCTTATGACCAAGCTCCGCGCCGACTGGGGAGTTGTGTACCCCGAGGAGGAGTAAGCGATGCTTGCGGAAGATAGGCTCAACGCGATCGTGTCGATGGTGCAGCAGGCCGGCTCGGTTACCGTGCCGGAGCTTGCCGAAGCCCTGGGCGTGACGGCGTCTACCATTCGGCGCGACCTGCAGACGCTCGACCGAGCTCATCGCATCGCCAAGGTCCACGGTGGAGCGACGAGTCTTGAGCGCGCGCACGTGACGCGCGACCTAACGCTTAATGAGCGCAGCGACCTCCATAACGACGACAAGGAGCGTATCTGCGCCCGTGCGGCGGCGCTTGTGGAGCCCGAGAGCTTTGTATACATCGACTCGGGCTCGACGACGCTCAGGCTCATCGAGCATCTTCCACACCTTGAAGATGTCACCTATGTGACCGATTCCGTGCTCCATGCTCAGCACCTTGCTTTGCGCGGCATGCGTACCGTGGTGTTGGGCGGCGAGCTCAAACCCGAGACCGAGGCGCTCGTCGGCCCCGATGCCTTGGCAACCTTAGACCGCTACAACTTCAACTGTGGCTTTTGGGGCTCTAACGGCATTGCCGCCGAGCAGGGCTTCACGGCGCCCGATATCGAGGAAGCACAGGTCAAGCGTATCTCGATGCGCCATACCGCCAAACGCTTCGTAATCTCGGACGCCAGTAAATTTGGCATGGTGGCGCCCGTCAAGTTCGCGGACTTCCGCGACGCAACGATTATTACCGCAGGCGAGGTCCCCGCCAAGTACCGGGCAATGGACAACGTCATCACTGTCTAACAGCGAGACAAGGCCAAAACCACCACGAAGGTGCCTGTCCCCATTGTGGTGGTTAGTAACGAAAACCGAGTAGTTTTCTCAATAGAAAAGCGGCAACGTCCATCACGGGCGTTGCCGCTTTCGTTGTCTGCCGGTTTGTCTAAGTCTGTAACAACTGGACCGTTAAAAGTGGGCTAGGTGTTACAGATTGAGATACTTCCGAACCGCGCCGTCCCTTTGTCTCAATCTGTAACATCTGGGACTGATTTTGCCGAGCTACTGTTACAGATTGAGATTTTCCCTTAAGGGGGATTTGAATGTCTCGATCTGTAACAGATAGACCGGAAAATGGGTTCTAACTGTTACAGATCGAGACGTTTTGGGACCGCGGTTGAACCATTGCGGCAAAACCACCACAAAGGAGACAGTGAACTGCGCCCCGAAACTTGGACTGAATAAATAGCGACTACGCCGCAAGGGCCTGGTTCCGGAACT
>CAUFRY010000002.1 GCA_959028445.1 uncultured Collinsella sp. | reverse complement strand
ACATGGCAGACATCGCATTCGAGAAGGACCTCTCCGTCGCCGAGACCGGCATCGGGGGCCTCAAGGTCGTCGACCTGGCCGTCCACGGCGACTCGCGCGGCTGGTTCAAGGAGAACTGGCAGCGCGCCAAGATGTGCGCCCTGGGCATCCCGGACCTCCGCGTCGTCCAGAACAACATCTCCTACAACGACAGCCGCGGCGTCACGCGCGGCATCCATGCCGAGCCCTGGGACAAGTTCATCTCCGTGGCCCGTGGCTCGGTCTTCGGCGCCTGGGTGGACCTGCGCGAGGGCAGCGAGACCTTCGGCAAGGTCTACACCTGCACGCTCGACCCGTCCAAGGCCATCTACGTCCCGCGCGGCGTGGGCAACTCCTTCCAGGCCCTGGAGGACGGCACCGCCTACACCTACCTGGTGGACGCCCACTGGTCGCTGGAGCTCAAGAAGACCTACACCTTCGTGAACCTCGCCGACCCCGAGCTCGCCATCGAGTGGCCGATCCCGCTGGAGGAGGCCACCGTCTCCGAGGCCGACCTCAACCACCCGATGCTCGCCGACGTCGTCCCGATGGCGCCGAAGCGCACCCTCGTCACCGGCTGCAACGGCCAGCTGGGCCATGCGGTGCGAAAGCTCGCCGAGGAGCGCGGCGTCGCCAAGGACTTCGACTTCTGCGACATCGACACCTTCGACATGTCCGACCCGGACGCCTACTCAAAATACGACTGGTCGCTCTACGGCACCGTGATCAACTGCGGCGCCTACACGGCCGTGGACAGGGCGGAGACCCCCGAGGGCCGCGTGACCGCCTGGAAGGCCAACGCCGCCGGTCCCGCTCTTCTCGCACGCACCTGCGCCGAGCACGGGATCACCCTCGTCCACGTGTCCTCCGACTACGTCTTCGACGGCACCGCCGAGGTGCACGACGAGGACGAGCCCTTCTCCCCGCTGTCCGTCTACGGCCAGACCAAGGCCGCCGGCGACATCGCCGTGGCCGGGTGCCCCCGTCACTACATCATGCGCTCCAGCTGGGTCATCGGCGAGGGGCACAACTTCGTCAAGACCATGAAGTGCCTGTCCGACCGCGTCGCAGACCCCGAGGACGGGCTCACGCAGGTCACTGTGGTCGACGACCAGCTGGGACGCCTGACCTTCACGCGCGACATGGCCCAGGCCATCTTCCACGTGCTGGGGACGCACGCCCCCTACGGCACCTATAACTGCACCGGCTCCGGCGCCGTGAAGAGCTGGGCGGACATCGCCCGCGCCGTCTTCGAGGCCGCCAACGGCAACGGGGGCAGGGTCGTGCCGGTATCGACCGCCGACTACTACGCGAGCGCCGAGGGCCCCGTCGCCCCGCGCCCGGTCCACTCCGCGCTCGACCTGTCCAGGCTCGAGGCTGCCGGCTTCCACATGCCCGACTGGGAGGAAGAGCTGGGGGAGTACATCAAGACGCTCTAGGCGCTATTAACTTTTCGAGAGTAAAAGCCGCCGTTCTTTAACGGCGGCTTTTCTTGTTGGTGGCTATCTGCGCAGTGGTGCCAATAGTATTTTGCGGAAGATCTACCTCTCGCTTGGCTTGGAAGTAGGGTGGCCGGGCTGGTCGTCGTAGGCGTATTTGCTGTACACGTTGACCTCCCACTGCTTTTTTTCGACCTTTGCTACAGAATCTAGGATGAAGCCGGTCGCAAGGCTCAGGCCGCACAGGAACATAAACGAGGCGGCGAGCATAGCGGTGGGGAAGCGCGGGACGAGGCCGGTCTGGAAATATTCGACAACGATGGGCATGCCCAGGGCGAGGCCGAATACCGCGAACAGAAGCGCTACGAGGCTGAAGAACTTCAGCGGGCGGTAGTCCTTGAACAGCGTGCCGATCATCGCAACGACTTTAATGCCGTCGCTCACTGTGTTGAGTTTGGACTCGGAACCCTCGGGACGGTCGCGGTACTCGATGGGCACATCTTTGATGCGCCAGCGGTGGTCGACGGCGTGGATCGAGAGCTCGGTTTCGATCTGAAAGCCCTCGGAAAGCACTGGGAAGGTTTTAACGAACGGGCGGCTCATGGCGCGGTAGCCGGTCATGACGTCATCGAAGCTGTAGCCATAGATCCACTTGATCATGGCGCGGACCAGATTGTTGCCAAAGCCGTGGAAGGCGCGCTTGTTTTCCTCGGCGTAGGTGCCGTTTGAAAGGCGATCGCCTACGGTCATGTCGGCCGTACCGTTAAGGATGGGCTCGCAGAGGGCCTTGGCCGCCTCGGCGGGGTAGGTGTCGTCGCCGTCGACCATCAGGTAGCAATCGGCGTCGATGTCGCGAAACATCTGGCGGCATACGTTGCCCTTTCCCTGACGGGGCTCAAAGCGGACCGTGGCGCCGTGCTCGGTGGCGATGCGTGAGGTATCGTCCGACGAGTTGTTGTCATAGACATAGACCGTCGCTTGCGGAAGCTCGCGGTGAAAGTCGTCGATGACTTTGCCGATCGTGGGCGCTTCGTTGTAGCAGGGGATGATGACGGCGATGGATTCAGAATTCACTCAATGCTCCTTATACGTTCAATCCTTGAAAGTATAGCCGTTTGGGCTTGGCATCCTAAGATGTGGGTTAGTTCTCCAGTTTTGTTGCGCGAATCGTTTGCATGGCCGTCGGGTCTATACTGTTCGTTTGTCAACGATTACGAGTAAAGGAGTTGCATCCGTGTCGGATCAGACAAAGCAACAAGAAACTCGCAGTCTGCCTGCGACGTTTGCTAAGAACGAATTTGAGAAGGACGCGTTTATCCTTCGTCAGCTGGTTACCAAGGATTTTAAGATCAAGTATCGCCGTAGCGTTCTGGGCGTCGCATGGTCGGTGCTCAACCCGCTGCTGATGATGATCGTCATGGCCATCGTGTTCTCGACGATTTTTGGCCAGGGTCGCAATGGCTCAATGACGCCCGAGATGTACCCGCTGTACTTGATCGTGGGTAACATTACCTTTGCCGTCATGTCCGAGTCTACGAACCAGGCCCTGACGTCGATCGTGGGCGCTGCCCCTCTGCTCAAGAAGGTTAAGGTGCACCGCTGGGTCTTCCCGGTGCAGAAGGTGCTCTTCTCGCTGGTCAACTTTGCCTTCTCGCTGGTCGCCGTCGCCATCGTCATGCTGTGGTTCCGCGTTATGCCTTCTTGGCACCTGATTCTGCTGCCGGTTTGCCTGCTGCTGCTTATGTGCTTCTGCATGGGCCTGGGCATGATGCTCTCTGCCCTTACGGTCTTCTTCCGCGACGTTATGCATCTGTGGAGCGTCGTCATTACGGCGTGGACTTACATTACGCCCATCTTCTGGACGACTGACTATATTGCGCAAATGCCGCATCTCGTGCGTATCTTGATGTATGCGAACCCCATGTTCAACTACCTGCAGTTTATGCGCGATATCTTCCTGTTCCAGACTACGCCCTCGCTTATGACGTTTGGTATGTGCGTTGCCTGGGCGGTTCTTGCGCTTATTATTGGCTATACCGTGTTCCATAAGTCCGAGCGCAAGTTCATCCTCTACATCTAAGGAGTGCTGTGATGACTGAATCTGTTGTTGATTACAGCGAGCAGCCTCTGGCTGTCGAGGTCGACGACGTTACCATGATCTTTAACATGGCGTCCGAGTCGCTGACCAACCTCAAGGAGTACTTCATTAAGCTTGCCAAGCATGAGTTGTTCTTTGAGGAGTTTAGGGCGCTTAAGCATATCTCGTTTGATATTCATCGTGGCGAGGTCGTGGGTCTGGTCGGCACCAATGGCTCCGGCAAGTCTACGATGCTCAAGATTATCGCTGGCGTGCTTGAGCCAAGCGAGGGCAGCGTTAAGGTGCACGGTAACATCGCGCCGCTGATTGAGCTTGGTGCTGGTTTTGACCCCGAGCTGACCGCCCGCGAGAACATCTATCTGAACGGCGCCCTGCTTGGCTATACCAAGGAGTTCATCGATGCCAACTTTGACGGCATTATCGAATTCGCTGAGCTGCAGAACTTTGTCGATATGCCGCTTAAGAACTTCTCCTCGGGCATGGTGGCGCGTATCGCCTTTGCAATCGCGACGATTACCGAGCCCGATATTCTGATCGTTGACGAGACGTTGTCCGTCGGTGATGTGTTCTTCCAGCAGAAGTGCGAGGACCGTATCCAGCACTTTATCCAGAGCGGCGACGTGACGGTTCTGTTCGTTTCGCACTCTATGGAGCAGGTTGAGCGCATCTGCCAGCGTGCCGTTTGGATTGAGAAGGGTGACCTTCGCATGGACGGCCCGGTTGATGAGGTCTGCAAGGCGTATCGCGAGCAGTTCAACTAGGTTATAATTACTTGCGCCTGACAGGCTTGCGCTTGCTTGGGCGTGCGGCTATTTGCTCCATTAGCTCAGTTGGATAGAGCAGGGGACTTCTAATCCCAAGGTCGACGGTTCGAATCCGCCATGGAGCACCATCGTTTATTAAGCCCAGACCGCTTGGTGGTCTGGGCTTTTTCACATGCCGGTGTTCTTTGTTCTTGCCGGGTATACGTTTAGGCCGAAGCCGTGGCGTGAGCTGCTATTGTGCTGCTGATGTGGATTGGTTATACGGCGCGCCAAAGGGGGCTGGAGCCGAGCGTGAGCAAGCCTCTGCTTATGACGCTGCCAGCATCGTGGTTCTTCGCGTCAATCGTACGCTGTGCCTGCGATATTGGATTGGCGTACGTGATCAAGAAGGCGTAACAAAAGCGGGGAGGACCAACTTGGCCCTCCCCGCTGTATCTAGTCTGCCTTCAGGCACTCGGGCAAGACGTTTGCAACTGCATTCATCGCCTGCGGCCTCAGGTACTGCTCATTGAGCTTTACCTTTCTGTAGGCGTAGCGAGTGCCTGCCGAGTATTTGATCAACACATCGGTGAAGAACCGCTCCCAGCTCAGGTAGTCGCGGCTTTCGATATAGCTTGAGGGATCCTCGAGGATTTTTAAGATATCGTTACTGGGAATGAGGCCAGATTGCAGGAGTGTCCACTCGAATGATTCGGGGAGGAACAAGCGTACGTTCTTGTAAACGCGCTGTCCGAGCACCTTTTCGATGTAGGGACCAAATGCTGCTCCGTCTCCAATAGCAAGGATGTTTTGCTCGGGACATTCGTGAATCGTACGTTTTAGATTCGCAACGCCGGTGGCGGTATAGCAGGGGATCCCGAGTCGGTTGCAAAGAGCGTCGTAGAATTGATAGCCAGATTTGCTATCCTCGACAACTACGGCGTCGGGTACCTCGAATCCAACATTTAGATCCTGATACAGCATACTTGCCGTGTGGTCATATAGCGGCTTGGTCACCGAGTAGAAGCGCCTGTCGCTCTTGCGGCCATTGATTGTTTTACTTGTCGTGTTGACTAGCTTCAGGATCTCATCAACGCTGTAGGGGAGCTCGTTGGCATCGCGACGAGATATCAGAACAAAATAGTTGGACGAGCCGTTGACGGCTTTGGCGAAGTCCTTTGAGTAGATAAACTCGTTACCCTCATCTAGAAAGACGATTGAATCTTCGATGATCGATAGCTCGCGCTCCCAGCGTCTGCCGGAAAGCGTTTCGCAAGGCACGTCGCAACTGAGTGCAACGCCGCTTTCCGGTCCTCGGTCGTTGTAGTCGCGAATCATCGAGATGAGCATCGTTTTACCCGTGCCGCTGTTGCCGCGTATAAAGGAAATATTGCGCTTAAACGTGAGTGTGTATTTGACCTTTGCACGCTCTACGACAACGGTATGCGTTCCCTTCATTACTCATCAACATCCAAAAAGTCATTCGTGGCGCCGACAAACTCCTGCATGTTTCTGACGATGCGGCCATCGTTTTCAATGCGGATTTCAAAGCTCTTCCAGGGGAATTTCATGATGTGGTATAAGGTCACCATCACATCCTGCTCTTTGCCGATCTTGAGTAGCCAGCGGGCACAGTTGTCTCCGCAGGTGGATGCGTTGAACACCATATTTGGGAGATTGCGCACCAGCAGCAGCGTCTTAACGCCGCCGGACAGTTCGAGTGGGGTGATCGAGCCCAGCTGTTTGCTTACGATGTTGTGGGGACCGATGAGCTCTGATCCGTCCACGCTTTTAATAATCTGTGCGGCCATAGGGTCTTCGAACCATGAGTCCAAGTATGAGTTCCTAAAATAGGTTTCGGTATCGTAGATGGAACCGGGGTAATCCCCCAGATGGATGCTTAACATGCGCGTCTCCAGACGTTGTGTGACTGCAATGATTATATGCCAGTAATAAAGTGCCGCCAGTAGCGAGGTTGCTGCTGGCGGCACTGGCATTATTAGCGTGTGAATCGCGTTGATGGATTTGCTCGCGAGGCTACTTTTCGAGACGTTCCCTCAGCAGCTCCAGCGCGTGGGCGTAGCCTTGCAGGCCCTCGCCGGTGATGGTGGCGAAGCAGGCTAGGCGGGCGTAGCTCACCTGGCGGAAGTCTTCGCGCGTCTCTACGGCGCTGATGTGCACCTCGACGGCAGGGATGGCAACGGCCTTGAGGGCGTCGAGGATCGCCACGCTCGTATGCGTGTAGGCAGCCGGGTTGATGACGATGCCGTCGACCTTGCCGTAGGCCTCCTGGATCTTGTCGACGATGTTGCCCTCGTGGTTGGACTGGAAGACCTCGACCTCGTCGAAGCCCTGTGCGGCGCCCGCTTCCTGGCAGATCTGCACTAAGCGGTCGTAGTTGTCGCTGCCATAGATGCCCGGCTCGCGAATGCCGAGCATGTTGAGGTTGGGGCCGTTGATGACGAGTGCTTTCATGGTTGCTTCCTTTGCAGTCGAGAAACCACCACAAAGGTGCCTGTCCCCTTTGTGGTGGTTTTTTTAGAGAGCGGGTGGGAGGGTGTCGAGGAGGGCTTGGGCGGTATTGGCGGCGCAGTCGCGTGAGTCGATGATGTGGTCGGCCCAGGCGCGGTAGCGTGGCATACGTTGTTCCGCGAGCTTATCGATGCCGTCGCGTGCGGTGATGGGGCGGCCCTTGTGGGCGAGCTCTTCGAGCTTGCGGTTGAGCATCACAATTTTGCTGTTCTGGTGCAGCAGCGGATAGTTCTCGTCTCGCGTGACCACGCCACCGCCGGTGGAAAGCACCAGGCCGCTGCGCTTGGAGATGTCGGAGAGCGCCGCCGTTTCCTGCTCGCGGAAGGCCGCCTCGCCGCGCTCGACGATATAGTCGGCGCAGGGCATCCCCAGGCGTTCCTCAAGCGCGCGATCCAGGTCGATGTGCTCTCGCCCCGTGAGCAGGGCAATCTGCTCACCCACGCGGGTCTTGCCCGAGCCCGGCATGCCGATCAGCGCGATGTTCTGTTCGCGGCGTGACAAGCGCTCCGTTACGTCCAGGATGCGCTCGCGCGGGGTGACCTGGCCGGTATAGCGCTCGACGGCCTGTGCCGCCTGTGCCACGAGCATCAGCAGTCCGCCGATGTAGGGGATGCCGCGGCGCTCGGCCTCGAACATCAGACCCGTGCGGGCGGGGTTGTAGACAATGTCGATGACGCCTTCGAGCGCATCGAGTCCTTCGAGCGTGCAGGGGGCGTCGGGGCAGTGGGGGAACATGCCGGCAGGCGTGCAGTTGACGAGCAGCGCGGCATCGGATTGCTGCGCGATGTTGTCGTAATTGACCTCGCTTGTGCGACCCACGGGTACGACGATGGCGCCCAGGTCGTCGAGTACCATGCTGGCCGTAGTGCCGGCACCGCCGGTGGCGCCGAGCACGAGGGCCTTCTTACTGGCAACCTCTACGCCCAGCTCCTCGACCAGGCACTGAAAACCGAAGTAGTCGGTGTTATCGCCGCGCAGGCGGCCGTCGGGCAGGCGCGTGATGGTGTTGACGTTGCCCATGCGCTCGGCGAGCGGGCTCAGCTCGTCCAGGTACTCCATGACGGCGCGCTTGTAGGGGATGGTCACGTTGGTGCCCTCCCACTCGTCGCCCGTCATAAAGGCCGCGAGGTCCTCGGGCTCGCGCTCAAATCGCACGTACTCGAGCCCAGCGAGCTCTTTGTAGATGGTTGGGGTGTAGCTGTGGCCCAACACGCGGCCCAGCACTCCGTAGGGGCGGGTTGCGGCGGTATCGGTCATCTAGAGCACCTCCGTGTAGCTGCCAAAGTAGGTGAAGCTTTCGCACACGTCGTCGATGGAATCGAGCAGGTCGTCGAGGGCCTTGCTGCCAAAGGGGCAGTCCAGATCAAAGTAGAACATAAACTCAAAGTCGCGGCCGGGGATGGGGCGGCTCTCGAGCTTGATGAGGTTGATGTTGAGTGCGTAGAAGCGCTCGAGCACGCGATAGAGGGCGCCCGGCTCGTTGGCCGTGGTGATCATGAGCGAGGTACGGTTGGCGCCGGGGTAGACGCGCGGCTCGCGGCTGATGACGACAAAGCGCGTGTAGTTGTTGTCCGAGTCTTGGATATTGGGCTCCAACACCTCGAGGCCATACAGCGTGGCACAGCTGCGCGATGCGATGGCGGCAACATCGGTGCGTTCGGAGTTGGCGACCATCTCGGCCGACATGGCCGTGTTGGGGTACTTGGTGGCGCGCAGGCCGTGGTTCTCGATAAAGCCGGCGCACTGGGCAATGGCTTGGCCGTGGCTGTAGACCTCGCGCACGTCGGCGAGCTTGGTGCCGGGCTTGACGAGCAAGTTGTGGTCGATCTTGAGGCGAAGCGAGCGCACGATGTGGAAGTCGAACTGGGCGAGCAGGTCGTAGACGGCGTTGACCGAGCCGGCGGTGGAGTTCTCGATGGGCAGCACGCCAAACTCGCAGAAGCCGTCGCGCACAGCGCGCATAACGCCTTCGAAGGTCTCGAAAAACGCGATGTCGGGCACGTCGAAGAGCTTGCACGCGGCGATCTGGCTATAGGCACCCTCCACGCCCTGGCAGGCAACGGTGGCCGTTTGAGGGAAGGCCGTGTCGGAGACTGCAGCCGTGGCGTGGGCCTTTTGCGAGACGGTGATGCCCTTGAGCTCGTTGATGTAGCGCTGCTGCTCGGCCTTGCTCATGCTCATGAGGAGACGGAACAGGGTGATGGTCTGCGCCTCGTAGCGCTCGGGCGCGCGGCTGGCGAGGTTGTTGAGCTTGGAGCGCTCGCGGGCGGGGTCGAAGACGGCCTTGCCCATCTCGATTTTTGACTTGGCGACTTCGGTGGCAATGTCCATGCGCTCGATAAAGCTGTTGAGGAGCGTGGTGTCGATGCCATCGATGGCCTGGCGGATGTCAGCAAGGTCCATAGGGACCCCTTTCGTGAATCATTGCCCGGGGTGGGCTGGTTAGCGCTGGGCGGCGTCCTCGAGGAGGGCGTCCCAGATGGCGAGCGCCGCGGCTGCTTCGGCTACGGGGACGGCTCGGGGGACGATGCAGGGATCGTGACGGCCGTGGACCGAGAGCTCGGCATTTTCCATGGCGTCCATGTCTACGGTCTGCTGCTCGCGGCCAATTGAGGGCGTCGGCTTTACGGCCATGCGCCACATGACGGGCGCGCCGGTCGAAATACCGCCCAGGATGCCGCCGGCGTTATTGGACTCGACTTCGATCTCGCCGGTCTCGGCATCGATGCGATACGGATCGTTGTTCTCGCTGCCGCGCATGGCGGCCACGGCAAAGCCCATGCCAAACTCCACGCCCTTTACGGCGGGAATGCCAAACGCGATTTGCGCGATGCGGTTCTCGATGCCGTCGAACATGGGGTCGCCGATGCCCGTGGGAAGCCCGTAAATGCCGCACTCCACGATGCCGCCGATGCTGTCGAGTTTATCGCGCGCGGCCAGAATCTCCTCGCGCATGCGGCCGGCTGCGGCGGCGTCAATGCACGGCAGGTCGTTCGTAAGGATCGCCTTGCGGTCGGCCTCTCGATAGACCATATCGTCCATCGGCAGGTCGGAGATGCCGCCGATCTGCGCGACGTGCGCCATGACCTGAATGCCGCGGGCCTCGAGTGCCTGTAGCGCAATGCCGCCGGCGATGCATAAGGGTGCCGTTAGGCGGCCGGAAAAATGCCCGCCACCAGCAACATCGTGCATGTTGTGATACTTCACGCGCGCGGGGAAGTCCGCATGTCCGGGACGGGGCTTGCAGCGCAGCTCGGAGTAATCATTGGAGCGCGTGTTGGTGTTCTCGATAATCGCGGCAATGGGCGCGCCGGTGGTATGTCCATCGACCACGCCGGCAATGATATGCGCGGCGTCGGCCTCGTGGCGTTTGGTCGCGGTCTCGTCGCGACCGGGGGCGCGACGGTCGAGGAAGGCCTGCAGCTGCTCCTGGTCAACGGCAATACCGGCAGGAATGCCGTCGAGTGAGCAGCCGATAGCGGGGGAGTGCGACTGGCCAAAGATACTCAGATGCAAGACGTTGCCAAAGGTCGAGGACATGCTATTCCTCCTCGAGCGTGACCTTGCCGCCCAGCAGGCGGTAGTGGTCAAAGAAATCGGGATAGGACTTGTTGACGGCCTCGGCGCCGTGGATCACGACCTCGCCGGTGGCGCGGCTCGCGGCGATGGCGGCCATCATGGCGATGCGGTGGTCGTTGTGCGAATCGACCTCGCCGCCAGTAAAGGCGTCGACACCCTTGATGATGAGGTCGTCACCGGCAATGCGTACCTGTGCGCCCAGTGCGGTGAGCTCGCGGGTGGTAGTGGCCAGACGGTCGGATTCCTTGATGCGCAGGCGGGCGCAATCGCGGATGAACGTGCGGCCTTGCGCCAGCGATGCCACGGCCGAGATAACGGGCACCAGGTCCGGAATGTCGTGGGCGCTCATCTCAAAGCCGGCGAGCTTGTCGGACTGCACAGTGGCGGCGTTCGTGGAGCGCACGATGCGGGCGCCAAAGCGCGAAAGCGCGGCGAGCACGTTGCGGTCGCCCTGTGCGGAGCTCAGCGACACGCCCTCGACGGTGATGGGGTCGGTGCCGATGGCGCCGGCGCACAGCCAAAAGGCGGCGTTGGACCAGTCTCCCTCGACGGCTACGCTGCCGGGCGTACGGTACGATCCACTGTTTACGCGGAAGTTCGTGACCTCGGGCTGGCCGTCCTTGGCCGGAATACGCTCGACGTTGACCTCGACACCAAAGGCCTTCATGGCCTGGATGGTCAGGTTGATATAGGGGCGGCTCTCGATGAGGCCGGTCACTTGCACACAGGAGGGCTGGGCCAGTAGCGGGGCCGCCAGCAGCAGGCCGGAGATATACTGCGAGCTCACGTTGCCCGGAAGCACAAAGGTGCCCGGGCGCATGCGGCCGCTCGTCTTGAGCGGAAAACCGCCCAGACCCTGTAGGTCGCAGCCGGCGGCGATAATCTCGTCCGAGAGCGGGGACAGCGGGCGGGCGCCCAAGCGTCCCTGACCCACAAAAGTTGCTTCTGCGCCCAGCGCGCAGGCGACGGGCAACATAAAGCGGAGCGTGGAGCCGCTTTCGCCGCAGTCAAGCGTGCCGCCGGCAAGGGCCTTGAGCAGGCCAAACTCAATACTCTTCATGGTGGGGTGGACCTGGAAGCCGTCCTCGACGGTCTCGATGCGAGCACCCAGGGCCGTAAGGCAACGCACCGTAGCCTCGATGTCGGCGCAGGTGGTGTTGCAGGTAACGTGCGTCTCGCCGTTGGCAAGCGCAGCGCAGATGATCAGGCGATGCGCCATCGACTTGGACGCGATAGCGGGAACGGTGCCCTTGAGTGGGGACGGGGTGATGCGGGCTAGCATGCGGATGCGTCTCCCTTCTGGCCGAGGCCCTCGGCAATGAGTTCGTGGAAAGTGGAAAGCGGCGTGCGGTCGATGCTGCAGCGGCCAATGCCGTGCGGAATCACCAGGTCGATGGTGTCGCCCGCGCGCTTCTTGTCGTGGAGCGCCTCGGCAAAAACGGCATCGGCATCTAGGTCGCAGCGGGTCTTGAGGCCATGGCGGGCGCAGAGTTCCTCGATGTGGCCGGGAAGTTCGGCGTCGCAGACGCCGTGCAGGGCTGCGGCGCGCGTGATGATGCCCATGCCGATCGACACGCAGTTGCCGTGTCCAAGCTCAAAGTGCTCGCAGGCCTCGACGGCGTGTCCGGCGCTGTGTCCAAAGTTGAGGAGCTTGCGCTGGTTGGTCTCGCGCTCGTCGGCGACGACCACGGCGCGCTTGATGTCGATATTGCGGGCGATGATGAGCGCTACGCGGGCCACATCGCGGTTGAGCAGCTCCAGCGTGAGCGGGGTCTTCTCCAGCTCGGCGAAAAGCTCCGGGTCGGCGATCACGGCGTGCTTGACGACCTCGCCGCAGCCGTCGGCGAACTGCTCGGGCGTGAGGGTGGCCAGGCACCCCACGTCGGCGATAACCACGCTCGGCTGCCAAAAGGCGCCGGCCAAGTTCTTGCCGGCAGCCAGGTCGATGGCGGTCTTGCCGCCCACCGACGAATCCACCATGGCGAGCAGACTCGTGGGGATCTGCACAAACTTGCAGCCGCGCATGTAGGTGGCGGCCACAAAGCCGGCCACGTCGCCCACGACACCGCCGCCGAGTGCAACGATCACGTCGGAGCGTGAAAGCTCGTGCTCGGCCACAAACTCCAAAATGGCAACATAGGTTTCGGCGCGCTTATGGGCCTCGCCGGCCTCGAAGGTGCAGATGCTCACCTCGTAGCCTGATGCCTCCAGACCCTGCTTAACGGGCATCTGGTAGAGCGGGCCCACGTTGGTGTCCGTCACGATGACGGCCTTGGTGCCGCCGGCAGTGGCGCGCACGAGCGGTCCCGCCTGCTCCAGCAAAAACGTGCCAACATACACCTGGTAGGGGCGTGCGGTGTCGATATCGATGGTAATCGCCATAAGCTTCGGTCCTTTCGACCTGGCGTGATAGGTGGTCTAGTGGGAGGCCTCGTCGTCGAGCGCGCGCTTAATGCGGTCGCCCTCGGCAAGAAGATTCTCCAGATAGCGCTGGTCGCGGTTCTTGAGCGCTCGGCTGTAGGCGCCAAGCGACTCGATCAGATGGTCGATCTCGAAGGCGAGCGCGTCAGCGTCGTCGATCATGAGCTCGGACCACATCTGCGGATTGAGGTACGCCACGCGGGTGAGATCGCGGTAGCTGCCGGCCGAAAAGCCGTGGTGGACCTGGGCAGTGGGGCTTTTGACGTAGGCGTTGGATACCACGTGCGCAAGCTGGCTCGTGAAGGCGATGACACGGTCGTGCTCTGCGGCGCTGGTCACGCTGAACTTGCCAAAGCCCAAGGGGCGCACCATCTCGCGCACCTGGCCCAAAAGCTCCAGCTTGAGCGCATCGTCCACCGCGGGCGGCACGAGTACCAGCGGCGCGCCCTGGAACAGGTCGGCACAGGAGTGAGCGTAGCCCGAGAACTGGGTGCCCGCCATGGGGTGCGCGCCCACAAAGTAAAAGCCGTGCTCGCGGGCAAGCTCAAAGGCGCGCTCGCACACGATGCCCTTGACGCCCACCGTGTCGATCACCACGGGGCCCATGATGGCCTCGGTGTCGGTGGCGTCGGCGAGCGCCTGAGCGTGGGCCTCGAGCCACTCGATGCATCCTTTAGGATAGCAGGCAAGGACGATGATGTCGCACTCACCGAGCGTCTCGTCGTTGAGCTCGCCGGCGACGGTGCCCATGCTGGCGGCCGTCATCACGTCATCGTCGGGGTCCCAGGCAAGCACGCGAACGCCCGCCTGCGCATAGCCGCGGGCAAAGCTGCCGCCGATCAGGCCCAGGCCCACGATGCCGGCGCACTTGGGGCCGCCTTGGTTGACGCGTGCGTTTCTCACCGTACCCATGGCCTACTCCATGGTCTCTTGGCAGACGACCTCGCGGATGGCGCGGATGCGGCGCATAGTGTCGTCGAACTGGTCGGGGGTGAGGGCCTGGGCGCCGTCGGACCAGGCGTGACTCGGGTCGTCGTGGACCTCGATCTCCAGGCCGTTGGCGCCGCAGGCGGTCGCGGCGAGCGCCATGGGCTCGACATAGCGGGTGTAGCCGGTGGCGTGGCTGGGGTCGGCGACGACGGGCAGGTGCGACAGGTGGTGCAGCACCGGCACGGCGTTGAGGTCGAAGGTGTTGCGGGTGCGGGTCTCGAAGGTGCGAATGCCGCGCTCGCACAGGATGACGTTGTCGTTACCCTCGCTCATGATGTACTCGGCAGCCATGAGCAGCTCGTCGACGGTGCCGGACATGCCGCGCTTGAGCAGGACCGGGGTCTTGGTCTTGCCGACCTCCTTGAGCAGGGGGAAGTTCTGCGCGTTGCGGGCGCCGATCTGCATGACGTCGATCTTTTTATCCAAGAAGACCTGCACGTCGCGCGGGTCCATGATCTCGGTGACGATCGGCATGTCGAGCTCGGCAGACGCCTCGCACAGCAGGTCGAGGCCGGCAGGGCCCATGCCCTGGTAGGCGTAGGGGGAGGTGCGGGGCTTGTAGGCACCGCCGCGCAGCATCGTGGCGCCGGCGGCCTTCACGCGGCGGGCGATGCGGATGAGGTTATCGCCCTCGACGGAGCACGGGCCGGCGATGACCTGGAACTGGTCGCCGCCGATCTTGACGCCGTGACCGCAGTCGATGACGGAGTCCTCGGGGTGGAACTTGCGGTTGGCACGCTTAAACGGCTCGGAGACGCGCTGCACGCGCTCGACGACATCCATGGACTCGAGCAGAAACGGGTCGATCTTGGTCGTATCGCCCACCAGGCCGATGATCGTCTCATTCTCGCCGCGCGAGACATCGGTCTTCAGGCCCTTTTTCTCAATCCAGCTGACGATATGGCCGACGGCCTCGTCGCTGGCGCTCTGCTTTAAAATTGCAATCATGGTGTGCCTCTCACCTCGATGGATAACTTTTGCAAAAACGGCCCGCAATGCGAGCCGTGTATATATGGTGCATGAGAGTTTATACTATCTGACTCGCTTTTGCCTTCTAAAGTGGGCCGTTGCGCCGCGTCTTCCTCGGAATTGCAAAGCTTTTTCTTTTATTTTGATAGTCCGTGGTGCACTTGGGTATAATGCCAAACGTTGGCCCTATTAGCTCAGGGGATTAGAGCGTCTGCCTCCGGAGCAGAAGGCCGTTGGTTCGAATCCAACATGGGGCACCATCGAACGTAAGACCGTCCGAACCTCGCATGGTCCGGGCGGTTTTTCTTATACCGACGCGACGTGATGGGACGTGGTATGGCAGCAACGGATATCGAGCGCGGACTCTCGACCGCCGAGGTTGAGGAGCGCATCGCCGCCGGTAAGATCAACCGCAACAAGGAGCTCAAGACCAAGTCGGTCAAAGAGCTCATCATCGAGAACCTCTGCACGTTGTTTAACTTGATCAACGCTGTCTTGGCGATTTTGGTGTTGCTTACCGGATCGTTTAAGAACCTGACGTTCCTGTTCGTGGTGTTCCTCAATACCGCCATCGGTGTCATCCAGTCCATGCGCTCCAAGAAGATGGTCGATAAGCTCACGCTTTTGACCTCTAAGAAGGCCATCGCGGTGCGCGACGGTGCCGAGGTGGAGCTCGACTTGGACCAGATCGTGCTCGACGACATCATTCGCCTGGGGCGCGGTGACCAGATTCCGGCCGACGCCGTGGTGGTGTCGGGTGAGGCACTCGTGAACGAGAGCCTGCTGACGGGCGAGAGCGATCTCATCAAAAAGCAGCCCGGCTCCGAGCTCATGAGCGGCAGCTTTATCGACTCGGGCCTGCTGCGCGCCCGCGTGATCCATGTTGGCGCCGACACCTACGTGGCAAAGATCAACAACGAGGCCAAGTACGTCAAAAAGGTCAATTCCGAGATCATGAACGCGCTCAACGCCATCGTGCGCTTCGCGAGCCTCATTATGATTCCGCTCGGCCTGGCACTCTTTGCCTCGAGCGTGAGCGAGCTTTGGGATGCCGCCGGTACGCCGGGCGATAGCGCGCTTTCGTGGTGCTTTTCCGAGCTGCTTGCCGGTCGCGTGCCCTCGTCGGCGCTGCTGTCCACGGTGGGCGCTCTTTTGGGCATGATTCCGCAGGGCCTGGTGCTGCTGACCTCGTCGGTGCTTGCCATCGCCACGGTGCGCCTGGCGCGCCGCAAGGTGCTCGCGCAGCAGCTCTACTGCATCGAGACGCTCGCGCGCGTCGACGTGCTGTGCCTGGACAAGACGGGCACCATTACGTCGGGTCGTATGGAGGTCGAGGGTACCTATCCGTTGCCTGTTGAGGGCGCCGGCGCGGGCGCGGGGGAGAGCGAGTCGTCTGTTCCTGTCGAGACAACGGTGCTCGATTTTGCGCTCGCCAACGTGGCGCGTGCGACTTCGGCCGATGCCAACGAGACCTGCCAGGCGCTGCTCAACTATTACGCCGATCGCCCGGTCGAGGTGTCTGAACCGCTGTCGGTCATTCCGTTCTCGTCGTCTAAAAAATGGAGTGGCGCTTCGTTTGCGCAGGGCTCCTATGTGATGGGCGCCGCGCAGTTTGTGCTTTCGGAGCGTGTGTTTTCGCAGGTCGAGAACCGTGTCGCCGAGCTTGCCGATACCTGCCGCGTGCTCGTGGTGGCGCGCGTGGACGGCTTTACGCCCGATGGCGATATGGTGGGCGAGGCCGAGCCCGTGGGCTTTGTGACCATCCGCGACGAGATTCGTACCTCGGCGGCCGAGACCATCGGCTACTTTAACGAGCAGGGCGTGACCCTCAACGTGATCAGTGGCGACGACCCGCGTACGGTGTCGTCGATCGCGCGCGTGGTGGGCGTGCCGGGGGCGGACGCTTATGTGGACGCCACGACGCTCGATACGCCGGCCAAGCTCGATGCCGCAGTGGACCGCTACCATGTCTTTGGTCGTGTGACCCCGCAGCAGAAGCGCGAGCTCGTGCAGGCGCTCAAGCGCCGCGAGCACACCGTGGCCATGACGGGCGACGGCGTCAACGACGTGCTGGCGCTCAAGGAGGCCGACTGCTCCGTGGCCATGGCGGCCGGCTCCGATGCCGCGCGCAACGTGGCCGAGATCGTACTCGTCGACAACGACTTTGCCTCGATGCCCGCCGTGGTGGCCGAGGGCCGTCGCTCCATCAACAACCTGCAGCGCTCGGCGTCGCTGTTCCTGACCAAGACGCTGTTCTCGATGGGCCTGGCGGCGCTGTGCATCGCGCTGCCGCCGTATCCCTTCGAGCCCATCCAGATGACACTCATCAACTTCTTCTGCATCGGCGCGCCGGGCTTTGTGTTGGGCCTGGAGCCCAACAATGCTCGCGTGAAGGGTGCGTTTTTGACCAACGTACTCAAGCGTGCATTGCCGGCGTCGATTGCAGTCATTTTGGCTGCGGCGCTCGATATCTTTGTGGCGCGCGTGTTTGGCTTTAGCCAGCTCACGCTGTCTACGATGTGTCTGCTTACGTCGTGCGCGACGAGCGTCAGCCTGATCTGGCGCATCTCGCAGCCTCTCACGCCCTTACGTGTTGTGCTCTTTGTGTTTGTAGTCGCCGGCATCCTGGTGGGCGTTATCGGATTCCCGGAGCTGCTGTCCATTGCCAACCTGTCGATGGGCCAGATGGTTATCTTGGCTGTCATCGTGGTCTTTACCTGCTCGGTGTTCTTTAAGCTCGCCACGATGATGGATTCGCTCAAGCCGCGTCGTCGTCATGCTGCAACTGGTTTTGGCCGCGGTGTGCGCGTCCACCTGGGTCGCGGTGGCGGCAAGGTGAGCTCGACGGGTTCGACGGCCGAGCGTTTTGCCAAGCGCTTCGCCGCCGACATGGCGCAGCGCCGCGAAGATCGCACCGCTCGCGAGGCCGAGGCCCGCGCACTCGAGGGCGTGGCCCAGGCCCAGCCCAAGAAAAAGAAGAGTACCGGAGCCAAGCGCTCTCGCGTGACCAAGTCCGCCCAAGGCATCAAAGTTTCGATGCCAAGCAAAAAGAAGAAGTAACTACGCGCCCTGGCGATGTTGAATTGGTGCCTTGCTCCTGTGGGGCCGTGGCGATGTTATGCTCTAACCTCGATTGTTTGAATTGCTTCGAAAAGAGGATGCCGTGATCTGCCCGCATTGCCTTAAGACTATCGAGGACGGCGCCTCGTTCTGCCCCTACTGCAACGCCTATGTGGGTCCGGGCGATGGCCCCGAGCACACCGAGTTCGTGTTCTGTGAGGGCTGCGGTGCCCGTCTTTCTCCGCATGATCGTACGTGCCCCAAATGCGGACGCCCCGCTCCGGGTATCCTCTCCGAGGACGCGGCCGCATCCGACTTGGCTGCGGGCCGCACGGCGGGTTTTCCGCGCCTAACGCAAGAGCAGATCGATACCGAGGTGCCTCATGCGCCCGCCTCGGCTGCCGCGGTTCTTTCGGACGCCGCCGATCCTAACGAGACCTGCGTGCTGCCGGCTTTCGATAAGGATTTCGGTATCCCCAAGGTCGATATTCCCACGCCCGTTTCCCTGCACGACGATGCTCAAAAACCCAAGCGCAAAGTGCATCCCGACGAGGACGCCTATCACAAGCACAAGCGTCATATCCCCAAGCCGCTCATCGTCATCGCGGTACTTGCCGTCGTTTGCGGCGGTGCCTATTGGTTCGTGACGACCGATCCCATGGGTGTCATGCCTGGCTTCTACGACCAGTTTGGCCAAGCTGCACAAACCACCTTCCCCACGCGCCAAAAGGGCGAGGCGACTGAGGACGATACCAAGCAAGACGATTCTGCCGAGGTGGTCCAGGAAGAAACCGTGCTGACCGATGATCAGCTCTATACCAGGCTCGACGGTCTGTATCAGACCATCGTGTCCTACGGTGACGAGGACCAGATCGGCGAGGTCATCGATTCCTTTAACAACGGCTATCTCCGAACGCCGCTGTCCACCCGTCAGGAGCTGTCGCAGAGTGCTTACGCCCTGCGCGACCAGATTAAAAAGACGCAAGATGAGCTCAGCAACCTTAAGTACCAGGACGATACGGTCTATGCGGACGACATTGCCCACTTAAAGCAGCTTGCCGAGTGGATGTATGAGCGCGTCGACGTGATCTGCCAGAGTTGGGACATCTCGCTGGCCATTCCCGATGGCGAGTCGATGAGTTCTCACCAAAGCGAGATCCTGGCGCCCATCGCTCAGGGTGGCAACAGCGCGCTTAATCAGTACGACGCCAACGTGGGCTCCTGGAAGCCGCAGCAGCGTTCCTAAAATTAGTTCGCCATAGTCGGCATAACCTACGTGCGCAATTGATGTAAGCGCATGCTTATTGCTACAATTCGTACAAATATGCTTTAAACGCACGAGGAAGGAACCACATGTTTGGTTTTAAGAAAGAGCTCTACACGCCCGAGTATCAGCTTGCCGGCGACGAGTGCGCCGTTATCGAGACGTCGAAGGGTACCATCAAGGTCAAGTTTGACGGCGAGGGGGCTCCCATTCATGTCGCGAACTTCTGCGAGCTTTCTACGATGGGCTTCTATGATGGCCTTAAGTTCCATCGCTATGTGCCCGGCTTTGTCATTCAGGGCGGCGACCCCAATACCCGCGATATGTCCGGCGCCGACGTCGCTGCCGGTCTTGAGGGCCCCGACGGCATGCCCGGTACCGGTGGTCCCGGCTACTGCATCAAGGGCGAGTTTGCCACCAATCCGCGCAACAGCCATGTCGATGGTGCCCTTGCCATGGCACGCTCCATGGACCCCGATTCCGCGGGTTCGCAGTTCTACTTCTGCCTGGGCGCCCAGCATAACCTCGATTCCGGTTACACCGTCTTTGGTACCACGGTCGAGGGTCTCGATGTGATTTCGCAGCTGCGTGCCGGCGACGAGATCGTCCATGTCGAGATCGTTCACGAGTAAAGGGGACTTCCTTGAATAGCCAGCTGATCCAACAGGGCCGCGCTGCTTACCGCGCGGGTGATTTTTCCGCTGCAGCCCAGATGCTTGGGGCGGCAAAAACTCCCGATGAGATTATGGGCGAGGCCGATCACCTTCGTGGTAACGCCTTGATGCACCTGGGCATGTATGCCGAGGCCGCCGAGGCCTATGCCGCCGCCCTCAACGACGGCACTTATGGCAAGCGCGGCGCGCTGCTCACCAACCGCGGCAAGGCGCTCGCCGCCGTGGGCGACTACACGACGGCCGCCCAGGCGTTTTCTGCCGCTACGCAGGATGCTTCCTATGCCACGCCGTTCAAGGCCTATCTGGGCCTGGGTAACGCGCTGTTCCAGTCGGGCGACTATGCCAACGCGGGTACTGCCTTCCGTCAGGCTGCCATCGACGGCGCCAATCCGGCTCCTGCCGCCGCGCTCGGCGAGCTCGGTCGTTGCTTCATTAAGCTTGGCCGTCCGGCGGATGCCGTGGAGACCTACCGCACGGCTATCGACTTTGCCGGCCCCCGCGACGACACGCGTGCGCTCAACGCCGGCATGGGTCAGGCACTTTCTGCCGCCGGCCGCCCCTCCGACGCACTCGACGCCTTTAACGCCGCTACTGCCGATGGCATCTACCAGCTCACCTCCGAGCAGGCCGATGAGCTTGCCCGCGTGCATGATTCGCTTGCCGCACTGTCTGCCCAGACGGCTATGGCCACGGCTCCGGCGCCCGCGATGGACGCTCCTGCCGTCGATCCGCTCGATCCTACGGGCGCGACCGGTCAGTTTATGCCCGATCCCTCGGACACCGGCTTCTTTACGCTGTCCGAGTCCGAGATGGTCCAGCAGGACCGTCAGGATCGTAAGCAGGCCAAGGTCCGTCGTCGCCATCGCCACACGGGTCTCAAGGTCTTCATCGTGCTGCTTCTGCTCATTTTGATTGCTGCGGGCGGTCTGGGCTTTGCCTACACGCGCGGCTTTGGCTTCCCCTCGCAGGAGTCGGTTATCACCGATCTGTTCCAGGCTGCCGGCGACGGTGACACCGCAAAGGCCGAGTCTTGCCTGGCCTCGAGCCTGTCCGAGGACGCCAAGTCGATGATCATCTCCTCGATTCCGCAGGGCGCCACCGTGTCCGTCGAGGGCATGGATCAGTCCATGACCGAGACGACCGCTAAGGTGAAGGCATCGCTGTCCAAGGGCGGCGAGCAGGAGTACACCGTCAAATTCGTGCGCTCCGACAATCATATCGGCTGGGCCGTTTCCTCGCTCGATATGGATTTCTCGGCTGCTGACAACCAGTAGTGACCTTATGGGATTTAGCTTTGCCCGGCGCTTCACCGCAAGTGAGGTGCCGGGCTTGCGCTAGTATCATGAGCTAGTAGTTTTCCAGCAATCATCCAACACATCAGGAGTTGCGTTGTTTTCTTTGATGGATATGTTCTTCGGTAGCTATGCGGGCGATCTTGCCATCGACCTCGGCACCGCAAATACGCTTGTCTCCGTGCGCGGCAAGGGCATCGTCATTCGCGAGCCCTCTGTCGTCGCCATCGACAAGAACGACGAGCGCATCCTGGCGGTCGGTATCGAGGCAAAGCGCATGCTCGGCCGTACGCCCGGCAACATCGTGGCCGTTCGTCCCCTGAAGGACGGCGTCATCGCTGACTTCGATGTTACCGAGGCTATGCTTCGCTACTTTATCGACAAGGCGTCCGAGAAGCGCTATCCGTGGACCCCGCGTCCGCGCGTTGTCGTCTGCGTTCCCTCCGGCGTCACGTCGGTCGAGAAGCGTGCTGTCTTTGAGGCCACGATCCAGGCCGGCGCTCGCCAGGCCTACCTGATCGAGGAGCCCATGGCCGCCGCTATCGGCGCCGATCTGCCCGTCGAGGAACCCACCGGCTCCATGGTCATCGACATCGGCGGCGGTACCACCGAGGTTGCCGTTATCGCTATGGGCGGCATCGTCGTCTCGCAGTCCATCCGTATTGCCGGCGACGAGTTCGATCAGGCTATCCTCACGCACGTTCGAGATGCCTACAACCTGGCCATCGGCGAGCGTACGGCAGAGGACATCAAGATCAAGGTCGGTTCCGCCGTGCCGCTCAAGGACGAGCTCGACGTCGAGGTCAACGGCCGCGACGTGATCACCGGTCTGCCCAAGACCGTACGCATCGAGAGCGAGGAGATTCGTCGCGCACTCAACAAGCCGCTCGACGAGATGGCCAAGGCCGTCAAGGACGCACTCGATGCCACGCCGCCCGATCTTGCCTCGGACCTTATGTACTACGGCATTTTGCTGACTGGTGGCGGCGCGCTGCTGCGCGGTCTCGACGTGCGCCTGCGCGATGAGACCGGCGTTTCGGTCAACGTCAGCCCCACGGCGCTCGATAACGTCGTTAACGGCTGTGCCCGCGTGCTCGAGGCCAATGCGTTTGATGGCGGCTTCGTCCAGACCAATGCTTAATTTCCAAAAGGTGGATTCCATTTGGCACGATCTTCGGGTTTCTCCACAAATCTGAATACCAAGCGACAATCAACGGGTATGCGCCCGTTGATTGTTTTCAGCCTGATTTCGGTGTTGCTGCTCACGTTTTACATCCGCGAGGGCGAGGCAGGACCGATTCATGCCGTGCGTTCGGGCGTAACGACGATTACCTCGCCGGTGCGCTTTGTGGGCTCGGCTGTGGCGGCTCCCTTCAATGCGATCGGCAACGTGTTCTCTAACCTTACGGCGTCGCAGGACACGCTTGACGATCTTAAGAAGCAAAACGAGGAACTGACCTCTAAGGTTGCTGAGCTCTCCGAGGCTCAAAAGACCGCCGAGCGTCTGGAGGGGCTGGTCGGCCTGCAGTCGACCTATAACCTCAAATCGACCGCTGCTCGTATCGTTGGTGCCTCGGGCGATGCCTGGACCTCGACCGTCACCATCGACAAGGGCTCTGCCGACGGCCTTACCATCAACATGCCCGTGACGAGTTCGGCCGGTGTTATCGGCCAGATCATCGAAGTCTCGGCCAAGACGTCCACCGTGCGCCTGATTGGCGACGAGAACTCGGGTGTGTCCGCCATGGTACAGGACACGCGCGCCCAAGGCATGCTGCAGGGTCAGGCTGACGGCACGCTGCGTCTTGAGTACGTGAGCGTCGACTCCGATGTTAAGGTTGGCGACATCATCGTGACCTCGGGCATCGGCGGTGTGTTCCCCAAGGGTCTACCGCTCGGCACCGTCTCGTCGGTCGAGAAATCGGCAAACGACGTGTACTACACCATTGTGGTGCGCGCTCAGACCACGGCCGAGAACAACGAGGAAGTGCTGGTCATCACCTCGCTGACCGACGAACAGTCGGCCTCGGATGAGGACGTGAGCACGGCCAACAGCACGCCGCAGGGAACGTCGCGCGATGCTGCGACCAAGACGAAGGACGAGAGCTCGGATGACAGTTCCGACACGTCCGAGACGACCGATTCTGGCTCGAGCGAATAGGGGGCATGTCCATGGATCTACACGAGCAGGGGATGAGCTCCCGCACGTTTGTAATCGCCGCCATTGTGTGTGTGCTGCTGCAGGCAGGCCTGGCACCGCAGATCTCCATTGCGGGAGGTCGCGTCAACTTCATGATTATCCTGGTGTGCCTAAGCGTGTTCTCGGGCGACCCGACCCGTGCCGTCGTGTGCGGTTTTTGCAGCGGCTTGTTTTACGACCTGTCCGCTGCCGTGCCGGTGGGCGTTATGTCGCTCCTGCTGACCGTGGGTTCTTTTGCCCTGGTGCACAGCGCCGTCGGTCAGACGGGCGGTACCCCGAGTGCGCGCGGCGTCACCGTGGGCGCCTTTGCGCTCGTCATTAATGTGATCTACAGCATCATCTTGCTGTTTATGGGTTTGGAGACGAGCTTTGTCGTGGCGATCTTCGGCCATGCGCTGCCGTCCTCGATCCTGACGGGTCTGGTTGCCATTCCGTTTTTGATGTCCGGCGTCGTGCCGCAGTCCGGCTATGGATTCTCCGCACGTGGCGGACGCCAGACGGGTATGCGCTTTAAGCCCAAGACCCGCAAGCTCAAATAGGGGAGGCCCGTAGATGTCTTCCCAGATGACGGTTATTATCGCCGGTATCGTGCTGGTTGTGGCCATCGTGGTCGCGCTGGTCATCATGCGTCGAGGCGATTCCCGTTTTACCTACGATACACAGCATGGAACGGCCCCGCGCGCCACCGAGGGCGAGGGCAATACCGCGGCGACCGCCTTTAAGGGCCGCTTTTCCATCCTCACCACGGGTGTGGGCGCGATGTTTGCGGCACTTGCCGTCAAGCTGTGGGGCATGCAGATGGTCTCGTCGGACTATTACGAGAAGCAGGCCAATAGTAATCAGACTCGCACCGTTACCACACCCGCTGTGCGCGGCCGCATCCTCGACCGCAATGGCGTGGCGCTTGTCCAGAACCGTCCCTCACTTGCTGTCGTGGCCTACCGCGACCTTGCCGAGGATGAGGTTCTGGTTCGCCATCTTGCCAACGTGCTTGGAATGCCTTATGTGGCGGTCCTTCGCAATATTCAGGACAATACAGAGGGCGCTCAGAGCCTGCATACCATCGCGACGGACGTCCGTCGCTCCACGGTTGCCTATATCAAGGAACACGCCGGCGAGTTCCCGGGCGTCAAGATTGCCGAGCGTACCGAGCGCCAGTATCCATACGGCGAGACGGCATGCCATATCTTGGGCTATACCGGCACCATTACCTCCGAGCAGCTCGAGGCCCAGAATAAGAAAACCTCTGGCGATGATGATGCTTCTGCTGGCAAGATTACGTACCAGTCGGGCGATATCGTGGGCCAGGCGGGCGTTGAGAGCTACTACGAAAACCTGCTGCAGGGTATTCGTGGCGAGCAGACCGTCAAGGTCGATGCCTCGGGCAATGTGACCGGTCAGGCCGGCGCCGTGCCCGCGAAGGCCGGCTCCGACATTAAGCTCACGCTCGACCTTAAGATCCAACAGGCCTGTGAGACGGCGCTGGCGAGCGCTATCGAGCTTGCCAAGACCACTGGCTACAGCAATGCCGGCAACGGCGCTGTGGTGTGTCTCGATCCCAACAATGGCGAGATCCTGGGCATGGCGAGCCAGCCCAAGTTCGATCCGTCCGTCTTTATCGGCGGCGTCTCAAATGACGTGTGGACCGAGCTCAATGATGACAAGGGTTCGCACCCGCTGCTCAACCGCGCCATTAGCGGACAGTACATGTCGGCCTCGACCATCAAGCCGCTCTCGGCACTGGCCGGTCTTGAGTTTGGAACCTACACTTCAACGCAGACAACCAACTGCACGGGTTATTGGACGGGTCTGGGCAAGGCTTGGGGCAAGCGCTGCTGGCTGACGTCTGGCCACGGCACCATGACGCTGCAGTCGGGTATCGCCAACTCGTGCGACCCCGTCTTCTACGACATGGGTAAGGCGTTCTTTTATGACGAGCAACATCCCGAGGGCCTGCAGGAGGTCTTTCGTCGCTGGGGCCTAGGCAAGACCTGCGGTATCGATCTGCCGAGTGAGGGCGCGGGTCGTATTCCCGATGCCGAGTGGAAAGAGTCATACTTCACCGACGCCTCTGCCGAGGACCGCAAGTGGAATGCCGGCGATATGACCAACATTGCTATCGGCCAGGGCGACATCCTGGTGACGCCCCTGCAGATGGCGTGCGCCTATATGGGTCTTGCCAACGGCGGCAAACAGTACGTGCCTCACGTATTTTTGTCTGCCGTGTCGCGCGATGGCGACGGCGATGCCTATAAGTACAATGGCAAGGGCAAGAAGAAGCGCCTGGAGGCCAAGATCAACAGCGATTCGGATTTGGCTCTTGTTCGCAACGGCATGCACGACGTGATTTACACGGCATCGACGTCCCTGGCGGCGCACTTTGGCACCCTGACGCCGCAGGTATACGGCAAGTCGGGCACGGGCGAGAAAAGTGGCGAGGACGAATACGCGTGGTTCTGCGCCTATGCACCGGCCGATGATCCCAAGTATGTCATCGCTACCGTCCTGGAGCAGGGCGGCGGTGGCTCAGATACCGCGATGCATGTCGTGCGCGACGTGCTCGGCGTGATTTATGACGAGCCCGATACCTCTTCGGCCTCGGGCGATTCTTCGGTTCGATAGGAGGTTGCGATGGATTTTTCTCCGGCGGATCTGTTCCGTTCAACCAAGACCGGCTCTCGCAGCAGCCTGGACCGCGTCAACAAGCAACTTTCGGCCTCGCGCGGCACGTTTCGTCAAAAGGTGCATATCGGTGTGCTCGTGGCTACTGTGGCGCTCGTCGCCTACGGTGCCATCATTATCTGGTCGGCTTCGCAGTTTAAGGCCGATGCTTCGTTCTCGCGCCATTTGCTGGGAATTGGCATCGGAGCGGTGCTGGCGGTGCTCGTCTGGCGAACCGACCTGCGCGGTATTTCCAATTTCTCGACGGCGTTGCTCGTCATCGACCTGATCGTGATCTTCTCGCCCAAGATTCCGGGTCTGTCCTATACGGGCGGTCTGGGCATGACGGGCTGGATCAAGATTCCCGGTATCGGCTTGACGTTCCAGCCGGTTGAGCTTGCCAAGCTCATCACCATCTTCTTTATTGCTACGCTTGGCTCGCAGTATAACGGTCGCATCGATACCGTTCGCGACTACGTCAAGCTCTGCGGCATGCTGTCCATTCCGTTTTTGGCCGTCGTTGCCATGGGTGACCTGGGCTCGGGCCTGGTCGTGCTGGTTTCGGGCGCCATCGTCATCTGCATGAGCGGTGCACGCCGCGAATGGGTGCTGTCGACCCTGGCCCTGCTCGTGGGCCTGGTGGCCCTCGTCCTGGCGCTTGATTCGGTCTTTGATTCGTTGCTCGGCCACGATGTGCTCATCAAGCAGTATCAGATGAACCGTCTGACGGTCTTTATCGACCCCGATAATGCCGATTCGGACGATGCCTACAACCTGCAGCAGTCGCTTATCGCCGTTGGCTCGGGCGGCTTCTTTGGTAAGGGCCTGGGGCATGCGACGCAGTCGGCCGGCGGCTTTCTGCCTGAGTTCCACACCGACTTCGTCTTCGCCTTCCTGTCCGAGACCTTTGGCTTTTGCGGTTCCTTTTTGCTCCTGTGCCTCTACGTGCTGCTGATCTTTTCGACGATTCGCGTCGCCTTTAAGTGCGAGTCGCTGTTTTTGCGTCTTTCGTGTGTGGGCATCGTTGGCATGTGGGCGTTCCAGACTTTCGAAAACATCGGCATGTGCATCGGCATGATGCCGATTACCGGTATTCCGCTACCGTTTATTAGCTTCGGTTCGTCTTCGATGATGATTCAGCTGCTGACGGTGGGTATCGTACAATCCATATGGCGGCATCGTTCGGGCGCCGCGTAACCGCTGGAGGGGTTTGCTATGAAAATTCCCGTAGATAAGCTGACCCGCGCTTTTAAGATGGGCGCGTCCGTTAAGAAGGATTCCGATACGCCGGTGCGCGTCTCGGTCTATCTGGATTCGTCCGCCTCGCGCTTTCTGGCCGAGACGGTGCGTGACGCCTTTGTGCCGCAGACGACCTCGGGCATTGTGCGTGTCGAGCGTCTGGGGGAGGAGCGAATTGCTCCAAAGACCGATACCGATGTGGTGCTGGTGCTCTCGTGTGGTTCCGACCGCTTGGAGAGTGCCGTGCAGGAGCTCGTGATCGCCGGCGCGCCCGTGTGCGTGCTTGCCGAGTCTGCTGTGGAGGTGCCGTTTATCGAGGAGTCCACGCCCATGCTCGGCGTGGTAGCGGCAATCGATAAGACGTATCTGCTCGAGACGCTTGCCTGCTGGATTCTCGATCGCACCGACAAGGAAACGGCTTTTGCGGCGAACTTTGCCTTCATGCGCATCGCGGCGGCCAACCGTATCATCACCTCGTGCGCGCTCACCAATATGGCGACCGGTGCACTGGTGTTTTTGCCGGGCGCCGATTATCCCGTTATGGCGCTGGCGCAGGTGGGCATGCTCTTTGAGCTCGCTGCCGTCTTTGGACGCGGCATTAAACCCGAGCGTGGCTACGAGGTCGCGGGCGTGCTTGCCGGCGGTCTTGTGATCCGCGCGGTCACCCGCGCGCTCGTCAAGCAGACGCCGCATATTGGGTTTGCCGTCAAGGCGCTCACTGCTGCCGCGGGCACCTATGGCATGGGCCGTGCGCTCGTTTCGCTCTACGAGCGCGATGTCGACTACAGCCGTGCCAATGAGGTGGTCACTGCCACGTTTTCCCGCGTTCGCGATCTTGTGACCACGGTCGCGGGCGCTACCCGTCCTATGGCGTCCTACCAGGACGCATCAGATCTCGCTGCTTAGGGGTTTTCCGTTGCGCGTTCCGTACCAAGATTGTTTTCATTTAATTGAGCCGTTGCTCGCCAAGGTCGAGAAGCCGAGCCGCTATATCGATCACGAGTGGGGCACGCTTTCCAAGGCCGATGCCGACTACCGTTGCTGCCTGATCTACCCGGATGTGTACGAGGTTGGTCTGCCCAACCAGGGCATCGCCATCCTCTACAACATCCTTAACCAGGCCGAGGGCATCTCCTGCGAGCGCGGCTATGTGCCGTGGCCCGATATGGGCGACGCCATGCGCGAGGCGGGTATTCCGCTGCTATCGCTCGAGGGTGCAGCGCCGGTCGCTTCGTTTGATATCGTCGGTCTGCATGTGCCGCACGAGATGGCGGTGACGAACTTCCTCGAGGCTTTGGACCTCGCTGGCATTCCGCTGTTAGCGGCCGACCGAGGTGAAGACGACCCAATCATCATCGCCGGCGGTCCCTCGGTGTACAACCCCGAGCCGTACGCGGCCTTCTTCGATGCCATCCTCATCGGTGAGGGCGAGGAATCGCTGCTCGAGACCTGCCAGCTGCATCACCGCCTGCGTGACGAAGGGGTCCCGCGCGCGCAGATTGTCGAGCAGCTTGCATCCATTGCCGGCAACTACGTGCCGTCGCTCTATGAGGTTCGTCATGACGAGCCCTGCTCGCCGCATGGCTACACCGTGCCACGTGAGGGCAAGGATGCGCCGACCGTGGTCTACAAGCGCGTCGTCGAGGATTTCGGCGCCACGAATCCGCTGTCGCAGTCGTGCGTGCCCTATGCGCAGCTGGTTCACGACCGCCTGTCTATCGAGATCCTGCGCGGCTGCGCCCGCGGCTGTCGTTTTTGCCAGGCCGGCATGACGTATCGCCCGGTGCGCGAGCGCTCGGCCGACCAGATCGTCTCGTCGGTGATTCAGGGCCTGGAAAAGACTGGCTATGACGAGGTGTCGCTGACCTCGCTCTCCACGACCGACCACTCCTGCATTCGCGACGTGCTCGGCAGGCTCAACCGTCGCCTGGAGGATACGGGTATTCGCGTGTCTATTCCGTCGCAGCGCCTGGATTCGTTTGGCGTGGATATGGCCGAGCCGGTTGCCGGCGAAAAGAAGGGCGGCCTGACGTTCGCGCCCGAGGCCGGCAGCCAGCGCATGCGCGACATCATTAACAAGAACGTGACCGAGGAGGACCTGGACCGTGCGGCCAAGGCGGCCTTCGAGGCCGGCTGGAACCGCATGAAGCTCTACTTTATGATGGGCCTTCCCGGCGAGCGCGACGAGGACATCGTGGCCATCGCCAATCTGGCCGATCACGTGCTGGAGCTCGGTCGTTCCGTGGTGCCCAAGGCTCGTCGCGGCTCGATCTCGGTGTCGATCTCGGTTTCGGTCTTTATCCCTAAGGCTGCCACGCCGTTCCAGTGGTGCCCGCAGCTCGACTACGACGACGTCAAGCGTCGCCAGAAGCTGCTCATCACGAGCGTTCGCAACCGTGCCGTCCGCGTTCATTACCACGATGCCGAGACCTCGCTCATCGAGGCCGCACTGTCCCGCGCCGGTCGTGACATGACGCCCGTCATCATCGACGCTTGGCGCTCGGGCTCTCGCTTTGACGCCTGGGTAGAGCATTTCTCGCTCGATAACTGGAAGGAAGCTGCTGCCAAAAACGGCATCGACCTCAATGAGCTCGTGCACCTGCCCTACGAGTTGGATTGGCGCCTGCCGTGGGAGCATGTGAGCCCTGGCTGTACGCGCGGCTTCCTCGAGCGCGAGTACCGTCGCTCGCTCGAGGGCGTCACGACTCCCGACTGCACCCGCACGTCGTGCACCGGCTGCGGGATCTGCCCCACGCTCCACGCCAAGAATGTATTGATGGGTGATCGCGCATGAGTGAGCGCTTGACCGACAACCCCTCGCTCTTTAGACTTCGTGTTCGCTATGGCAAGCGCGATCGCCTTAAGTACCTGGGCCATCTCGAAGTAATCCATACCATTGAGCGCATCGTGCGCCGTGCGGGACTTCCCTATGCCGTCACGCAGGGCTTCTCTCCGCACATGCGCGTGGGCTTCTCTTCGGCGCTGCCGGTGGGTACGTCGTCGACCTGCGAGTGGTATGACCTGTTTATGACCGAGTTCGTGGCGCTCGACGAGGCGTTTGGGCGCCTGGCTGCGGCGTCTCCGGCCGATCTGGCGCCCATCGAGGCGGCGTACATCGACGTGCGCACGCCGGCGTTGACGGCGCAGCTCACGCGCCTGTCGTATCGCATCGACCTGCACTTGGATCCCGAGGCGCCCGTAAGCGCCGACGAGGTGCGTCGTGCGATCGACACGCTGCGCGCGGGCCACGGCATCGACTACGCGCGCGGCAAAAAGAGCAAGCGCTTGGATTTGGATCACACGCTCGTGGGCTATGAGCTCACGGCGGGGGAGCGCCCGGACCATTTGGTGCTCATGCTCGACACCCATGCCGACAACGAGGGCTCCATGCGTCCGGAAATTTTGCTTTCTGCTGCTGATGTTTTGTTGCAGGGCTTGACCCCGGGCGTGGATGCACCTATTGTTTCCACCGGTATGCAAGACCTCGTGACCATCTGCTCCTACGATGTCGAGCGTCAGAATCAAGCATGCGAGGACGACGAGGGCCGACTCGTCAGCCCCATACCTGTGCGAACTTGTGGATTTGCTCCACATACTCGTTGACGGGGGTATTTTCGCCTGCTACTATATTCGGCTGTTGCACTAACTGATGCATGAAGGGCAAGTAAACATGTACGCAATCGTTAACACGGGCGGCAAGCAGTACAAGGTCGCCACCGACGATGTCATCACCGTCGAGAAGATCGAGGGCAATGAGGGCGACAAGGTCACCCTGCCGGTTATCTTCCTCAACGATGGTAAGAAGATCGTCACCGATCCCGACAAGCTGGCCAAGGCCAAGGTTACCGCTCAGATCGTTGAGCAGTTCAAGGGCGAGAAGCAGCTGGTCTTCAAGTTCCACAAGCGCAAGCGCTATCGTCGTCTGAAGGGTCATCGTCAGCAGCTCACCAAGCTGAAGATCGTGAAGGTTCAGGCTACCTCCCGCGCCAAGAAGGCTGTCAAGGCAGAGGCTGAGGCTGTTGCCGAGGCTCCCGTCGCCGAGTAGATTACACTCGTAACGAAAGAGTAGGTATACACAATGGCACACAAAAAAGGACTCGGTTCCTCCCGTAATGGCCGTGACTCCCGCGGTCAGCGCCTTGGCACGAAGCGCTATGCCGGCCAGACGGTAACCACGGGCACGATTCTCGTCCGTCAGCACGGCACACACATCCACCCGGGTGAGAACGTTGGCCGTGGTAAGGACGACACGCTGTTCGCGCTGGTCGACGGTACCGTTGAGTTCCACAAGGGTATCAAGCACAGGGTCAGCGTACGCCCGCTCGCGAACGCGTAATTCACCCTTCATAGAGCACATATGTGGGAGGCACTTGAGTTTTAGGATTCAAGGGTCTCCCTCTTTTTTGTAGGAGGCGATTCTGTTGTCACAGTTCACCGATATCAGCCGCATTAACGTGTGCGGCGGCGACGGCGGAGCCGGATGCATGTCGTTTAGGCGCGAGGCATTTGTCCCCAAGGGCGGCCCCGATGGCGGCGACGGCGGTCGTGGCGGCAATGTCGTCATCCAGGCCGATGCTCAGCTGTCTTCGCTGATCGATTACCGCTTTAAGCATCACTTTCGCGCCGAGCGCGGCACGCACGGGCAGGGTGCCCGTCGTAACGGCAAGAGCGGCGAGGACCTGATTCTCAAGGTCCCTATGGGTACCGTGGTGCGCGAGCTCGATCCCGAGACGCAGACCCCGATGTTTGAGATTGCCGACCTGGTGCACGACGGCGAGCGCGTCGTCGTGGCGCCCGGCGGTGCCGGCGGTCTGGGCAACACGCACTTTGTGACGTCGGTGCGTCGCGCTCCGGCCTTTGCCCAGTTGGGCGAACCGGCCGAGGAGCACTGGATCGAGCTCGAGATGAAGCTTATGGCCGATGCCGCGCTCGTGGGCTTTCCCTCCGTGGGTAAGTCATCGCTCATCGCGCGCATGAGTGCCGCCCGTCCCAAGATTGCTGACTACCCGTTTACCACGCTCGTGCCGAACCTCGGCATGGTGCGTGCCGGTGAATATTCTTACGTCGTTGCCGACGTCCCCGGTCTTATCGAAGGCGCGAGCGAGGGTAAGGGCCTGGGTCACCAGTTCCTGCGCCACATTGAGCGTACGGCCCTGATCATGCACGTCGTCGACATGACGGGTGGTTTTGAGGATCGCGATCCGGTCGAGGATTACCACATCATCAACCGCGAGCTCGAGCAGTATGGCGCCGAGCTTTCGGAGCGTCCGCAGATCGTCGTTGCCAACAAGTGCGATGCGCCGGGCACGGCCGACAAGATTGCCGACCTCAAGCGCGCAGCGCTCGACGATGGACATATGTTCTTTGCCGTGTCTGCCGTGACGGGCGCCGGCCTCAACACGCTGATGCTTGCCGTGGGCGAGCAGGTGGCTAAGCTGCGCGCCGAGTTGGCTGTCTCGGATGAGCCGGTCGTTCTGCGCGACGATGAGTGGGAGCGCCGTCGCCTGCAGCGTGAGAAGCGTTTCCGCATTGTTCAGGAAGAGCCCGGTGCCTTCCGCGTGGTCGGTCGTGCCATCGAGCGCATGGTCATCCAGACCGACTGGGAAAACGAGGAAGCCGTCATTTACCTGCAGCATAAGTTTGCGCGTATGGGTGTTGACGACGCGCTCGAGAAGGCCGGTTGCCGTGCGGGCGACGAGGTCCGCATTTGCCAGCGCGCCTTTGACTTTGAGGGCGCCGAGGACTTCTCGGAGTACGAGGAGCTCGAGGATGCTGGCGAGGACGTTGCCGTTGAAGCCATTGACGTGGCCGATGCTGCGGATGAGGGCGTCGAGGTTGTCAATGCGGCGGATGCCGCGGGCGATGCCGAGACCTCGGAGGGCGAGTAAGCCATGTCGCTGCGCGGTGGAATCGGTCTGCCCGAGCTTCCTCTAGAGGACGGGCAGGAGTTTAGGCTCGGCATTATGGGTGGCACCTTTGATCCCATTCATTACGGGCACCTGGTGACCGCCGAGCAGGCGCGCGAGTCCCTCGACTTGGACGCTGTGCTCTTTATGCCGGCGGGCTCTCCTGCTTTTAAGCTTGACAAGCCGGTGACGCCTGCCGAGGACCGTTATGCCATGACGGTCCTCGCCACCGCCGCGAACCCGGCCTTTTTGGCGAGTCGGTTCGAGATCGACCGTCCGGGCGTAACCTACACGGCCGATACGCTTCATGCCCTTCGCGACTTTTATCCGCCGCAGGTAAAGCTCTACTTTATTACGGGCGCCGACGCGATTATCGATATTGTGACTTGGCATGATGCCGAACGAATCGCCGAGCTTGCTACCTTTATTGCGGCGACGCGACCGGGCTTTGATATCGATACGGCGCGTGCCCGAATCAAAGAGTCGGGGCTGCCGTTCGACGTGCGCTATATTCAGATTCCGGCGCTGGCGATCAGCTCGACGAACATTCGTAAGCGAGTTGCCCGCGGCATGAGCGTGCGCTATCTTACGAGCGAGTCTGTGCTCGGCTACATTCGCAAGCGCGGTTTGTATGTCGATCTGGGCCAAGAAGATTTTGAGTGATGGGGGTCTACGTTGTCGGTAGAGGATCAGTTTGAGGGCGATGAGCGCGCGCTGCTCAAGCGCATTCAAGAGCTGCTCGATGTTCGCATGAAGGATAAGCGCAAGCGCTATGTGCATTCGCTGGGTGTTGCCGAGACCGCACTTCATCTGGCCGAGGTCTACGGCGTTGACCGCTTTGATGCCGCTGCTGCCGGTCTGATCCACGACTGGGACAAAGTGCTCTCCGACGACGAGCTGGTTACGCGCGCTCTGCATTACGGCATTAAGATTGCCGGCTCTCCTTCCGCCGCGACGCCGCTTTTGCATGGCCCTGTTGCCGCCTATGAGCTTCCGCAGCTTTTCCCCGAGTTGTCGCCGGCCGTTTTCCAGGCTGTCGACCGTCACACCGTGGGTGCTTGCGACATGACACCGCTCGATATGGTGGTCTTTGTGGCCGATGCCATCGAGCCCAACCGCCACGGCGACTATGCGCATGCGCTGCGCAAGATGGTGGGGGAGTCGACGCTCGATGAGTTGTTCTTCTCCTGTTTTGCGCAGGGTTTGGTCTATGTGATCCAGTCCGGGCGCTATCTTTATCCCACAGCTATTACGATTTACAACCATTACGCCCAGCTGCGCTAGCTCGGGCTGTCTAGAAAGAGGTATTCCATGGCCGACGAGACCATGACCGACGAGCAGATTCTTGAACGTGTGGAGCACAAGAGCTTCGTCGCCACGTCCGACCGCACTGCCGCCTCGCTGTCCGCGAGCGGTGTCGCCGCCGAGGATGTCGCCCGCGCCGCCGCGCAGGCCGCCTACGACAAGAAGGGCGAGGACGTTCAGGTGCTCGACCTGACCGAGCTTTCCGACGTATGCGACTACTTTGTGCTTGCCACCGGTACCAACAACCGCCAGGTCGATTCTATCGTCGATGAGATCGAGGAGAAGGTCGCCGAGGCTTGCGGCGAGCACCCGTTCTCCATCGAGGGTCGCGAGCAGAAGACCTGGATGCTCATGGACTATGGTTCGGTTGTCGTCCACGTCTTCACTCCCGAGGCGCGCGACTTCTACCGTCTCGAAAAGCTCTGGGGTGACGCTCCCCAGCTCCCCCTCAACCTCCTCTAGTAGCTCATTTGAGACGGGGTTTAGCTACCCTCACGCATATCGCCGGGCAGGTGCGGTTTCCGCACCTGCCCGGCTTTCTTTTTGCCCAAAGTAGCTAATTTGGGACGGGGCTTTTTTAGCTACTACCTACCGTTCGCCGATAGAAGCGAGTTGCGGTTCATTGCGTGATATTTAGCTTTCCGACTCGGGTAACGTATTTGTTATCTGTAGAGGAGGAGATGCGTATGACTCGGACCGCGCGGGAAATCTCTGTTTACGGCTATTACCATGTCGTCCAAAAGGGCTGTGGTGGTCAGCTGATATTTGAGGATGCCGATGATCGGATATATTTGATTCGGTTGCTTGCCTCGAAATGCCGAAAATACGACGTCAATATCATTGCTTGGTGCCTTATGGACAACCATATTCACTTGTTGCTAGATGATGAACATGTTCACCTGAGCGATTGCATGCACTCTGTTACGACTGCATATGCGATGTATTTCAACGCGAAAACCGGACGGAAGGGACCAGTTTTTCAGGATCGATTTAAGAGCGTGCCGATTCTTAACGATGATCAGCTGCTCAACTGTGTGAGATATATTCACGATAATCCTGCGAAAGCCAGGATTGGGACTGCTTCACTATATCGTTGGAGCAGTTTTAGCGAATATATGGGATACCCGGGTATTTGTATGACTGAATGTGTGCTAGGTTTGCTCGGAGATTCTCAGAGTTTTTTTGCTTTCAGTACCTCGGGAGAACCGAATCGATATTGCTTCCGTGACGGCGCTCATGTGAGCGACATAGATGCACTGGAGTTTGCACAGGCTCTCCTTAAACCGTATGAGCCTCACCACCTTAAAGATTTGCCTAAAGCCGTGCGCGACAACTACATCCGTACGCTCAAAAACGAGGGCTTTTCGATAAAGCAGATCGTGCGCCTCACGGGCATCGGTCACTGCACGATTCAGAAGGTCAAGCTCGATCAGTAGCTATTTGGGACAGAGTTTTGTTGCGGCGGGCAAACCGGACATCCGGGGTAGTCAATTTGGGACGGGGCTATTTTAGCTACCCTTTGGCTGACGGTGAATGAATTAGGCCGAATGAATCTCAACCGATATATAGGGGTAGCTAAAATAGCCCCGTCCCAAATTGACTACCAATGCCGTGTCGGACGGAAGGCAGCAACCCCCCCCGTCCAAAAAAGACTAGTTATTGAAGCGGGATTGGCGGCCGAAGGAAAGGGCGGTGTCGCCGAATTTGTCTCGGACGGCGTCGATGGCGACGGAGAGGTCGCGGCGGTCGCTGGATTGGGCTCCGCGGTCATCGATCTCGCAGAACAGGTCGGTCTGGATGCCGCCCCGATGGTCAAAGTCGCTCATGCCGATGCCCGCTAAGCGAACATGCATGCCATCCTGCCAGATGTTGTCGAGCAGATCGAGTGCAACCGCCACGAAGATGTTCTCATCGTCGGTCGGATGAGGCAGCCGGCGCTGTGCCGTACGCCCGCTGCCATACGAATACTTAAGCTTGAGCGTTACCGTGGCACCCGTCAGCCCCTGACGGCGCAGACGGCGTCCCACTGACTCTCCCAACAGCGCAATCGCCGCCTCAATATCCCCACGCTCAGTCAAATCTTTCGCAAAGGTGCGTTCATTGCTGACCGATTTGACCTCGCGCTCTTCATCGAGGCTTGTAACTTCAGAGATTTCGAGTCCCAGCGCACGCTGGCGCATGTGCTCGCCGTTGACGCCAAAAATAGAGGCCAAGGTGGATTCCGGTGCACGTGATAGCTCGCCGAGGGTGTAGATGCGCATGCGGCGCAGTCGCTCCTCGGCCGAGCGCCCGATGCCACTCATGGCAGATACCGGCAGCGCGGCCAAAAAGCGCTGCTCGGTTCCGGGGCGCACGATGGTCAGCCCAAACGGCTTATCCCGCTCGCTTGCGATTTTTGCGACCGTCTTGTTGCAGCCCACGCCAATGGAGCAGGTCACTCCCAGCCCTGCCACGCGGTCGCTTATACGCCGCGCAACCAGCAGCGGGTCTTCGGGCGCAAAGCGACCCGGTGTGATATCGATAAAGGCTTCGTCGATGGATACGCGCTCGACGCGCGGGGTCTCGTCGGCGAGAATCGCCATGACCTGCGCGCTCACCTCGCGGTAGCGATCAAAGTGCCCGTGCGTCCAAATGGCTTTCGGGCACAAGCGCCGCGCTTCGGCCGAGGCCATGGCAGAGTGCACGCCAAAGCGACGTGCCTCATACGAACACGTGGACACGACGCCACGCGAATCGGCGTCTCCGCCCACGATGAGCGGCTTGCCGCGCCATTCGGGATGATCGAGCATCTCCACGCTCGCAAAAAACGCATCGAGGTCCATCAGGCCCACCGCCGGACCCGTCCAGGGAGGCGGCGTGACGCCCATGGCATCCTCATAACCGTATGTATGTTCGCGTCTTTCCATGTCATGAGTATACCGCGCAGCTCATGTGGGGTGCGTGTATGTGCTTGCAAATCCCGAATTCTTGTCTAAGATATGGATTTGCCCTCGACTACACCGAAGAAGTTGGTCTCACGGACTTCACCTGCCCGCGTCGATGGCGTATTATGTTCAACTGTTTGTTTGTAGTTGCAGCCTAAAGCTGCTTGGTTGGAGGAGTTTCCTTTGGCAGTCAAGATTCGCCTTGCTCGTCACGGCGCTAAGAAGCGTCCGTACTACCGTGTCGTCGTCGCCGATTCCCGCGCCCCGCGTGACGGTCGTATCATCGAGGAGGTTGGCCGCTACAACCCGATGACCGCCCCCAAGACCATCAACCTCGACCTCGAGAAGATCGCCGACTGGCAGTCAAAGGGCGCTCAGCTCACCGACGCCGTCGCCGCTCTGGTCAAGGCCGCCAACGAGGGCGAGAAGACCGAGACCGTCGTCAAGAAGTCCAAGAAGCAGCTCGCCAAAGAGGCCGAGGCCGCTAAGGCTGCCGCTGAGGCCGCTGAGGGTGCCGAGGAGTAAATCGTGCCTGAGGTTGACGCTGCACAGCTCGAGGGTGAGGCAATGCTCTCAGATCGCATCGCCGATCTCGTCGAATATCTCGTTGTTCAGATCGTCGACGACCCGGATTCCGTGAGCCTTGAGGTCATCGATGGTGACGACGCCTCTACGATTGAGGTTTCGGTCGCCGAGGATGACGTCGCTAAGGTCATCGGCCGTCGTGGCCGTACCATCAAGGCCATTCGCACGCTCGCCCGTGCACTGGCCGCTCGCCTCGACACTGCTGTCGAGGTAGAGGTTCTGGGCTAGGACCTTGAGGTCCCAGTACAAAAACATCGCCCGTGTGGTCAAGCCGCACGGAAGGAAGGGGGAGGTCCTCGCGCAGCCGCTGCGGGGGCTTCCTTCTGTATTAGAGCTTGGTATGCGCGTCGCCCTGACGCCGCCGGCGCTCAAGCGCGACCGCTTTTGCACGGTCGTGTCCGTCACCGATACGGGCGATGGCGATCTGGTCTCGTTTGAGGGCATTGACGACTTGACGGCCGCCGAGGGCATCACGGGATGCTACGTGCTGGCAAATCGTGACGATTTTGAGCTCGATTCGCTCGACGCTGCCTATACCGACCTGATGGGTCGCGAGGTGGTCGACGAGCGCTTCGGTTCGCTTGGCACGATCGTCGAGATCATGTCGACGCCCGCTAACGATGTTTGGGTTGTCGAGGGCGATCGGTACGGCGAGGTACTGATTCCCGTGATCGAGCAGGTTGTGCTCGATCTTCCCGACACAGGAACAATTTCCGTCCACGTTATGGACGGCCTGATCGATATGGACAAGTAGGGAGGACAACATGCTGATCGAGACCCTTTCGGTCTTTCCCGAGATGTTTGAGCCCGTCATGTCCACATCGATCTTGGGCCGCGCCCGCAAGGCCGGCCTTTTTGATTTTAAGGCGTATAACCTGCGCGACTGGACGCACGACCGCCATCGCACCGTCGATGACGAGCCGTACGGCGGCGGGCAGGGCATGCTCATGAAGGTCGAGCCTATCGCAGAGGCCATCGAGGCCATTAGCGCAGAGGGTCCCAAGCCTACTGTGGTGTTCTTTACCCCCTGTGGCGAGCCCTTTACGCAGCATGTGGCCGAGCGCCTGCTCAAAAGTGAGCGCCTGCTGTTTGTGTGCAGTCGCTACGAGGGCGTCGACGAGCGCGCGTATGCGTATGCCGATGAGCGTCTGTCGATCGGCGACTACGTGCTCACGGGCGGCGAGCTTCCCGCTATGGTCGTTGCCGATGCTGTCGTACGCCTCATCCCCGGCGCCCTTGGTGACGAGATGAGCAACGTCGACGAGTCGTTCTCGACCGCCGAGGATGGAGGCCTGCTCGAGTACGCGCAGTACACCCGTCCTGCCGAGTTCAACGGCGAGGGCGTGCCTCCGGTGCTTGTGAGCGGCGATCACGCCAAGGTCGATGCCTGGCGTCGCAAGAACGCCATCGAGCGCACCTGCCGCTGGCGTCCCGATCTGATCGAGACGGCGCGGCTCACGCCCGAGGAGCGCGCTTACGCGCAGGAGATCCTTGACGCTTCGTATTCGCAGAGCGAGGAGTGAGTATGGTTCCTACGCAACATTCCGTGTTGAGGGGCGCTTTTGAGTGGATCGCGGTCATCGCGATCGCGCTCGTGGCCACCTTCCTGATCCGCACCTTTGTGGTCGAGCCCTTTGTGGTGCCCACCGGCTCTATGGAGGACACGATCGAGATTGGCGACCAGATCCTGGCACAAAAGGTGAGCCTCGAGCTCGGTCAGCCCGTCAAGCAGGGCGATATCGTGGTGTTTCACAACCCCGATGGCACCTCCGAGCATGATGTTCTTGTCAAGCGTGTTATTGCCACGGCCGGCCAGACGGTCGACCTGCAGGATGGCAAGGTGGTCGTTGACGGCCAAGCGCTCGACGAGGACTATACGACGGGCATGAGCTGGCCACTTTCGGTCCAAGCGCCCGGCGCTCAGGTGAGCTATCCCTACACCGTTCCCGACGGGTGCGTGTGGGTGATGGGCGACAACCGCGAAAACTCTGCCGACTCACGCTACTTTGGTCCCGTCGATCGCTCTGATTTGATCGCTGTGGCGCTTGTGCGCTACTGGCCGCTCAACCGCATCGGCGCTATCGACTAAAAACCGCTATAGTACAGTACCTAACCGTGTAATCGTTTCGACGAGGGGATATTAGAGGCATGAACGCTTCATCGCTTTCCTTCCAAGACATCATCCTGCGCCTCCAGCAGTACTGGGGCGAGCAGGGCTGCGTCATTATGCAGCCCTATGACTCCGAGGTCGGTGCCGGTACCTTCCATACCGCGACCACGCTGCGCTCGCTCGGTCCCGCCGAGTGGCGCACCTGCTATGCGCAGCCCTGCCGCCGTCCCGCCGACGGCCGCTACGGCGAGAATCCGAACCGCATGCAGCACTACTATCAGTTCCAGGTGCTCATCAAGCCGTCGCCGGTCAACGCGCAGGAGCTTTACCTGGGGTCTCTTGCCGCTATCGGTCTGGACCCCAACGACCATGACGTCCGCTTTGTCGAGGACGACTGGGAGAGCCCGACCCTTGGCGCCTGGGGCCTTGGCTGGGAGGTCTGGCTCAATGGCATGGAGGTCACGCAGTTTACGTACTTCCAGCAGGTGGGCGGTATCGAGGTCGACCCCGTGCCCGTCGAGATCACCTATGGCCTGGAGCGCATCGCCATGTATGCGCAGGGCGTCAATTCCGTCTACGACTTGGTGTGGAGCTACCTGCCCGACGGCACGCCCATGACCTATGGCGACGTGTTCCTCGAGAACGAGCGCGAGTTCAGCGCCTACAACTTTGAGGTCGCCAACGTCGAGATGATGCGTCAGAAGTTTGACGACTACGAGGCCGAGTGCCACTCCTGTCTGGAGCGCAAGCTGCCGCTGCCGGCGTACGACTGCGTCATGAAGTGCAGCCACGCCTTCAACCTGCTCGATGCCCGTGGCGCGCTGTCCGCGGTCGAGCGTGCCAACTACATCCTGCGCGTCCGCGCCGTCGCCAAGGCGTGCTGCGAGGCCTACATGGCCGAGGTCGCCGGAGTCAACGAGAATGCCGACCAGGAAGGCGAGGTGGCGTAAGCCATGGCAGACGCTAAGGATTTCCTGTTTGAGATCGGTACGGAAGAAATGCCCTCCGCACCGCTGAACAATGCCGTCAAGCAGCTTGGCACCATGATCGCCAAGGGTCTCGACGAGGCCGGTCTGGCCCACGGCGAGGTCCGCGTGATCTCGAGCCCGCGCCGCCTGGCTGCGCTCGTTGCCGACGTCGCCACCGCGACCGACGAGGTTCACGAGGTCAAGCGCGGCCCCGCGGTCAACATCGCCTTCGATGCCGACGGTAACGCCACCAAGGCCGCCCAGGGCTTCGCCCGCAAGTGCGGTGTGGCTGCCGAGGATCTGGTCCGTCGCGAGGACACCGACGGCCGTGAGTACGTCTTTGCCGAGAAGAACATCCCTTCCGCCCCGGCCACCCCGATCCTGACGGCCCTGTGCGAGAAGACTATCGCTGGCCTGCAGTGGCCCAACTACCGCTCCCAGCGCTGGGGTCACGAGCATGCGACCTTTGTTCGTCCGGTCCGTTGGATCTGCTGCCTTTTGGGCGATGACGTTGTGCCCGTGTCGTTTGCCGACGTGACGAGCGGCAACACCACGCGTGGTCATCGCGTACTTGGCCCCGGTGACCATGTGGTTGCCAGCCCCGCCGTCTACGAGCAGGTGCTCGAGGACGCCGGCGTGCTTTCTGCCGAGCGTCGTCGTGAGGCCATCCTCGCCGGTATCGCCGAGGTCGAGGCTGCCCGTCCCGGCTGCCATGTCGATACGCCCAAGAAGGTCTTTGAGGAGGTCATTAACCTTTGCGAGTGGCCGACGGTGCTCGTCGGTACCTTCGATGAGGAGTTCCTCAAGGTCCCGCACGAGATCATCTGCGAGTCCATGCTCACCAACCAGCGCTACTTCCCGATCTATGACGGCGAGGGCAAGCTCACGCGTGAGTTCGTGGTCGTCTCCAACAGCAAGCCCGAGAACGCCGAGCGCGTGATCGACGGCAACGAGCGCGTTGTGCGTGCCCGTCTGGACGATGCCAAGTTCTTCTACGAGGAGGACCTGAAGATCTCCCTCGACGAGTTCCGTGAGCGTCTGGCCAAGGTTGCCTTCCAGGAGAAGCTCGGTAGCGTGCTCGCCAAGTCCGAGCGCATCGAGCAGCTCGCGCTCGCTATCGCCCGCGAGGCTCATCTGGGCGCCCATCTTGCCGCTGACGCTGCTCGCGCCGCGCACCTGTGCAAGGCCGACCTGGTATCCAACGCCGTCGTCGAGTTCACGAGCCAGCAGGGCGTGATGGGCGGTTACTACGCCTGCGCGATGGGGGAGAACGTCGAGGTCGCCCACGCCATTCGCGATCACTATCGTCCCCGCTTTGCCGGTGACGAACTGCCCGAGGGCACCGCTGGCTGCATCGTGGCCTGCGCCGACAAGCTCGATACTATCGCCGGTATCTTTGCCATCGGCGAGCCTCCGACCGGCTCCTCCGACCCCTATGCGCTGCGTCGTGCCGCTATCGGCATCATCAACATCCTGCGCGACCGTCTGCCGATCGACCCCACGTCGCTCATCGACTTCGCCCTTGAGCTCTATAGCGAGCAGGGCATTGAGTTCGACGCCGCCGAGGTCGCTCAGCAGGTTCGTGACTTCTTCCATGGTCGCCTGGTGAGCATGGCCCGCGACGAAAAGATCCCGGCCGATACCGTTGCCGCCGTCTCCGCGGTGCACATCATCGCTCCGTCCGTCTTCTTCGCCCGCTGCGCCGCCCTCGACGAGGCCCGCAAGAACGACGCCGAGACGTTCGACAACCTTGCGACCGCCTATGCTCGCGCCGCGCATATCTCCAAGCCCGAGCTGGGCGTGGAGTACGACCGCAGCCTGATGGGCGAGGTCGAGCTTGCGCTTGCTGATGCCTCCGAGGCTGCTCAGACCGCTGTCGATGCCGCCCTTGCTACCGAGGATTATCCGGCCGCATTTGCTGCCCTCGCCGCCCTGCGCGCGCCCATCGACCGTTTCTTCGACGAGGTCATGGTCATGGACAAGGACGAGCAGCTCCGCGATAATCGCCTTAAGCTGCTCAACCGCTTCGAGGCCGTTTTCTCCGGCATCGCCAACATCGGTGAGCTTGCTCGTAAAAAGTAAGCCAGCCTGCGCGTAAGCGCAAAAGGAGCCCCGCATGGATTGCCCGGTCACCGCTCGTCCCACCGTTATCGTTATCTCCGACTCGCTCGGTGATACCGCTTGTGAGGTGGTGCTTGCGGCGTCCGGGCAATTTGATGAAGGGGCTTTTCGTTTGTTGCGCCTGCCCAAGGTGACCTCGGTGGAGCAGGTGGAGTCGTTTGTGGGCCCGCGCGTCGATGCCGACCATCGCGATATTGCCGTGTTTCACACCATTGTCGATCCGGCGCTTCGCGCCCGCGTGCTCGATTACCTGGGCATGCTGCATATCCGTTCGGTCGACCTGATCGGTCCGACGCTCGCCGTGCTATCGTCGCTCATCGGTGTGCCGCCCAAAGGCGTCGCGGGCGTGATTCACAGGACCGATGACCACTATTTCCATCGTATCGAGGCCATGGAATATTTCGTTGAGCACGATGACGGGCGCGGTTGCGACGATTTGTCGGGTGCCGATATCGTGCTGCTGGGCGTATCGCGCACGTCCAAGACGCCGCTGTCGATGTATTTGGCCTATCAGGGTTACAAGGTTGCCAATGTTCCGTTGGCCCATGGCATGGAGCCGCCGAAGTCGATTTACGAGGTCGACCCAATGCGCCTGTTCGGCCTGATTTCGACCGTCGATGTGATTTCCGAAATTCGCGATAGCCGCTTGGGCGATGACTACGCTCGTGCCGTTGCCGGCTCCTATGCCGAGCCCGAGAGCGTGCGCAGCGAGCTCGAGGAAGCTCGTGCCCTCATGAAGCGCCTAGGCTGCTTTGTGGTACGTACCGACGGCAAGGCGATCGAGGAGAGCGCCTCCGAGATCATAAGTCACTTGGAGGAAATCCAAGAAGCCCGCGCCCGCCGCGCCGCCCGCCGAGCCCGGCAAAGTTAACTCATTTCGGTAGCTAAAAATGCACCGTCTCAAAAAGACTACCTAAAAATAATGCACGATATTGGTAAAGCGATTTAGCAACAAACTTGCATTTGACCTGCAATTTTCTTGCAGTGGTATCTTCATAAGGTAACCACCTTTACCTACCGTTTACCGCCATATTCACCTCGTTTACCAAACCGCGCATCCTCTTCTCATGTCGGCATAAAGCCCGCCGTATAGTTCCCTCACGGCCCGTAACCGGCGGGTCGATTCGTTACCACGGTCGTGTGCGTAAGCGCATGGAAGGGGAAGTATCGTGAGCGATTGCAAGAGGGTTTACCGTTTTGGAACCGACGCCCAGGGCACCTGTGTCACCGAGGGCGACAAGTCCATGAACTTCGTGCTTGGCGGCAAGGGCGCAAACCTTGCCGAGATGAGCCGCATCGGCCTGCCGGTTCCCGGTGGTTTTACCATTACCTGCCAGACCTGTGTCGAGTACTCCGGTGCCGGCAACGTCTGGCCCGAAGGCGCGCTCGATGAGATCGTTGCCGCCGAGGCGGACCTCGAGGCCCGCTGCGGCAAGAAGCTCGGTGACGCCTCCGACCCGCTGCTCGTGTCGGTTCGCTCGGGCGCTCCGTTTTCCATGCCCGGCATGATGGATACGGTCCTCAACCTGGGCCTCAACGACGACTCCGTTCAGGGGCTCATCGCCCAGACGCAAAATCCGCGTTTTGCTTGGGATAGCTACCGCCGCTTTATTCAGATGTTCTCCAACGTCGTTATGGGCGTTGACGCCGACCTGTTCGAGAACGCGCTGACCCAGGCACGCCTGGTCGCCGGCGTCCGCGTCGACTCCGAGCTTTCGGCCGAGGATCTGCAGGAGCTCGTCGAGACCTTTAAGGGCATCTTCTCCGAGAACGTCGATGCCTTCCTGTATCCCGAGCTCGAGGTCGCCGATGGCAAGCCCGTTTTCCCGCACGACCCGGAGCTTCAGCTACGCCTTGCAATCCAGGCCGTCTTTGGCAGCTGGATGAACGAGCGTGCCTGCATCTACCGCAAGCAGCATGGTATTTCCGACGAGCTCGGCACCGCCGTCAACGTGCAGGCCATGGCCTTTGGCAACAAGGGCGAGACCTCTGCGACGGGCGTCGCCTTTACGCGTAATCCGGCCGACGGCACCAAAGAGTTCTACGGTGACTTTTTGGTTAATGCCCAGGGCGAGGACGTCGTCGCCGGCATCCGCAACACCGAGCCCATTGCCGACCTCAAGACCACCCCGGGCCTCGAGTCTGCAGGTGAGGAGCTCGAGCGCGTGTTCCTGACGCTCGAGGACCATTACCGCGATATGTGCGATATCGAGTTCACCATCGAGCAGGGCAAGCTCTGGATGCTCCAGACACGCGTGGGTAAACGCACTGCCACCGCCGCCCTGCGCATCGCCATCGAAATGGTCGAGGAAGGCCTGATCACCCGCGAAGAGGCCGTGAGCCGTATCGATCCCGCGCAACTCGACCAGCTCCTGCACCCGCAGTTTGACGCTTCCAAGAGGTACGAGGCGCTGGCCAGCGGTCTGAACGCCAGCCCCGGTGCCGCCGTGGGTGAGGTTGTGTTCTCGAGTGATGACGCCGTCGCGCGCGCCAACGAGGGCCACAAGGTCATTCTGGTTCGTTGGGAGACCAACCCCGACGACCTGAAGGGCATGGTTGCCGCCGAGGGCATTCTGACCAGCCACGGAGGAAAGACGAGCCATGCCGCCGTTATCGCTCGCGGCATGGGTACGCCCTGCGTCTGCGGCGTTGAGCGCTTCCACATCGACGCTGTTGAGAAGGTCGTGCGTATCGAGGGCAGTGACCGCGTGCTGCGCGAGGGCGATGTCATCTCCATCGACGGCACCCAGGGTATCGTCGTTGACGGCGCCGTTGACCTAGTCTCCGCCGAGCTCACCGGCGACCTGGACACCATCCTGTCCTGGGCCGACGAGATTCGCCTGGACGAGACCGGCGGCCATGCCAACCATGTGCGCGTCAACGCCGACAATCCCGAGGATGCCGAGCTTGCGCTCGAGTTTGGCGCCGAGGCCATCGGCCTGTGCCGCACCGAGCACATGTTCCTGGGCGACCGCAAGAACATCATCCAGAGCTTTATCCTGTCTGACGATGAGGCCGTGAAGCAGCAGGCCCTGGCCGACCTGCTCAAGGTTCAGACCGAGGACTTCCTGGCGATGTTCAAGACCATGTCCGGTCGCGATGTGGTCGTCCGCCTGCTCGATCCGCCGCTTCATGAGTTCCTGGATAATCCTCGCGAGCTCGAGGTCGCCATCACCAAGAAGGAAGCCGCTGGCGCCAGCGAGAAAGAGCTTGCCGTCCTGCGCGCCCGCCTGCGTCGTATCGACGGCATGGTCGAGTCCAACCCGATGCTCGGCCTACGCGGTGTGCGCCTGTCCGTCGTCTTTAGCGATCTGCCGCTCATGCAGGTTCGCGCCGTTGCCACGGCTGCTGCCCGTCTTATCAAGGAAGGCGTCGATCCGCGCCCCGAGATCATGGTTCCGCTCGTTTCCATCACGGCCGAGCATGTCCAGACCCGCGAGGTTATCGAACGCGTGATCGCCGAGGTTTCTGACGAAGAGGGCGTCGAGCTCAATATTCCCGTGGGCACGATGCTCGAGCTGCCGCGCGCCTGCATGGTCGCTGACGAGATCGCCCATCACGCAGACTTCTTCTGCTTTGGCACCAACGACCTCACCCAGACCACCTTCGGTTTCTCGCGTGACGACGCCGAGGCTAAGTTCATCCCGCTGTACATGCATAAGAAGATCTTGAAGGACAATCCCTTCGAGACCATCGACTCGGCGGTGCTCGAGCTGGTGCGCATGGCTGTCGAGAAGGGCCGAGCCACCAACCCCGAAATGCACTTTGGTGTGTGCGGCGAGCACGGCGGCGACCCCAAGTCCATCAAGGGCCTGTTTAACGTGGCCGACGTGGACTACGTGTCCTGCTCGCCCTACCGCGTGCCCCTCGCACGCCTGGCTGCCGCCCAGGCCAAGCTCGAGGCGAAGCGCTCCGCGTAACGTTTTGGGTTCAGACGCCTAGCGTAGCCCCCTTCATGCCGCCCGTCTCATTTCGTGAGGCGGGCGGTTATCATGTGCTGGTTTTGTCTTTTTGTCTGCGTAAAAAATTGTTCTTGCAGCAGAAACCCGCGCGTGTATACTCGAATACGTTTGTTCAACTACGTGCCGGCCAAGGTGGTACGGCACCTCTAGAAGAGTAAGGAATTGCACATGGATTACATCCGCGCAATCGAGCGTCAGCAGATCCGCGAGGACATCCCGCAGGTCCGCGTTGCCGACAACGTCAAGGTTCACTACCGCATTAAGGAAGGCGACCGCGAGCGCATCCAGGTTTTCCAGGGTGACGTCATCCGCATGGCCGGCGCCGGTGCCCGTGAGACCTTCACCGTCCGCAAGATTTCCTTCGGTGTCGGTGTTGAGCGTACCTTCCCGCTTCACAGCCCCAAGATCGCCAAGCTCGAGGTCGTCCGTCATGGCCGCGTTCGTCGCGCCAAGCTGTACTACCTCCGCGACAAGGTGGGCAAGGCTGCTCGCATCCCCGAGAAGCGCTAAGAAGATCGCAGCGTCTGTCCACTCGTTTGGACAAAAGGGTCACCTTCGGGTGGCCCTTCTTTTTATCTGATTTGCATGCAAGGAGGCCCCGATATGGCCAACATGACGAGCTCGGTTTCGGCATCGCAGGTTGCCGGCGAGCTGGCGAGCGCCACGTTTGAGGAGATCCCCGCCCTCGTGGAGCATTATCGTGAGGATCCGCGCCAGCAAGTGATCAAGGCTTGCGAGCGTGCTCTTAAGCGCCATGCCAAGGAACTTGCCGAGCGCGAGCGCGTCAACGGCATGTACGAGCTGATGCAGGAGCTCGGTGGGGATGGCGTGGTCGTGGGTGTCGACGAGGTAGGTCGCGGCTCGGTGGCCGGTCCTTTGACGGTGTGCGCCGTGTGCCTTCCCATGGAGCCGCGCGTCTGGGGCATCAACGATTCCAAAAAGCTCACGCCGGCGCGCCGCGAGCTGCTCTCGGTGAAGATTGCCGAGGTCGCGACGGCGATTGGTTTTTGCCATATCGCGCCCGCGGATATCGACGATATGGGCATGGCCCGCGCCATCCGCGCTGCCGTCGCGGGCGCCGTGGCCGATACGGGGCTCGAGCCCGATTGCGTGCTTATGGACGGTAACCCCTTGGGCGCCGTTCCCAACGAGCGCGACGTGGTGAAGGGCGATGCCAAAATCGCCTGTATCGCCGCGGCGTCCATCATGGCTAAGGTGACGCGTGACGAGATGATGGTCGAGTACGATGCCGAGTACCCCGAGTATCATTTGGCCGAGTCGAAGGGCTACGCAAGCCCCGAGCACATCGAGGCGATTCGCAAACATGGACTTTGTCCGCTGCATCGTGTGAGCTTTTGCGGAAACTTTCTGCAGACTGAGCGCCTCTTCTAGGTCAATTGTGGAGACAGGGACCTCTGGCGTTTTATAAACCTGCTGGTAGCGGGCCGTGTGCAACGTGATTGTTGCGTACGGTCCGTTTTTTGTCGGCATTTGGTCAGCTATTGGTTTGCTTCCGGTACTTACCCGCATGAAAGGTGCCCTCATCATCGGGGCAATGTAGTGTGCGGGAAAGGAGACCCCATGTGTGCCGCAAGCAAAAAGAGCAAGACGCAGCAGCTCAAGGAGCGTTGGGAAAACGGCGAACTCGACTCCGGGGCGATGACGCCCGAGTTTATCAAGGGACTCAGTCCCCGCGAGCTGGGCATGCTGGGCGAGCTGATCACCATCGACTACTTTAACGAGCGCGGCTACACCTTGCTGGAGCAGGGTTATCGTTGCACCGAGGGCGAGGCCGATCTGGTGCTGCTCGATGAGCTCGACGATGTCGTGGTGATGGCCGAGGTCAAGACCAGACGCGTCGCACTGGATTGCAGCACGCGGATCTTTCCCGAGGAGGCCGTGGACGCCCAAAAGCAACGCCGCTACCGCCGCATCGCAAGTTGCTATCTCATGGAGCATTATCCGCTCAAGGCGATTCGCTTCGATGCCGTGGGCGTCACCATTCGTGGCGGGCATATCGCTGAGATCGAGCATCAGTACAACGCGTTCGATTGGCAGGTGTCGTGATGGCGTTCGAGACGTTTGCCGTTCACGCGGCCTGCATCCGTGGCGTCGAGGCGATTCACGTCACGGTCGAGGTCTCGCTTGCCGGTGGTGTTCCGGGCATCCAAATGCTCGGCATTCCGAGTATGGAGGTGATGGAGTCACGCGGTCGTATTCGCTGCGCGATGCGCTCCGCCGGGTTCGAGATCCCACGTTCGGGCATTACGGTCAACCTAGCGCCCGGCGATATTCGCAAGACCGGTAGCGGCTTTGATTTGCCCATCGCCATCGCGGTTCTGGCGGCCGATGGGCAGATTCCCCGCGACAACCTCGATCGTTGTCTTATTGCTGGTGAGCTCGGCTTGGACGGTACGGTGCTTCCTGTCAAGGGCGAGGTGGCGTTTCAGCTATTGGCGCGTGATATGGGGCTGTCCTTTATCGCCGGCAGGTCCGATCAGCATGTGCCGCTTGCGGGCGTGGATTGTGGATTCATCGATCATTTGTCTCAGCTTGCCCATGGCATGGGCGATGCCGCGCGGTACTACTTGGATTCCGAGGGTGTTGAGGCGACCTTTGAGCCCGAACTCGACTATGCCGACGTGCTAGGGCAGGAGGTTGCCAAACGCGGCATGGCGCTGGCGGCAGCGGGTGAGCTCGGTTTGCTTATGATCGGGTCCCCGGGATCGGGCAAGACGATGCTCGCGCGTCGTATGACCGGCATCCTGCCCGAGCTTTCCGTTGAGGATCAACAGGAGGCGCTGTGCATCCATTCGGTTTTGGGTGAGAACATTGATGGCTTGTTGGCGGGGCACCGGCCCTTCCGCAGTCCCCATCACAGTATTTCGACCGCAGGTCTTATCGGCGGTGGGCGCCCGGTGCACCCGGGTGAGATCAGCCTTGCTCATGGCGGCGTGCTATTTTTGGACGAGCTTGCCGAGTTTCCCACGGGTGTGCTGCAGACGCTGCGTCAGCCCATCGAGCGCGGCTATGTGAGGATCGTGCGCGTCGACGGGGCCTTTACCTTCCCGTCGCGCTTTCAGCTGCTGGCTGCGAGCAATCCCTGCCCCTGCGGCTTTTTGGGCGATCGTGAGGTACCGTGTCGCTGCTCGGCGGCGATGGTCGAGCGCTATCGGTCTAAACTGCGCGGTCCTTTGGCCGACCGTATCGACATGATGATCGATGTGACCCGTCCCGACCCTCAGGTGATTATCGAGGGCGCGGAGGGTATGTCGTCTGCCGAGTTACGTGACTACGTTGTGCGCGGTCGCGCTTTTCGCGCTTGGCGCGAATCCCGTATGGACGATGCGGATGCCGAGGCCGAGGATGACGAGACGCGGTCCATTGACGGCGTCGTTTCGACCTTTGAGCTCGATGATGCGGCGGAGAAGTGTGTACTCGGCCTGTCGAAGCGCACACATCTCACGGGCCGCGGTATCGTGCGCCTGGTGCGTATCGCGCGTACAATCGCCGACGTCGCCGAGAGCGAACATGTGACGCAGGACCACGTGCTCGAGGCGGCGATGTACCAGGGAAGGAGGGACCAATGATGGCCGAGGGGACCTTTGAGCTGCATCCAGGTGATACGTTGTATCCCGAGACCGTTTTGGAGCTTTCTGATGTACCCCAGACGCTCTATGTGCGCGGCAACCCCGAGGTGCTTTCGACGCCCGCGCTCTCCATCATCGGCGCGCGCAAGGCCTCGCCGTATGGTCTTGCCGTGGCAGAGCTTGCGTCAAAGGTGGCGGTCGAGGCGGGAGTGACGGTAGTTTCGGGCGGCGCGGTCGGTTGTGACCAGGCCTCGGGTTGGGCTGCGGTCAACGCTGGCGGTAAACACGTCGTGGTGCTGGGGACGGGCGCCGACGTGGTCTACCCGCGTTCGAGTGCGGGGCTTATTACGCGCACGCTTGATACGGGTGGCGCGGTCGTGTCGATCTCTCCGTGGGGCATGGGTCCGCGCAAGTTTGCCTTTCCGCGCCGCAATCGCGTGATCGCGGCCCTGTCGCAAGCCCTCTTTGTTTCCGAGGCGGGTATGCCTTCCGGGACGTTTTCTACAGCCGAGGCTGCTATGGATTTGGGGCGCGAACTTCTCGCTGTGCCGGGGTCGATCCTATCGCCCGAGTCGCGTGGCACGAATTACCTCATTGCGAACGGTGCTTGCTGCATCATCGACGAGGAATCTATCGAGATGGCTATCTCACGCATCTACGGCACCCTGCGCTACTCGCGCCCCGATGCTCCCGGCATTGCCGACCTGGATCCAACACAGCAGACCGTGATGCATGCGCTCATCGCCTCTCCGCTCAAGGTCGACGACATCGCGGCGCTCGTCGCGCTCGATGCTGTCGGCGTACTCAAACTCTTGGGTTCGCTTGAACTCGAGGGCCTTATCGAGCGCATGATGGATGGAAGGTATGCGCCCTCCAAGTTTGCCCTTCACGCCCAGACGCCCTTCGGTCACAATGGAAAACGTGTCAATTAGAAAGGTGTTTGCAGATGCAGTTCGATCAGGTGACGGTTATCGGTGGCGGTCTGGCGGGTTCGGAATGCGCGATCCAGCTGGCAGACCGCGGTTTTGCCGTAAAGCTGTGCGAGATGCGCCCCCAGGTTAGCTCCCCGGCTCACCATACCGATCACTTGGCAGAGCTCGTCTGCTCCAATTCGTTTAAGTCGACCCGTCCGGATTCCGCGGCTGGTTTGCTGAAGGCCGAGCTTAAGCGCATGGGTTCAGTCCTGCTCGATTGCGCCCATCGCGCGGCTGTTCCCGCCGGCGGTGCCCTGGCGGTCGACCGCGTCAAGTTTTCCGAGCTTGTCGAGGCCGAGGTTGCCGCCCGTCCCAATATCGAGATCGCGCACGGCGAGGTCACGCAGATTCCCGAGGGCCACGTGGTCATTGCCGCGGGCCCGCTGTGTTCACCGGCGCTGAGCGAAGAGGTCATGAAGCTCGTCGGTGGCGACGCCCTTGCGTTCTTCGATGCCGCGGCGCCGATCGTCGATGCCTCCACGCTCGATATGGACGTGCTGTTTTCGCAGTCGCGCTACGAGGAGCAGGGGAGCGGCGACTATCTCAACGCTCCGCTCAACAAGGAGGAGTACGAGGCCTTTATCGAGGCACTTACCACGGCCGACCGCGTGGTGCTCAAAGACTTTGAGGGCGGCGATCTGTTCCAGGCCTGCCAGCCTGCCGAGGAAGTTGCGCGCACCGGCAAGGACGCCATTCGCTTTGGCGCCATGAAGCCCGTCGGCCTCACCGACCCGCGTACCGGACGTCGCCCCTGGGCGGCGATTCAGCTGCGTGCCGAGAACAAGGAGAAGACCGCCTATAACCTGGTGGGCTTCCAGACAAACCTGACCTTTGGCGAGCAGAAGCGTATCTTCCATATGGTGCCGGGCCTGGAGAACGCTGAGTTCTTCCGCTACGGTGTCATGCACCGCAATACCTTTGTCGACGCCCCGCACGTGCTCGATGGCACCTTTGCCGTGCCCGGTACCGGCGTGCGCCTGGCCGGTCAGATCACCGGCACCGAGGGGTACATGGAAGCCGTGGCGACCGGTCTGCTCGCGGCGCTCAACACCTATGCCGAGGCTATCGGTGTCGCGGGCGTCGAGTTGCCGCGCGTGGGCGCCCTGGGTGCGCTCGTGGGCTATGCGACCGATCCTGCCACCGTGGGCTATCAGCCTATGCATGTCAACTTTGGCCTGGTGCCGCCACTCGAGGATGGTAAGCGCCGCAGCAAGCGCGACCGCTACCAGGCCTATGCGGACCGTGCGCTCGAGGCCCTTGATGCCTATCTGGCCACTCGTCCTGATCTGTTTGGAGGCGACCGGTCATAGCCTTTGACCTGTACGACACCGTCGACTCGTTTATCGCCTATATCTCACGTGTCGAGGGACTTTCTCCCAACACGGTGACGGCCTATGGCTCGAGACTGGAGCGCTTTGCTGCCTGGTGCGAGCGCGAGGATATCGATGCTTTCGCTGCCGACGTGCGCACCATTCGCCGCTATCTTGCCGAGCTTTCGCGTGAGCAGGTGGCTCCCCGAACGCTTGCGGCGCATCTGTCGGCTATCCGATCGCTCTATCGATGGATGGCTGCCGAGGGGGTCGTGGAGGGCGATGTGGTCTCGGCAATTTCCTCGCCCAAGCTCCCGCGCGATCTACCCGGTGTGCTGACGACCCAACAGGTGGAGGCACTCCTCAAAGCCCCCGATACCTCAACACCCGCGGGACTGCGCGATGCGGCGATGCTCGAGTTGCTCTATGCCTCGGGTGCCCGCATCTCAGAGCTTGCGGCGCTCAATGTGGAATCCATCTCATGGTCCGAGCGCACGCTGCGCCTGTGGGGCAAGGGGAGCAAAGAACGTATCGTCCCCCTGTATCGTCGTGCGCTCGAGGTGACTCGTTTCTATATTGAGGAGGGGAGGCCGGTGTTGCTCGCTCAGGCAAAGCGCCGTGACCCCGCCACCGGGCCGCATCCGCTGCTTATATCGGTGCGCGGCAATCGCATGAGTGCCGCCATGCTCAGGCGGCGGTTCCATACGCTGGCGACGCTCGCCGGCATTCCGGCCGACATCGCCCCGCATGCGATGCGCCATACCTTTGCGACCGACTTGCTCGAGGGCGGTGCGGATCTGCGCTCGGTTCAAGAGCTGCTGGGCCATGCGAGCCTGTCCACGACGCAGATTTACACACATCTCACACCCGATCGGCTCAAACGTGCCGTGGCTCAAGCCCATCCCCGCGGCGAATAGTGGCTGGGACGTCCCGCGCCGCACCGAGGTGTGTGGTTTTGATTGCGGGTTGGCAGGAAGAAGCATTCCTGCTATCATTCATCGGGTTGCTTCACGGCAACATGTTTTTATCACGCACGCGCGGCTACTTCATACCGTGGTGCCCGGGCTTTGGTAGCACATGTCCGGGTTGGTTTTGGAGGATGACCCCGCGCGGAGGCAAACCACAGGAGGTTTAACATGGCTACCAAGATTAATATCCGCACCCTGCTCGAGGCCGGCTGCCACTTCGGTCACCAGACCCGTCGCTGGAACCCCAAGATGAAGCCGTTCATCTTCGGTGAGCGCAACGGCATCTATATCCTTGACCTCAAGCAGACCATCCTCGACGCCGACCAGGCCTACACCTTCGTCAAGAACGTTGCCAAGGGTGGCAACGTGCTGTTCGTCGGCACCAAGAAGCAGGCTCAGGAGGCCGTCAAGAACGCTGCTGAGCGCGCCAACATGCCTTACATCAACCAGCGTTGGCTCGGCGGTATGCTGACCAACTTCGTCACCATCCGCTCCCGCATCAACCGCATGGAGGAGCTCGAGGCCATGGTCGAGGACGGCCGCATGGCTGTTCTGCCCAAGAAGGAGCAGGCTGTGCTCGGCAAGGAGCTCACCAAGCTCCAGACCAACCTCGGCGGCGCCCGCGACATGAAGGGTCTGCCCCAGGCTCTCTTCGTCATCGACACCAAGCGCGAGGAGAACGCCATCAAGGAGGCTCAGCGCCTGAACATCCCCGTCGTCGCTCTGATCGACACCAACTCCGATCCCGACGAGGTCGAGTACGGCATCCCCTGCAACGATGACGCTATCTCCGCTGTCACCCTTATGTGCGAGCTCATGGCTGACGCCTGCCTCGCTGGCTCCGGCAAGGAGCAGGTCTCCGAGGCCGAGATGGCCGCTGAGCCCAAGGCCGAGTAAATCAGTCTTAGTTAATTCTTTTTCATCTCTTTGAAAGGAACCACAATGGCCCAGATTACCGCCGCTATGGTCAAGCAGCTCCGCGAGATGACCGACTCCCCGATGATGGAGTGCAAGAAGGCTCTCGTCGAGGCTGACGGCGACATGGACGCCGCTGTCGACGTTCTGCGTAAGAACGGCCTTGCCAAGGCTGCCAAGAAGGCTGGCCGTGAGACCAACGAGGGCGCTGTCGCCGCGTTCGTCTCCGAGGATGGCAAGACCGGCGCTCTGCTCGAGCTCTCCTGCGAGACCGACTTCGTTGGCTCCAACGCCAAGTTCACTGGCTTTGCTTCCAAGGTCGCTGAGGTTGTCGCTACCACCGAGCCTGCTGACGTCGACGCTCTGCTCGAGAAGCCGATGGGCGAGGAGACCGTTTCCTCCGAGCTCACCGAGATGATTCACATCATGGGCGAGAACATGAAGATCTCCCGCTTCGCTGCCCGCAAGGCCGAGAACGGCGCGCTCGCTTCTTACATCCACATGGGTGGTAAGATCGGCGTTCTCGTCGAGTTCGCCTTCGAGAAGGCCGAGACCGCTCAGGCTGAGTCCTTCAAGACCTTCGCTCACGACGTTGCCCTTCAGGTTGCTGCCGTCGCCCCGATCTGCGCTACCCGCGATCAGGTTCCTGCCGAGACCGTCGAGCACGAGAAGCAGATCTACATGGCCCAGGCTGCCGAGTCCGGCAAGCCCGAGGCTATCCAGGAGAAGATGGCTGTCGGCCGTCTGGAGAAGTTCTACAAGCAGTCCGTGCTCACCGAGCAGGAGTTCATCAAGGACAGTTCCCTCACTATCAAGAAGTACGCTGAGCAGGTCTCCAAGGAGCTCGGCGACACCATTACCGTCGTTGCCTTTGACCGTCTGGTCCGTGGCGAGTAAATAAGCTCTTGTAGCTGGTAATGAGCAGGCTGTGGGTTTTACTCACAGCCTGCTTTTTCATGGCTCTTATCAGAGCCTTTGATATCATATTGAAAGTCTAATTAAAGGAGGATCGCTTTGTCCGACATCCGATATAAACGCGTGCTTCTTAAGCTTTCCGGCGAAGCACTGATGGGCGACGGCCAATATGGCATCGACCCCAAGGTTACCGACCATCTTGCCAAGCAGGTCAAGGAGCTGCTCGCCGTTGGCCATGAGGTCGGCGTCGTTGTCGGCGGCGGCAATATTTTCCGCGGCATGGCCGGCGCTGCCGGTGGCATGGAGCGTGCTCAGGCCGACTACATGGGCATGCTGGCAACCGTTATGAACGCGCTCGCCCTGCAGGATGCCTTCGAGCATAACGATGTTCCCTGCCGCGTGATGAGCGCTATCCAGATGAACGAGATCTGCGAGCCCTATATTCGCCGTCGCGCCATCAACCACCTTTCCAAGGGCAACGTCGTTATTTTTGCCGCCGGTTCGGGCAATCCGTACTTTACGACCGACACCGCCGCGGCTCTTCGTGCGTGCGAGATCGGCGCCGAGATTCTGATTAAAGCCACCAAGGTTGACGGCATCTACGACAAGGATCCCGTCAAGTGCGCCGATGCCGTCCGTTTTGACAAGATTACCTATCACGAGGTGCTCGTCCGCGGTCTGCAGGTTATGGATTCCACGGCTACGGCACTGTGCCAGGATAACCGTATGCCGATTTTGGTCCTCAACATCGATGGCGAGGACACCGTCAAGCGCGCGCTTTCGGGTGAGCCCGTCGGCACGCTCGTCTATCAGGAGGATTAAGCATGGCAGAGAACATCACCGCCCATATGGACAAGTCGCTCGAGTCCCTCAAGCATAACTTCTCCAAGGTCCGTACCGGCCGCGCCAATGCCAACATTCTGTCCGACATCACCGTCGATTATTACGGTGTTCCCACGCCGGTCACGCAGGTTGCCGCCGTCAAGACCCCCGAGGCCCACATGCTGCTCATCGAGCCGTGGGACAAGGCACTCATCAATGCTATCGTCAAGGCCATCGGCGCTTCCGATCTGGGTATTACCCCCAACTCCGATGGCACCGTCGTTCGTCTTCCGTTCCCGGCTCCCACTGAGGAGCGCCGTCGCGAGCTCGTCAAGGAGTGCCGCGAGTACGCCGAGCAGGCCAAGGTGTCTATCCGTAACATCCGTCGCGACTTCAACAACAAGCTCGAGCGCGATGAGGAGCTCACCGAGGACGATGTCCGTCGCGAGCAGGCCAAGGTCCAGAAGCACACTGATGAGTATGTCGCCAAGGTCGAGGAGCTTCTGAAGGAAAAAGAAGCCGAGGTCATGGAGATCTAAGGTGCAATACGACGAGCATAAACTGGTCGAGTACTTTGCCGACGCCCCTGCGGGCGTCGGTTTTTCCGACCTTGACCTCAATAACATTCCGCACCATATCTCGTGCATCATGGACGGCAACGGTCGTTGGGCCACGTCGCGCGGTCTTGCGCGCACCGAGGGCCACAAGGCGGGTATCGTCTCCCTTCGCGAGATTATTACCGCCTGCGTGCGTCTGGGCGTCGACGTGCTTTCGGCCTATGCGTTTTCTACCGAAAACTGGAACCGTCCGCAGCATGAGGTCAACGTCTTGATGCATCTGTTTGCCAAGACGTTCATCGACGAGCTGCCGCTTCTGAAGCGCGAAAACGTGCGCGTTGTCTTTTTGGGTGACATTTCCGCGCTGCCCAAGAAGACCCGCGACGTTTTTGAACGCGGTCTTGCCGAGTGCGCCAATCACACCGGCATGACGCTGGCGCTTGCCGTCAACTACGGCGCGCGTGCCGAGATTACCCGCGCTGTCCGTCAGATCGCACTCGACGCTGCCGCCGGTAAGATCGATCCTGGCGCAATTGATGACGACATGGTGGCTTCCCACCTCTATACCGCCGGCCTTCCCGATCCTGAGCTTGTGATTCGCACTTCTGGTGAGCTGCGCCTTTCGAACTATCTGCTGTGGCAGGTGGCTTATTCCGAATTCTACGTCACCGATACCTATTGGCCCGACTTTGATCGTTGGGGCCTTGTCGACGCCATTTTGGCCTATCAGGGCCGTGACCGTAGGTTTGGTGGACTGAGCAAGACCGAGGAGGCTTAATCGTGTCCGATCGTCCCAAGGCATCTGCTCCCAAGACGCCTGCGCGCAAAGCTGCCACTGCGGGAACGCCTGCAGTGAAGAGCGGCACCGGTTCTTGGCTGGCGGGCTTTATTACCCGTGCCGCCGCCGGTATCGTCTACGCCGTTGTCTTTATCCTGTGCCTGGTTTTGGGTATCGTGCCCACGGCCATCTTTGTTTCCGTCATGAGCGGTCTGTGCTGCTATGAGTTTTTCCGTATGACGAGGCTCGATGGCAAGATGGCTAACGAGCGCATGGGTATCGCTGCCGCCGTACTCTTTCCGCTGTCGGCGTTGGGCGATTCGATGTTGCTGAATGCCCTGCTTTTTGCCCTGATGCTCGCTGTGGGCATTTGGTATGTCTGGTCGCCGCGTACCCGCATCTCTGATGTGGCCGTGACGCTCATGGGTCCCATCTACACTGGCTTTATGCTGTCGGCTATCGTGCTGCTGCGCGATGCCGTGCCCGGTTTTGCCGGCGCCCTGCTTTCGGTGGGCGTTTGTGCGTCCCTTTGGGTCTCCGATTCGTTTGCCTACATCGTGGGCAGCCGTATCGGTAAACACAAGATGGTCCCCAAGATCTCTCCCAAAAAGAGCTGGGAGGGGTTTGTTGGCGGCATTCTTGGCTCGGTTTTGATTTGGCTCATCCTGTGGGCGACGCACTTCTACAAGCTCAGCCTGCCCTATGCGCTGCTGTGCGGCGTGGTCGTGTCCGTCCTGGGCGTTATCGGCGACCTCATCGAGTCGCGCATCAAGCGCGGTGTGGGCGTCAAGGATTCCGGCAACCTTATCCCGGGCCATGGCGGCATGCTCGATCGTAGCGATTCGCTTATCTTTGGCTGCATTACCGCGCAGCTGCTTTTGATGATCGGAGGCGTGCTGTAATGTCCTTCCAGACGACGTATGGCCCCGATGGACGTCTCCGTGTTGCCATCCTGGGTTGTACGGGCTCTATCGGCACCCAGGCGCTCGATGTGTGCCGCCAGCATGCCGATCGCCTGCAGGTGACGGCGCTGTCCGTTAACTCCAGTACCTCTGAGCTCGTTGCCGCTGCCCGCGAGTTCTCGGTTCCGGTGGTTGCCGTGGCCGATGTCGCTCATGGCGATGACGCCGTGCTGCAGGAGTTGCCCGAGGGAACGAAGCTCGGCGTTGGCGCGCAGGCGGTTTGCGAGCTCGCGTGTCGCGACGATGTCGACTGCGTGCTCGTCGCTATTGTGGGCGCCGCCGGTCTCGAGGCGAGCCATGCGGCCTTGACCTCGAATAAGCGTCTTGCCCTTGCCAACAAGGAGTCCCTCGTCGTCGGCGGCGACTTGCTTATGCCGTTGGCGCAACCGGGCCAGCTTATTCCAGTCGACTCTGAGCACTCCGCCATCTACCAGTGCTATCTGGGGGAGAACCCACGCGAGGCTCATTGTATTTGGCTCACCTGCTCGGGCGGTCCGTTCTTTGGCCGCACCCGCGACGAGCTCAATCGCGTGACGCGTGCCGATGCCCTCGCACATCCCACGTGGGCCATGGGCGCCAAGATCACCATCGACTCCGCCACCCTCATGAACAAGGGCCTGGAGCGCATTGAGGCCATGCATCTGTTTAACTGCGACCTCGATTTCATTAACGTGGTCGTGCAGCGTCAGTCCAAGATTCACTCTATGGTCGAGTTTGCCGACGGCTCCGTGATGGCGCATCTCGGTGCTTCCGACATGCGTATTCCCATCCAGTTCGCGTTCTCGTATCCCGAGCGTTGGGATACCCCGGCGCCTCGTATCGATTTCCGCGAGCTGGGGCAGCTCACGTTTGATGCTGCCGACATGGATACCTTCCGCTGTCTGGCACTGGCCGAGCGTGCCGGCAAGACGGGTGGCACCATGCCGTGCGTGCTCAATGCCGCCAACGAGGTCGCCGTCGATGCCTTCCTGCACGATGGCTGCAGCTTTACCGATATCGATCGCATTGTGGAATCCTGCATGGATGCCCACGATATGCAGGCGGTCGATTCGTTTGAGCAGCTTCGCGACATCGATGCGTGGGCGCGTGAAAAGGCTGCGCAGGTACTCGCCGCAACCCGTTCCTAACCCATAAGGATTGCTTTTTCGTTTTATGGATACTGTTCTGAGCGTTCTCTCATCGGTCTTTTGGGGCCTGCTGATGCTTTCCGTCCTCGTGTTTTTGCACGAGGGCGGCCACTTTTTGGCGGCGCGTGCCTGCGGCGTCCGTGTGACCGAGTTCTTTTTGGGCCTGCCGTGCCGCTTTGACATCCATTACACGTCGCGTCGCATTGGAACCAAGTTTGGCGTGACCCCGCTGCTGCTGGGTGGCTACGCTGCCATCTGCGGTATGGATCCGACCGATGTCTCCTGCGCCGATCGCGTGCTCGCGGCTATCTACCGTCATGGTCGCGTGACCGTGGCCGACCTTGCTGTCGAGCTCGAGCTTTCCGAGGAGGATGTGCTCGAGGCTTGTGCTCTGTTGCTGGGCTGGGGCTCCATCGCTCCCTGGTATGAGGAAGGGGAGAAACCCTCGCCGAGCTACTATCCCACCAAGTATCAGACGCTGCCGCGAGACGCGGCGGGTTACACCACCTTTGACGGCCGCCGGTTCGAGCGAGAGCATGCGACTGCCGAGGGCGATGTGTGGGAGCTGCCGTGCGGCGAGGCTGATTTCTTGGCGCAAGAGCGCTCGCACACTTATCTTGGCCAGGGCTTTCTCAAGCGCGCCTTTATGCTGCTCGCGGGCATTCTCGTCAATATCCTGACGGGTTTTTTGCTGCTTATGAGCATCTATTCCATTGCGGGCGTCACCGTGCCGATCGATACCAACGTGATCGGTCAGGTTGACGAGGGGTCTATTGCCGCCAAGGCGGGTATCGAGGCTGGTGATGCGATCCTTTCGGTTGACGGTGTATCGTGCTCCACATGGATGAACGTTTACGATGCCATCGGCAAGGCCGCCGGTAAGGACGATATCGCCATCGAGTACGAGCGTGACGGCAAGCAGCATTCGACCACGGTTGCGCTCAAAGAGGACGAGCGCCTAGGTGTGTATGCCTCTACGCAGGTAGTCCGTTTGGACCCCATCACCTCGGCGCGTCTGTCATTCTCCTATGTTGTGCAGACCGCGGAGGGCGTGATGCGCCTGCTCCAGCCGCAGCATACGATGGAGATTCTCGATCAGTCTTCTTCGATCGTGGGTATTAGCGTTATGTCCTCACAGGCTGCTGCTGCCGGTCCTGCCACATTCCTTTCGTTTGCCGCCCTCATTTCGTTCTCGCTTGGCTTTATGAACCTGCTGCCCATCCCACCACTCGATGGCGGCAAGCTGGTCATCGAGATCATTCAAAAGATTGCGGGCCGCGAGCTACCTCTCAAGGTCCAGACGATTGTGAGCTATGTGGGCATCGCGCTCTTTGCGCTGCTGTTTGTCTATATGCTTCGTTCCGACATACTTCGATTTATTCTGTAGGGGAGTGTTTGGATTGTCTTTATCCCATCCTTTGCCTCGCGATTTGACGTGCCCCGTGCATGTGGGCGGTGTGCAGATCGGTGGCGGCGCGCCGGTGGTGGTCCAATCCATGACCTGCACCGATACCGCTGACGCCCAGGCAACGCTTGCGCAAGTGTGCACGTTGGCGCAGGCTGGCTGCGATATCGTGCGTGTGAGCGTGCCCACCGAGGCCGCGCTTGAGGGTTTCCGCACCATCTGTGCCGAGTCTCCGGTGCCGATCGTCGCCGATATTCACTTTAACCACAAGCTGGCCATTGGCGCTGTGGAGGCCGGTGCCGCCAAGCTCCGCATCAATCCCGGCAACATTGGCGATTGGGCCAAGGTCGATGCCGTGATCGATGCCGCGGGCGCCGCTGGGTGCGCGATTCGCATTGGCGTGAACGCGGGCTCGCTTGAGCAGGATATCGCCGAGCGCGAAGACCTCACGCAGCCCGAAAAGCTCGTGATGTCGAGCGAGCGCTTCGTCAAGCACTTTGAGGACCGCGGCTTTACGAACATTGTGCTTTCGGCCAAGGCCCATAGCGTGCAAACGACGCTCGATACCTATCGAGCCCTGTCGCGTGAGATTCCCCACGTTCCGCTTCACCTGGGCGTAACCGAGGCGGGTACCAAGCTCCAGGGCACCATCAAGAGCTCTGTAGGCTTGGGTATCTTGCTTTCCGAAGGCATTGGCGACACCATGCGTGTGTCGCTCACAGCCGATCCGGTCGAGGAGCCGCCGGTTGCCTGGGGTATTCTGCAGTCGCTGGGCCTGCGTCGCCGTGGCCCCGAGATTGTCTCGTGCCCCACGTGCGCCCGCTGCCAGGTTAACCTCATTCCCATCGCCGAGGAGGTCACCGAGCGGCTTAAGAACTACTCCGCGCCGCTTTCGATCGCCGTGATGGGGTGTGCCGTTAATGGCCCCGGCGAGGCTTCTGATGCCGACCTGGGCGTTGCTTGCGGACGTGGTCAGGCCTTGCTCTTTTCGCATGGCCAGATCATTGGTAAAGTAGCTGAGGACCAAATTGTCGACGCGCTTATGGCCGAGGTCGACAAGCTTATTGAGGAGAAATAAATGACCCGAGCAATGTATATGTCTAAGCTCTATGCGCCGACGCTTAAAGAGGATCCGGCGGACGCTGAGCTCGCCAGTCACCGCCTGCTGCTCCGTGCCGGCATGATCCGCAAGGAGGCCGCCGGCCTGTATTCCTACCTGCCGCTTGCCTGGCGCTCGATCCGTAAGATCGAGAACATCGTGCGCGACGAGATGGACGCTGCCGGCGCCCAGGAGCTTATGATGCCTATCATGGTCGACGCCGAGTTGTGGCGCGAGTCCGGCCGCATCGACGCCTATGGCAAGGAGCTTGTGCGCTTTGACGACCGTCATGGTCGCGAGTTCGTCCTGGGCCCCACGCACGAGGAGACCGTCACGGCCCTGGTGCGCAACGAGCTACGCTCCTATAAGCAGCTGCCCGTCAACCTGTATCACATTCAGGACAAGTTCCGCGACGAGTTCCGTCCCCGCTTTGGCCTGATGCGCGGCCGCGAGTTCATCATGAAGGACGCCTACAGCTTCTCCGCCACGCAGGAGAGCCTGCAGGAGGAGTACGACAAGATGAAGCAGGCGTACGCCAATATCTGCGAGCGCTGCTACATCAAGGCTCTGCCCGTCGTCGCCGATTCTGGCGAGATCGGTGGCGATACCTCCGTCGAGTACATGGCTTTGGCTGACGCCGGCGAGGCTTCGCTCGTCTACTGCGACGATTGCGGCTTCGCTGCCGATGACGAGGCTGCAAGCACCAAGGTCGTCGTGACCGAGGGTCCTGGTGACGGTACGCTCACCAAGGTTGAGACTCCGGGCATGGGCACCATTGAGGCTGTTGCTAAGTTCTTTGGGTTCCCCGAGAACGGCACGCGCAAGTCGCTGGCACTCATCGACGCCGAGGGCAAGCCGGTCGTGGCCATTGTTCCGGGCGATCACGAGCTCAACGATTGCAAGGCCGAGCACGTCTTTGGCAAGGGCTATCGCATGATGACCGACGAGGAGCTTCAGGCGAACGGTCTGCACAAGGGCTTTATCGGACCGGTTAACCTGCCCGATGGCATTCGTCTGGTCTGCGACGAGAGCCTGCGCGAGTCCAAACAGTGGGCCTGCGGTGCCAACGAGGTCGATTATCACTTTACCGGTGCCTGCCCCGAGCGCGACTTTACCGTCGATGAGTGGGCCGATCTGGTCACCGTTGTCGCCCGCGACCCCTGCCCGCACTGCGGCAAGCCGCTCTCCGCTGCCCGCGGCATCGAGGTTTCTCAGGTCTTCCAGCTGGGCACCAAGTACTCCGAGGCCATGGGTGCCACCTTTATGGATGAGGACGGCAAGGAGAAGCCGCTCATCATGGGTTGCTACGGCGTGGGCGTGTCCCGCTCGCTTGCTGCCGTCGTGGAGCAGCACAACGACGAGCACGGTATCGTCTGGCCGGTCTCCGTTGCCCCGTACGAGGTCGCGGTGATTCCGCTTGATCCCAAGAAGGAAGAGTGCACTACCGTCTGCGAGCAGATTGTTGATGGCCTGTGTGCCGAGGGTATCGAGGTCGTCGTCGACGATCGCGATGAGCGTCCGGGCTTTAAGTTTGCCGATAACGACCTCATGGGCTTCCCGTATCAGGTGGTTCTGGGCAAGCGCGGCCTTAAGAATGGCACCGTTGAGCTCAAGGACCGTGCTACGGGCGAGCGCGAGGACGTGGCGATCGACGAGGTCGTTGCCAAGGTTGCCGAGCTTGTTAAGGCAGCCCGCCGTTAATCGACGATTTCGCTTGTAGTTCGATATGTGGGACGGCCCCGCATTTCTCCAATCGGGGAGATGCGGGGCCGTCCTATTATCTTGTAGCATCCTCGATATCTAAAAGGAAAACCCCACAGCCCATGCGAGCTGCGGGGTTTTCCATTATGCCTCCGATGCGAAATAAATCGCTCAGATATTACTGATAATCGACGACGTCGATCCAGTTCTTCAGGAACTCATCGTTCACGTTGCGCTTACGAGCGAGCTCGGAAGCGGCGACGATGCTCGTCCACTGACGCACGACCTGCATGGGCATGTCGGCACGGTCGCAGTAGAGCTCCAGGTAGGCCTCGGCCTGGTCCTTGCTGTTGAGGGCAAAGAGCAGGTAGGTGGTGGCAACGTCGGCAGCAGGGGAGCCCTGGGTGGCGTGTGCCCAGTCGCACACATAGAGCTGGCCGTCGTCGCCGACGATGACGTTGGAGGGGTTGAAGTCGCCGTGGCAGACCTTGAACTCCTTGGTCATGCCGTCCAGACGCTCCTGAAGGTTGTAGCGCGTGGTGGCATTGAGCTGATCAAGGCTGTCGATCATGCGGGCGAACTTGTCGCGCTGACGGTTGAGCAGCGGGGAGGTGTAGCCGTGGATCTCGATCTGGAGGTCGACGAACATCTCGAGGTACTCACCAAAGCGCTGGGGCTCGGCAGTCATCTTCTCGGCAAGGGTGGTGCCCGGAACCTTCTCGGTCACGAGCGCCCAGCCGTTGGCGTTCTCGAGCTGGGAAACCTCGAGAGCCTTGGGGCTGCGGATGCCGCACTCATTGATGCGGGCAAGATTCAAAGCCTCGTTGAACACGTCGGAGACAGGCTTGGTCTCGTTAAAGACCTTGACGATCTTGTCGCCCAGGTCGTAAACGACCTTGTTGCCACGGCGGACGAGCTCGGTCTTGGAATCGGGTAGCAGCATGGTTGCATCCTTTCAACGATGCGATAGAAGCGACGGCGGGGGTGTGTGAAACACCCGTGCACCCCCGCCGCAAAAAACCGTGCTAAAAACTAGCAGACGGCGTAGTCCTGGGGCTCGCGGCCGTAGTAGGCGTCCAGGTAGAGCTCCTTGATCTCGCTCATGAGCGGGTAGCGCGGGTTAGCGCCGGTGCACTGGTCGTTGAATGCCTGCTCGGTCATCTCGTCGAGGGTGTCGAGGAAGTACTGCTCGTCAACACCGTAGTCGGCGATGGTCTTCTTGACACCGATGAAGTCCTTGAGCTCCTCGAGCTTCGTGATGAAGTTCTCGAAGACCTCCTTGTCGTCCTTGCCCTCGATGCCGCAGTACTTGGCCATCTCGGCGTAGTTGTGCAGCGCGTTGGGGTAAGGATACTGGGAGAAGGTACCCATCTTGACGGGAGCCTCGGCGGCGTTGTAGCGCATGACGCGGGTCAGGATGACGGCGTTAGCGATGCCGTGGGGCAGGTGATGGAAAGCGCCGAGCTTGTGAGCCATGGAGTGGTTGAGGCCCAGGAAGGCGTTGGCGAAGGCCATACCGGCCATGCAGGAGGCGTTGTGCATCTCCTCGCGGGCGTGCGGGTCCTTGGCGCCGTTCGTGAAGCTGGAGGGCAGGTTCTCAAAGACGAGCTTGGCAGCGCGCTCGGAGAGGCCCTTGGTGTAGTCGGAAGCCATGATGGAGACGTAGGACTCGATGGCGTGGGTCATGACGTCGATGCCGGAGGCAGCGGTCAGGCCGCGCGGGGCGGTCATGCAGTTGTCGGCGTCGACGATAGCCATGTTGGGGAGCAGCGCGTAGTCGGCGAGCGGCCACTTGATGCCGGTCTCCTTGTCGGTGATGATGGCGAACGGCGTGCACTCGGAGCCGGTACCCGAGGAGGTCGGGACGGCGACGAAGTAGGCCTTCTTGCCCATCTCGGGGAAGGTGAAGATACGCTTGCGGATGTCCATGAAGTCCATGGCCATGTCCTCAAACTTGCACTCGGGGTGCTCGTACATCATCCACATGATCTTGCCGGCGTCCATAGCGGAGCCACCGCCGACGGCGATGATGACGTCCGGCTCAAAGAGAGCCATCTGCTTGGCGCCGCGACGTGCGCACTGCAGCGACGGATCGGGCTCGACGTCGTAGAAGCAGTCGTGGGCGATGCCCATCTCGTCGAGCTTGGCCTCGATGGCGCGGGTGTTGCCATTCTTGAAGAGGAACTGGTCGGTAACGATGAAGGCGCGCTTCTTGCCCATGACGTTGCCCAGCTCGTCGAGGGCGACGGGCGTGGAACCCTTCTTGAAGTAGACCTTCTCGGGAGCGCGGAACCACAGCATGTTCTCACGGCGCTCGGCCACAGTCTTAACGTTGATCAAGTGCTTCACCCCAACGTTCTCGGAGACGGAGTTGCCGCCCCAGGAGCCGCAGCCCAGGGTCAGAGACGGCTTCATGCCAAAGTTGTACAGGTCACCGATGCCACCGTGCGAGGACGGGGTGTTGATGACGATACGGCAGGCCTTCATGACGTGCTCGAACAGGCTGATCTTCTCGGCCTGGGCGGGGTGCACGTACAGAGAGGCGGTGTGGCCCGGGCCACCGGCGAGCACCAGGTGCTCGGCCTTGTCGACGGCCTCCTGGAAGTCCTTGGCGTGGTACATGGCCAGGACCGGGGAGAGCTTCTCGTGGGAGAACTCCTCCTTGGCGGGGTCGGTGGAGGTGACCTCGGCGATCAGGATCTTAGTCTTGGCGGGAACCTCGATGCCGGCGAGCTCGGCGATCTTGGCGGCAGCCATGCCGGGGATGCGGTGATCGAGGGCGCCGTTCTTGAACATGGCGGCACGCAGGGCCTCCATCTCGGCACCCTGCTTGACGAAGTAGCAGCCGCGCTTCTGGAACTCGGCCTTGACCTGGTCGTAGATGGTGTCGATGACGGTCACGGACTGCTCGGAAGCGCAGATCATGCCGTTGTCGAAGGTCTTGGAGTGGATGATGGAGTTGACTGCGAGCAGAACGTCGGCGGTGTCGTCGATGACGACCGGGGTGTTACCGGCGCCAACGCCCAGGGCGGGCTTGCCCGAGGAGTAGGCGGCCTTGACCATGCCCGGGCCACCGGTGGCGAGGATGATGTCGACGTCGCGCATGACCATGTTGGTCAGCTCGATGGAGGGGACATCGACCCAGCCGATGATGCCCTCGGGGGCGCCGGCCTTGACGGCGGCGTCAAGCACGAGCTTGGCAGCGGCGATGGTGCACTTGGCGGCAGCCGGGTGCGGGGAGATGATGATGGCATTGCGGGTCTTCAGGCTGATCAGCGTCTTGAAGATTGCGGTGGAGGTGGGGTTGGTCGTCGGGATGACGGCGCCCACGATGCCGATGGGCTCGGCGATCTTGGTGATGCCGTAAGCCTCGTCGCGCTCCAGGACACCACAGGTCTTGGTGTTCTTGTAAGCGTTGTAGATGTACTCTGCGGCGTAGTGGTTCTTGATGACCTTGTCCTCAAGAACGCCGCGGCCGGTCTCCTCGATGGCCATCTTCGCCAACGGGATACGAGCCTTGTTGGCGGCCATGGCGGCCTCATAGAAGATCTTGTCGACCTGCTCCTGCGTGTACGTAGCAAAAAGCGCCTGGGCCTCTCGCATCTGAGCGAGCTTAGCCTCAAGCGCCTCTACGTTGTCCACAATTGCGGGAGTAGTGTTTTCCGGTGACTTTTTCACCATTTGTGTCTCCTTGCGATCGGAGATTTACCCTACGCCTTGCATGATAGCAAGAAATTATTCGGCGAACGGTAAGATTCCTTTAAAAGGCACACTAAAACGCTTCAATAAACTGAAACGTTTTAACTAAAACTATTTGCCTGCTCCACCGCCCCGCTCGTTGGGGACAGGCTTACATGAGTGCTTTCACTCATTTGGGACAGACATCGTTTTGCCATTTTGCCGTTCTGGGCCTGTTATTGCCGCTTATTGGATATAAATAGGTTGCAGGCTCAGCATTTCGCGTTGCTTCTCTCCTTTTAGGTGTTGCCTGAACAGTTTTGAAAGGAGAGATTATGCCCCGATGCGCCCGCCCCGTTTCGATCACCGGCTGTTACCACGTCTTTGACCGCGGCAACTCCAAACAGATTATTTTTGAAGATGACTCCGACCGTTATCGTTTCTTATCGGATATCTCGGACAGGTTTGCGCGCCATGAAGTGGCGGTGTTGGCTTGGTGCCTTATGGACAATCACTTCCATTTGATGGTTGATGACCCATTTGACAACCTTTCAAAGGCAATGCAGTGTGCGCTGACGGCGTATGCCAAGTATTTCAATGGGAAAACGGGGAGAACAGGCCATCTGTTTGACAATCGCTATTCACGGGTCGCGGTTGAGTCGGACACGCAGGCGGTACAGCTGCTCGATTATATCCATCTCAATCCCGTGAAAGGTGCGCTCGACTCGCTCGAGGCGTACCGCTGGTCAAGCTACAAGGCATATCAGCTGGGCTATGATCCCTTTGACATCTGTGATGCGGCCCCTATGCTCGATATTGTCGGAGGCTCCCGTTGCTATTGCGAGCATCTCGAGGAAGTTGCCGGGCGCATCTGGTCAGTGGAGGTTCTTCCACGCCGGCGGATCCCCGATGAGGAGGCCCTTTCCGTTGCGCGCGAAGTTCTGCCGAGCATAGATCCTGCGCTGCTCAAGGCCCTGCCACGCCCCGATCGCGATGCCTGTCTGCTGAGGCTCAGGCGGGCGCATCTCACGGTCAAGCAAATTGCCCGTATCACCGGCATCGGCGCTACAAGCGTAACCAAGGCCACCGCGGGCTGGAACGAGGCGGCGTGAGGCAGGGGCCGAACCGCTGCTGGCATGCGTTACGTCTGTCCCCAATGCGTGAAAACACTCATGTAAGTCTGTCCCCAATGAGTGCAAAAAAGCGCCCTCCGTAGGGGAGGGCGCCTTTGGTAAGTTCTATATGAACGCGAGGTCTTTGACCCGGAGAGTCCGAGGTACTTGTTGGTAAGACCTTATTTAGGAGCGCGCAACCTTGCCGGACTTGAGGCAGGTGGAGCAAACGTTCATCTTGCGACGGTGACCATCGACGACGACGTAGACGCGCTGGATGTTGGGGCGGAACTTACGGTTGGTGACGCGGTGAGAGTGGCTGATGGAGCGACCGGCAACGGGGTGCTTACCGCAAACTTCGCAAACTTTGGACATAACTGACCCTCCTTGGGCGACAAACGAACATGTCGCGTTAACAAACAAGCCTGAACTATAGCACAGAAGCAGCTCCCTGTGCGTAATCTACACAGAGATATTCCTCTTTTGGCGATAGTGCTCACGCCACGGCCCTGGACGTAGATCCGATTTGCGTGCAGCAGAGGGGATTATGCCAGCTCGTGCGTGCGTTTTCAAGCTCGTCCCACAAATATATATAGGTTTATTGAGCATTGGGCTCCGTTTACGGATTGCTCTGTATTTATGCTCGCAATTAAGCTCGAGGTTGGCTACACTATTCCTTGACCATTAAAGGGGTACGAGATGCCCACATGGAATTACATAGCTGCCAAAGAGCAGCCCTTCCTGTGGGTGTCTGGTCCGCTTTAAGCGGTCGGGCATCTATTTTTTTGACTGTGTCAGCAGTCAAGACATGTGAGGAAGGAGATCGATGGGCACGACTTCCCCCAAGGCGGTCATCATGGACGAGACCGCCGTCAATCGAGCGATGACCCGCATCGCGCACGAGATTCTCGAGCGCAACGAGGGCTGTGAAGACCTCGCTCTGGTCGGCATCGTCACGCGCGGCGACCTTCTGGCAAAGAAGCTCGCCGAGGAGATCAAGGAGATCGAGGGCGTCGACGTTCCGCTCGGCAGCCTCGATATCAGCTTCTACCGCGATGACTACGCCACCAATTTCGCTCCCGCGATCCACGCCACCAACATTCCCTTCAGCGTCGATGGCAAACGCGTCGTTTTGGTGGACGACATCCTGTACACGGGTCGTACCATCCGCGCCGCTCTAGACGCCGTCATGGACCTGGGCCGTCCGAGCCGCATTGAGCTGGCAGTCCTCGTTGACCGCGGCCACCGCGAGCTCCCCATCTCGCCGGACTTTGTCGGCAAGAACGTTCCCTCGTCGCATGAGGAGAACGTGCACCTATATATGAAGGAAGTCGACGGCCACACCGCTGTCGAGATTAACGACGTCGCGCCGGGTTCCCACGTGGGCTCCGCGCCGCTGGGAGGTGAGTAGTACCGTGGCGTTCAACCATAAGCACCTGATCGACATTACCGAGTACTCCGAAGAGGACATCAAGCTCATCCTCGAGACCGCCAAGGCGTTCTCTGAGGTCAACGAGCGTGCCATCAAGAAGGTCCCCACGCTCAAGGGCAAGACCATCGTCAACATGTTCAACGAGCCCTCGACGCGCACCCGCAGCTCCTTCGAGCTCGCCGAGAAGCGTCTTTCGGCCGACAGCCTCAACTTTGGCGGCTCCTCGACCTCCACGGTCAAGGGCGAGAGCCTCGTCGACACCGTCGAGACCCTCAACGCCTACAAGATCGACTGCATCGTCGTGCGCGATAAGCACGCCGGTGCTCCCTACATCGTCACGCAGAACTCGCCCGCGAGCGTCATCTGCGCCGGTGACGGCAAGCACAACCATCCCACGCAGGCCCTGCTCGACCTGTACACCATCTGGGAGCACAAGGGTGACTTCCACGGTCTGAAGGTCGCCGTCGTCGGCGATATCGCGCACTCCCGCGTCTGCGGCTCGCTGATCCCCGCCCTTAAGATCATGGGCTGCGAGACCTACGCCGTCGCCCCCGGCACGCTGCTGCCGCCGGCGCCCGAGGTCCTGGGCTGCGACCACGTGACGAGCGACCTCGATTCCGTCCTGCCCGAGCTGGACGTCGTCTACATGCTGCGCGTGCAGCAGGAGCGTCTCGAGGGTGCCCCGTTCCCGACCATTCGTGAGTACCACAAGCTCTTCGGTCTGACCAAGGACCGCGAGAAGCTCATGAAGCCCGACGCGATTATCTGCCACCCGGGCCCCATCAACCGCGGTGTCGAGTTCGACTCCTATATGGCCGACCACCCGCAACGCTCCGTCATCCTGGAGCAGGTCTACGCCGGTATCTGCGTGCGTATGGCTATCCTGTATCTGCTGCTTGGAGGTGCCGATAATGGCCTTGCTTCTTAAGAATGCCCACGTCGTCGACCCGTCCGTCGAGCTCGACGGTGTCGTTGACGTCCTGATTGACGGCGACAAGATCGCCGAGGTCGGCGAGAATCTCGCCGTCGAGGGAGCCGAGGTCCGCGACCTTTCCGGCAAGTACCTCGTCCCTGGCCTGGTGGATATGCACGTCCACCTTCGCGAGCCCGGCTATGAGGTCAAAGAGGACATCGAGAGCGGCACCCGCGCAGCTGCCAAGGGCGGCTTTACCGGCGTGTGCGCCATGCCCAACACCGATCCCGTCACCGATAACGGCACCGTCGTGGAGTTCGTCAAGTCCCGCGCTGCCGAGGTCGGTCACTGCCGCGTCTATCCGTCGGGCGCCATGACCCGCGGTCTTAAGGGCGAGGCCATGTCCGAGATGGGCGATATGGTCGCCCACGGCGCCGTCGCCTTCACCGACGACGGTCGCGGCGTGCAGGGCGCGGGCATGCTCCGTCGTTGCATGGACTACGGCAAGATGTTCGGCAAGGTCTTTATGAGCCACTGCCAGGACGAGGACTTGGTCGGCCACGGCCAGATCAACGAGGGCAAGGTCTCGACCCGTCTGGCCCTCGAGGGCTGGCCGGCTGCCGGCGAGGAGCTCCAGATCGCCCGCGACATCGAGATCGCCAAGCTGACCGGTGCCAAGCTGCACATCCAGCACATCTCCACCGCCCATGGCCTGGAGATCGTGCGTGCCGGTAAGGCCGCTGGCGTTCAGGTTACCTGCGAGGCCACCCCGCATCACATGTTCCTGACCGAGAACGACCTGGACGAGACCTACAACACCTCGCTCAAGGTCAATCCGCCGCTGCGCACCGACGAGGACGCCGAGGCCATCCGTCAGGGCGTCATCGACGGCACCGTCGACGTTATCGTCACCGATCACGCTCCCCACACCCCGTGGGAGAAGGCCCGCGAGTTCGAGCTTGCGCCCTTTGGCATGATCGGTCTCGAGACCTCGCTGTCGCTCGTGCTCACCGAGCTGGTCAACACGGGCAAGATGAGCATGGGCCGTATGGTCGAGCTCATGGCCATCAAGCCGCGTGAGATCCTGGGCCTCGACCAGGTTCAGGTCAAGGCGGGATCCGTTGCCGACCTGACCGTGTTCGACCCCTCCGCAACCTGGACGGTTGGCGAGGACGGTTACGAGTCGCGCGCCGAGAACTCCGGTTTTGCCGGCCGCACGCTCACCGGTCGTGCCACCGATGTATTTGTCGGCGGTAAACAGACGCTTGCCGACGGCTGCATCTGCTAGCATAGCCTTATCGCTTTTGTGCGCGGCGCCCTTGCGGTGCCGCGCTTTCTATTCGTTTGGACCATGCAACCGCATGGGGGATTGGAGCGTTTATGCCCACACCTTCCACTGCACGCATGCACGACTTCGAGGTCGTCTCGAACCGGGAGATTGCCGACGGCGTCTTCTCGCTCGTCATCTCGGCCCCCAAGCTTGCAAGTGCGCTCAAGCCCGGTCAGTTTGTGAACATCGCCGTACCCGGTGATGCGTCCTCGCTGCTTCGCGTGCCCCTGAGCTACTACCGCGCCGACGCCGAGGCCGGCACCGTCGAGCTGTGGTACGCCGTCGTGGGCGATGATACCCGTCGTTTGTCCCAGATGGGCCCCGGCTCCACCTCTAACCTGCTGGGCCCCGGTGGCCGTGGCTGGATGGTACCCGAGGGCACCAGGAAGGCCCTGCTCGTCGCCGGTGGCATCGGCGTTCCGCCTGTGCTGTGCCTTGCCGGCATGCTTGCCGAGCAGAGTGTTGATGTGGACGTGTGCCTGGGCTTTGGCACCGCTTCCAAGGCCGTGGGCATCGACGAGTTCCGCGCGCTGGGCGCCACGGTTAACGTGTGCACCGACGATGGCACGCTGGGCACGCACGGTTTTTGCACCGACCCGGCAGCCGGGCTGCTCGGCGAGGGCGGCTACGACTACGTCGCCAGCTGCGGTCCCGCCGTCATGATGAAGAAAGTCGCCGCCGCTGCCGCCGAGGCCGGTGCGTACTGCGAGGTGTCGCTCGAGCGCATGATGAGCTGTGGCTTTGGCGCCTGCAACACCTGCAATGTCGAGACGGTCGACGGTATGAAGGGTGCTTGCATGTGCGGCCCCGTGTTCGATGCTTCCAAGGTGGTGGTCTTCTAGTGGGTACCGTGAACATGGCCGTCGATTTCGGCGGCGTCAAGATGCAAAACCCCATCAACACCGCAGCCGGTACCTTTGGCTACGGCTGGCAGTTCCAGAACTTCTTTGATGTTTCCCAACTGGGCGCCATCACCACCAAGGGTTGCGCAGCCGAGCCCTGGCCCGGTAACCCCGCGCCCCGCATGGCCGAGATCCCCGGCGGTATGATCAACTCCGTGGGCCTTCAGAACCCCGGCGTGGCCGCCTTTGCTCGCGAGTCCGGTCCGTGGCTCGAGCAGCTCTCCAAGGACGGCTGCCAGGTCATCTGTCAGGTTGCCGGCCACTCCGTTGACGAGTTTGTCCGCGCACTCGAGATGTATGTCGAGCTGTGCCCCTGGGCTGCCGGCTACGAGATCAACGTGAGCTGCCCCAATATCGCCGCCGGCGGTGCCGCCATGGGCTCCACGCCCGAGGGCGCCTCTTCCGTTATGGCTGCCTGCCGCAAGGTGACCGATAAGCCGCTGTTCGTGAAGATGGCGCCGGTCAACGTCGCCGAGATCGCCAAGGCCCTCGAGGCTGCCGGCGCCGACGGCCTTTCGGTCATCAACTCCATCCAGGGCATGGCCATCGACGTCCATACCCGCAAGTCCCGCGTGGCCAAGCCCAAGGGCGGCCTTTCGGGCCCGCTGTGCCACCACATCGCCGTGCGCATGGTCTGGGAGGTTGCCCAGGCCGTCGATATCCCCATCAACGGTGTCGGCGGTGTCATGACCGGAGAAGATGCGGCCGAGTTTATCCTGGCCGGCGCCACCTGCGTGTCGGTCGGTATGGCCAACTTCGTCGATCCGTGCGCTTCGCTCAAGATCGCGCATGAGCTCGAGGCCTGGGCCGAGTCCCAGGGCGTAAAGGACATCAACGAACTGGTAGGTGCTTTCGAATGCTAGAGACCGATGCCCGCGACCGCGTAATCGTCGCCCTCGACTGCGACCGTGAGCGTGCGCTCGAGCTTGCCCACGAGCTTTCGGGCCATGCCGCCTGGCTCAAGGTTGGCATGACGCTCTATTACGCCGAGGGTCCCCAGATCGTCAAGACATTCAAGGACCTGGGCTTTAAGGTCTTCCTTGACCTTAAGTTCCATGATATTCCGCATCAGGTTCGCGGTGCCGCCCGCTCGGCCTCGCTTGCCGGTGCCGATCTGCTTTCGGTCCACGGTTTGGGTTCGGGCGCCATGCTCGCTGCCTGCCGCGAGGGTGCCGAGGAGGCGCGCGAGGACCGCGCTAAGCTCGTCGCCATCACCGTTCTTACGAGCATGAATCAGGATGCCTTGAGCGAGATTGGCGTCGAGTCGCCCGTGGCCGAGGAGGCCGCCCGCCTGGCAAAGCTCGCTCAGGCCAACGGCATCGATGGCATCGTGTGCTCGCCGATGGAGGCTCACGACATGCGTGAGCTGCTGGGTCCCGATGCCCTGATCGTGACTCCGGGCGTGCGTCCGGTGGGTGCCGCCCTTGGTGACCAGTCCCGCGTGGCGACGCCTTCCCAGGCTATCGAGCGTGGCGCCAGCCACATTGTGGTGGGCCGTCCCATCACCGGTGCCGACGATCCGGTTGCCGCCTTTGACGCTATCGTCGCCGAGCTGGTCGAAAACGTCGCGTAAAAGATTCCCCTAAGTCACCACTTTTGGGTCTCATTAGCACAAAATAGCCCCTGTGCCTGCGTAAACTTTCCCATCCTTTGTGTGGAATCGCAGGTCAGGGGCTTAACTTTGGGCGCAGTATATTGCACTTTTTGCGGGTATCGTCTAACCTATGGACCCGCGATTGGGCATTTTGTACGTTCTACGTGCTAAAATGCCAATTATTGAATCAGAAATAACCCAACTATTTGGAGGTACGAATGGCACTCCCTCAGCTTACCGACGAGCAGCGCAAGCAGGCTCTTGAGAAGGCTGCTGCCGCACGTCATGCCCGCGCTGAGCTTCGCGAGCAGATCAAGAAGGGCGAGAAGTCCCTCGAGTCCGTGCTCAACTCCGATGACCCCATCGCTTCCCGCATGAAGGTTTCCACCCTCATCGAGTCTCTCCCCGGTTATGGCAAGGCCAAGGCCGCCAGGATCATGGAGGAGCTCGGTATCTCCGCTACTCGTCGCGTCCAGGGCCTCGGTGTCCGTCAGCGCGAGCAGCTCCTCGAGCAGCTGACCAAATAAGTGAGCGCTCAGGATTCCAAGCTCTTTGTGATTTCTGGACCGTCAGGCGCAGGCAAGGGTACGCTCGTCACTCGTGTGCGCGAGCGTCGCTCTAACCTGGGCCTGACGGTTTCGGCTACCACGCGAGCACCACGTAAAGGTGAGGTCGACGGCGTCAACTACTTTTTTCTGACGCGCGAGGAGTTCGACCGCCGCGTGGCAAACGGTGAGTTTGTTGAGTGGGCCGAGGTCCACGGTAACTGCTACGGCACGTTGGTGAGCGAGGTCACATCCAAGCTCGCCTCGGGCTCGTCTCTGATTTTGGAGATCGATGTCCAGGGCGCCCTGCAGGTGAAGGAGCGTTTCCCCGAGGCCGTGCTGATCTTTATCAAGCCGCCTTCGCTTGAGGTGCTCCGTGAGCGTCTAGTCGGTCGCGGCACCGAGACGCCCGAGACAATCGAGCTGCGTATGGCAAACGCCGCCCATGAGCTTGCCCTTGCCGACCGCTACGACGACGTCGTGGTGAATGACGATCTCGACCGCGCGACCGATGAGCTCGTTCGCGTTCTCGATATGCATGAAAGGATCTGAGGTCCGTGTCCGTTGTAAAGCCTTGCATTGACGATCTTCTGGAGAAGACCGATCACAACCGCTTCCTGCTCGCTTCGCTTGCCTCCAAGCGCGCCTGCGACATCAATAGCATGCTGCGTGGCCAGCACAACCGCGTGCTTGCCGTCCAGGATGTCGATGACATCACCATCGGGCTTTCCGGTGCCGATACCATCTCGATGGCTATGGACGAGATTGTCGACGGCGACATCTCTTACGACGAGGCCCGTTACGAGAAGGCGCTCGGCCACAAGGTTGCTGAAGCCTAAATGGCAGCTCGCGTCTGCCTGGTCCACTATCACGAGGTTGGACTGAAGGGCAAGAACCGCACACATTTTGAGCATATCCTCATGGATAACATCAAGGCGGCCTTGGCCGCCTTTTCCGTGAATGCCGTGTCTCGAATTTCCGGTTATATCCTCGTGACCTTTAACGAGCATCAGGCCGACGAGGCGGCGCGTGTCATTCGCACCGTTCCTGGCGTTGCCCGTGTGTCTTTGGCGTATCACACCAACCGCGACCCGCAGGAGTACTGCGCCGCCGCCGTGAAGGCGCTGCGCGAGTTTGGTTCCTTCGATTCGTTTAAGGTGCACGCCAAGCGCTCCAATACTGACTTTGAGCTCACCTCGATCGATATCAATCGTCAGGTGGGCGAGGTGCTGTGTGAGGCCTTCCCCGATAAAAAGGTTCAAATGCACGACCCCGATGCAATGGTGCACGTACTGGTGGTCCAGGGTAGCGTTTACGTGTACGCGCGCTCCGAGCGCGGCGTGGGCGGTCTGCCGGTGGGTTCTGCCGGCAAGGTCGTGACGCTGCTGTCGTCGGGTATCGATTCTCCGGTGGCGACCTGGATGCTCGCGCGTCGCGGCGCGGTATGCGTGCCGGTACATTTTTCCGGTCGTCCGCAGACGCCTGATACGAGCGAGTATTTGGTGCAGGACATCATCCGTGCGCTTGAGCCGGGTGTCCAGATCGGTCGTCTGTACGTGGTTCCGTTTGGCGACTGCCAGCGTGAGATTTCGGTCACCTGTCCCAGCAACCTGCGCGTGATCATGTATCGCCGCATTATGTATTCGGTTGCTGAGCGCATTGCACACATCGAGGGTGCCAAGGCCATCGTTACGGGCGAATCGCTTGGGCAGGTTGCCTCCCAGACGCTTGAGAACATCATGGCCGTTAACGAGGCCGTTAAGATCCCCGTGTTCCGTCCTCTCATCGGTTCGGACAAGCAGGAGATCATCGCGCGCGCCGAGGAGATCGGTACGTTCGATATCTCGACTGAGGCCGCTCCCGACTGCTGCACGCTGTTTATGCCGCGCCGTCCCGAGACGCACGCTAAACTCGATGCCGTGCATGAGGCCTGGGAGTTGTTCGATCACGAGGAGATGATTGAGCGCCTGCTCAAGCAGACCGAGTACATCGACTTCGAGAGCAACACATATAAGGCCCCTAAGACCTTAAAACGCAAACATTCGGAGCTTGCTCCGCGTGAGATTTACCAAGATCACGAGTAAATTTGTGCATAGACCGACGATGCGCCTGTATCGTCGGTCTTTTGCTATCTGGGCATTTTGCGACTAAGTGTTCATTTGTCGACGTGTGTCTGAATAAATGGACATTATTTCGCAAGGTTTTGGTCAGCTTTTGGTTTGACCGCAAAAACCGGTTTTGGGGCGTGGCTGTTGTGGAGCTCCTTTCCTGACACGATGGTGTTGGGAGGTTTTGCTATGGCGCAGCGCGAACAACACAAACGAGTCAAAAAGATGGACCGCTGGGCGGGCAAACTGCTCGGTCATAAGGCAGTGGTGATGGCGATACTGGTCGTCATTGCGATGGCGAGTGGACTGGCGATGGCGAACCTTGGCGGCGGTGCCGGCGATGTGTCGTTTGAGCGCACTGATGGTTCGGGTTCGTTGGTGGATCCGGGATCCGGCGATGCCTCGAGCGGAAAGACATCCGAAGGCTCTTCGTCTAAGGCGTCTGCCGCGGCAGAGGTTTATGTCGATGTTGATGGCGCCGTTGTGTCGCCCGGTGTATATCGTCTCAAGGACGGCGCGCGAGTGGCTCAGGCGATTGATGCCGCCGGCGGGCTGGCGCCCGAGGCGGACGTTACGGGGCTCAATCGGGCATCTAAGGTCGTCGATGGACAGAAGATTCACGTTCCAACGGTAGGGGAGCAGCAGGCGTCCATTGCGGAAGCCGGTGTTGATGGTGGGGCTTCCGCATCGTCGGGCGTTAGTGGCGCAACAGGCCTAGTAAACATTAATACGGCAAGCGCAGAAGAGCTGCAGACGCTTTCGGGCATCGGCCCCTCCATGGCCCAGTCGATTATCGATGAGCGGACAAAGAACGGTGCTTTCGCCTCGGTTGACGATCTGATGCGTGTGTCGGGAATCGGCGAGAAGAAGCTCGCCAAAATCAAAGATTGCATCTGCGTATGAGTGCGACCGAGCGCGAGCATGTGATGCCTCCGCGGCCCCTGATTCCGTGGACGATGGCCCTGTGTGCCGGCATGTGCATGGGCTGCGCCTTGGTGCTCAACGTGGCCGCTGATGCGCTGCTGAGGGAGCAGGCGCCGGCGGTCGGGCTGCTATGGGCCATTCCCGTTGCGGCGGCGGTTTTCGTTGTGCTGGCTCAATCTTGTGCGCGGCTTGTCCCTTTGAAGCGGTGGCTGTATGCCGCGTCCGTCGGTCTCGTGGCGGGAGCGGTCGTCTCGGCGTGGTGGGCTGCGGGTGCGCTCAGCGCCTCGAAGGCGCTCGACGGTCGAGCGGCAAGCAGCCTCGAGTTTGTCGTGCAGGGTGACCCATCCATAAACGACGACGTGTATTCCTATACCTGCGAGGCACGCGCGGACGGTAAGAACTTGGCAACGGTTCGCCTATCGTGTGACTGCGAGCTCAAGGTCGGGGCGCACGTGCGTGTTATCGGTCGCGTTTCACGTTTTGAGAACGATGCGTATGGGCGCTCACGCGTGCTTCGAGGCGAGCTCCGAAAAGTGAAGGTCATCCGGTTGGTGTCGGTCGACGAGGGCTCTCCGGGGCCGCTGCTTCGACTGCGAAATGGGCTGCTTTCGTCCATCGCGCCTGCGACCGACCCAGCGCGTTCGCTCATAGCCGGTGTCGTCTGCGGTCGTTCGGCCGAGCTGCGCGCCCAGCCGGCGGGCGACTGGTTTTCGGTGACGGGAACGGCACATCTTATCGCCGTCTCGGGCAGCCATTTGGCTATCGTGGGGTTTGTAATCGAGGGCGTATTGCAAAAGACTCGGTTCTCACGTGGTCTTCAGCGGGCGATATTGGCGATAACGCTTGTGGGCTACGCTGCCTTTACGGGCGCGTCTCCCTCGGCCCTGCGCGCGTGCTGCATGGTGTTCGTGACGCTTGTCGTAAACGGCGCGGGGCGTCGTCGGCACGGCCTTTCGGCACTCTTCGTAACCATGTCCATCTTTGTGCTACTGCGGCCGACGGTGCTGTTCGAGATGGGCTTTCAGCTTTCATGTGCCAGCGTCTTAGCCATTCTGTGCTTTTGCCCCTATGCGACCTACGCTTTGGGTGAGCTGGGTGTGCCATCGGGCGTTGCCGGCATGCTTTCCGTCACGCTGTGCTCGCAGTTGGCGACACTTCCCATTACCATTCCTGCCTTCGGTACATTCTCGCTCATTGCTCCGTTGGCAAATGCGGTCATCGGTCCGGTGGTGAGCGTACTGCTTGCTGTGTCGATCGTGCTAGTTCCCTTTTCGCTCGTGGGACCGTTGCGGACTTGGGCGCTCGTTGTACCCATGAGTGCCGCCCGTTGCGCGCTGTTCTTCGAGCAGCTGTTTGCTGCCATGCCGGGTGCATCCGTGAGCGTGCCGCCCGATAGCGTGTGGATTTACCTAGTGCCGTGTTTGCTGGCGGTTCTGCTGGTCTGGTGGCCGCGTCCCCGTGCACGTCCTATGGCGGTGGGGCTTGCATGCCTGATGCTCTTGGCTGCGATTCCGTACGTCTATTGGGATCGATTCGCTCCTCCTTCGGTGACGGTGCTCGATGTGGGCCAGGCCGATGCGATTCTTATCCGCCAGGGCGGCGCAGTAGCGCTTGTCGACTGTGGGCTCGACGAGCGCGTGGTGGCGGCGTTGGTTCGCAATAACGTGCACCATATCGATGCCGTCTTTGTGACGCATTGGGATGAGGACCACTGGGGTGGTCTGCCCGCCGTGCTCGAACAGTTTTCGGTCGGAACGATTGCCGTGGCGGCGGATGCGCTGGAGGATGCCCCTGCCGAGGTATTGAACCGACCTGGCGTGGAGTATCGGCAGGTGCGCCTTGGGGATACGGTCGACATCGGCTCATTTTGCGCCCGCGTGATGTGGCCATTCGAGTCCGTGGATGGCGAGGGAAATGAGGACTCGCTTGTCCTGTTGCTCTCTTGTGTTCAGGAAGGCAAGGGCCTGCGCATACTTCTCACCGGTGATGCCGAGCTCGATCAAGAACGGGAATTCGTGCAGGAGGTGGGGGATATCGATGTCCTTAAACTTGGGCATCACGGCTCCAAGGTTTCAGTCGATGGAGAGTTGCTGGGCGTCCTGAAGCCCGAGCTTTCCCTCGCGAGCGCGGGCGAGGGGAATCGATACGGCCATCCGTCCGATGCCTGCATCGATGCCGTTAAGGAAGCGGGCGGTGTGTTCGCGTGCACCATCGAACACGGCGACATCACCATCACGCCGACCGCGAAGGGCTTTACGATGCGATGCCAGCGACCGTGACGACGTCGTTGGCGTGTGGTGGGCCCCTGGGCTAGAATGACACGGAGCGAATACAAAGGCCTGCGGGAGGGGAGCGCAATGTCCGAAACCGGTCTGCTGCCGGCATATCTGATCGTCGGTACCGACGGAGTCAAGCGCGATCACGCCGTCTCGCGTATGAAAGCGCGTCTGGAAAAGACGGGCATGGTCGAGTTCAACCTCGACGAGCGCGACATGACCAAGGACCCCGATGTCGAGTCTATTATCGGATCGCTTAACACCTTTCCCATGGGCAGCGAGTTTCGCTTGGTAATCCTTGATGGCTGCTCAAGGCTCGCCAAGGCGGTCTCGGAGCCGCTCGTCGAGTATCTGGCGAGTCCCAGCCCCACAACGGTCTGCCTCATCATCGCCGACTCGCTTGCCAAGAACACGCGCCTGTATAAGGCGATCGCCAAGATCGACAAGAAGGCTATCGTCGATTGCTCCGGCACCAAGCGCTGGGAGTTACCGCGCCGCGTGCAGCAGATGGCGACGCAGCACGGCAAGTCGATCTCGGCGGCGGCCGCCGAGGAACTCGTCTCGCGTTCGGGCGAAAACACGCGCATGCTCGATAACGACCTGGCAAAGCTCGCCCAGATGGTCGAGGCGCCCCAGATTGAGCTTGCCGACGTGGAGCGCTGGATCGTGCGTACGGCCGAGGTTCAGCCCTGGGACTTCCTCAACGCCGTCTCGGCTCGCGATATGCGGCGTTCGCTCGAACTCTTTAAGCTTCTGTCCTCCAAGAGCTACGTGTGGACCTACACGCTGCTATGCGGTCGCATCCGTGAGCTGATTGTTGCTAAGGCGCTCGATGGGCGTGGGCAGGGGCGTGAGCTCGCCGCGACGCTCAAGCTTCAGGCCTGGCAGGTCAAGAATCACCTTACCTGGGCACGTCGCTTTTCGATGGCAGAGCTCGTCGCAGCGCTCGAGGGTGCCGTCGATGTGGAGCTCGCGCTCAAGGGCTCAGCCGACTCGGAGACCGCGCTTTTGCTCTGGATTACGAACATCTTGAGAAAATCGTGATGATACCTGCCTATTTGACAAATTCGTTCTATCCCTTTGAGGGGGAGCGTGCTATAGTAGGCGCTTGCATGACCTCACCGTGTCTCAGAGGTGTCATACATTTTTTGCAAGGAACTCGAAAGGAACTCCAGAAGTGGCAAACATCAAGTCTCAGAAGAAGCGTATCCGCACCAATGAGGCAGCTCGCATGCGTAACAAGGCTGTCAAGTCCGAGCTCAAGACGCTGACCAAGCACGTCCAGTCCGCCGTCGCCGAGGGCGACGCCGAGAAGGCCCAGGCTGCCCTCAAGACCGTCACCAAGCGTCTCGACATGGCTGCCGCTAAGCATGTCATCCACAAGAACCAGGCTTCTAACCGCAAGTCCGGTCTTGCCAAGCTCGTGAACAGCATCAACGCTTAAGTTGTAAATTTCACACCACACAGATTACGCGCATAAATGGGGCCTGTTTTATGGAACAGGCTCCATTTTTTGTACCGCTCGGGTAAGATAGTCCGCATGAATACTTCAATTGACATTTCCCACATCCGTAACTTCTCGATCGTTGCGCATATCGACCATGGCAAGTCCACGATCAGTGACCGCATCCTCGAGCTCACCCATACCGTCGATGAGCGCGACATGGAGTCGCAGCTGCTCGACACCATGGACATCGAGCGCGAGCGCGGCATCACGATCAAGTCCAATGCCGTCCGCGTGTCCTATGACGCCGACGACGGCGAGACGTATCAGTTCAACCTGATCGATACGCCGGGCCACGTGGACTTCACCTACGAGGTCTCGCGTTCGCTTGCCGCTTGCGAGGGTGCGGTGCTCGTCGTGGACGCCACTCAGGGCGTCGAGGCACAGACCGTTTCCAACGCGACGCTCGCCATGAACGCCAACTTGGACATTGTTCCGGCCATCAACAAGATCGACCTTCCCTCGGCGCACCCCGACGAGGTTAAGACCGAGATCGAAGACGATCTAGCCATTCCCGCCGACGATGCCGTGTGCGTGTCGGGCAAGACCGGCGAGGGCATCCACGATCTGCTGGAGTCCATCGTCTTTTTGATCTCGCCTCCCAAGGGCGATGCAAATGGCCCTCTCAAGGCGCTTATTCTGGATTCGTACTTCGATGAGTACCGCGGCGTCGTCGCCACGGTGCGCGTCTTTGACGGTTCCATCAAAAAGGGCGATACCCTGCGTATGATGCAGGCCAAGGGCGACTTCCTGGTCGACGGCGTGGGCGTCAAGCGCCCTGCCGAGACGCCGGTCGATGCTCTGACCGTCGGCGAGGTTGGATATGTGGTCACGGGTTTGAAGGACCCCGAGGCTGTGCGCGTAGGCGATACCCTTACGTGGGCTTCGAACCCCTGCCCCGAGCCGCTGCCGGGCTACCGCGAGGCCAAGCCTATGGTCTACACGGGCCTGTTCCCCATCGACAACAAGGACTACGAGAACCTGCGCGACGCGCTCGATAAGCTGCACGTCAACGATCCTTCGTTGGTGTGGGAGCCTGAGACGTCGGTGGCGCTGGGCTTTGGCTTCCGCGTGGGCTTCTTGGGCCTGCTGCACATGGAGGTCGTCAAGGAGCGCCTGGAGCGCGAGTTCAATCTGGACCTGATCGCCACGAGCCCCTCGGTCGACTACCACGTGTACAAGACTGACGGCGAAATGATTGATGTCCGCAGCCCGCAGGATCTGCCCGAGGCCACGCGTATCGAGCGTATCGAAGAGCCCTACCTCAAGGCAAAGATCATCTGCCCGCCCGAGTATACGGGTGCCGTCATGCAGCTCGCTATCGAGCACCGTGGCGTCACGACCGATATGATCCACCTGACGAGCAAATCGGTCGAGATGCGCTTTGATATGCCGCTCGCCGAGCTCATTTTGGACTTCTTTGACCAGCTCAAGAGCCGTACCAAGGGCTATGCCTCGCTCGACTATGAGTTCAACGAGTATCGTCCCTCCGGGCTCGTGAAGCTCGATATCTTGCTTTCGGGCGACGAGGTGGACGCGCTGTCGTTTATCGTCCACAAGGACAAGGCCTACGGTCTTGCCCGCGGCCTATGCGACAAGCTCAAGGAGATTATTCCGCGTCAGCTGTTCGAGGTGCCCATCCAGGGTGCTATCGGCAACAAGATCATTGCCCGCTCCACCGTCAAGGCGCGTCGCAAGGACGTGCTTGCTAAGTGCTACGGCGGCGATATCTCGCGTAAGCGCAAACTGCTCGAGAAGCAGAAAGAGGGCAAGAAACGCATGAAGGCCATCGGTTCTGTCGAGGTTCCGCAGGAGGCCTTTATGGCGATCCTCAAGGTGGACGAGTAGGTCTATGGCGCTTTCCGAATATAGTCTGCGGCTGCTGGGCGCCTATGCCGAGCAGCCGTTCCTTATGGCTCCCATGGCGGGCGTGACCGACCCTGCCTACCGCATCATGTGCCGTCGCCGCGGTGCCAATCTCGCCTATAGCGAGATGGTGAGCGTGGCGGGCCTTGCCTATGCTAGCAACAAAACGTGGCGCTTGGTGCTGCCGGCCGACGAGGAGCAGCAGATTTGCGTGCAGCTCTTTGGCTCCAAGCCCGATCAGTTTGCGAGCGCCGTCGCCGCCGTCGAGGATCGTGTGGGCGATCGCCTGTCGCTCATCGATATCAACATGGCCTGTCCTGCCCGCAAGGTCGTCACCAAGGGCGAGGGCTCTGCCCTTATGCGCACGCCCGATTTGGCCGAGAAGATCGTCGAGGCCACGGTGGGCGCGGCGCACGTGCCCGTGACCGTCAAGATTCGCAAGGGTTTTTATGCCGAGGACCGCAATGCCGCGACATTTGCCCAGATGCTTGAGGGCGCAGGGGCTGCCGCAGTCGCCGTGCATGGCCGCTGCGCTACGCAGCTCTATACGGGTCAGGCCGATTGGTCGGTCGTCGATGAGGTGGCCGACGCCGTCGAGATTCCCGTGATCGGTTCGGGCGATGTTTTCTCGGCCGAGGACGCTGCTGAGCATCTGCAGGGCTCGGGTGCCAGCGCGGTGTTTATCGCGCGCGGTATCTATGGCAACCCCTGGGTGTTTGGCGATGCTCGCGCCCTTGCGCTCGATGGCATACCGGTGCCGGCGCGCAGCTCCGTCGAGCGCCTGGACGCCCTGCGTGAACACCTAACGCTGACGCATGAGCTCCTGCCGCTCATGTCGCGTGCCCGCACGTACGCAAGCTGGTACTTAAAAGGCATGCCCCATGCCGCCGCTTGGCGTGCCCATGTGGTGCGCTGCTCCACGTATGAGGAGTTCATGGCGCTGGTCGATGAGATCGAGCGCGATGTGGTGGCCTGCGAGGCTGCCCTTGCCGCCGGCGAATCGGTGCCCCCTCATCCGCTGGAGGCTTAAGGGTGGCCGTTACCGCGCTGTACGTGCACGTGCCGTTTTGCGCCCAAAAGTGCCGGTACTGCGACTTTGACTCGCGCAGTTTTGCTCCGTGCGACCTGAGCGCTGCGCTCGATGTCTATTTTGAGCAGTTGTTCGCGCGCCTCGATGCTTTTGGCAAGGCTGGGGCCCTTGACCAGATCCGCACCGTCTATATTGGTGGCGGTACGCCGTCGCTGGCGGGGGAGCGCCTGGTGGAGCTGGCGCGGCGTATTCGTGCGTGGTGCGCCCCCGTTGAGTTTACCTGCGAGGCCAATCCCGAGTCGCTGTCCGCCGAGCTTGCCGCTGCACTTGTCAAGGTTGGTGTCACACGCGTCTCTCTGGGCGTGCAAACGCTCGATAACACCGAACTTACTGCCATCGGCCGTATTCACGATGCCGATCGGGCGCTCGCCGCTATCGCGATGGTCAAGAACGCTGGGCTTGACGTGTCGTGCGACCTTATGTGTGGACTTCCCGGGCAGACCGCAGTGAGTTGGAAGCGCACGCTCGATGGCGTGCTGGCGGCGGCTCCGCATCATGTGTCGGTTTACCCGCTCACGCTCGAGGAGGGGACGCCCCTCTATCGCATGGCGTGCCGCGACGAGTCGCTCGAGCCTGATGAGGATTTTCAAGCTTCGTGCATGGACGTGGCACGCGAGCTCCTGGGTGCCGCTGGCTATCACCCGTATGAGGTGGCGAGCTACGCGCTCGACGGCCATGAGTGCGCCCATAACATTGCTTACTGGACCGGCCGGGGCTATTTGGGCCTGGGTCGCTCTGCCGCCGGTATGCTCGACGCCGAGGATTTTGATCGCTTGGCCGGGCTGTTTCCCGGCGTGTCTGCTCGCGGCGATGCGTACCGCGTGCGACTGGTGCAACGTGACGATGCCGCGACGGCGTTCGAGGCCGAATATCTGTCGCAGCGTGAGGCTGCGGCTGAAGACCTGATGCTCGCTTGTCGCATGACGCGTGGTATTGCGTCCGACCTGTTGGTTCGTGCGGCTTGCGTCATCCCAACGGGCGAGCTGACAGCTGCTTGCGATCGCGCGCTCGAGTTGGGCCTTGCCACTTGGGTGCCCGAGACGCTCGGGGTCCATGAGGGACCCTTCACTTCGGCAGATGTCGTCGCGGGCCATGTTCGAGCTCGTCTGGCACCTACCCACTTGGGCTGGCTCGATGGAAATGTTCTGTTCGAGCTGTTTTGGGATCTAGCTTAGGCCGCTCGGGTAGAATTACCGGAATATATACGCTGCTGTGAGCAGGAGGTTGCCGCGCATGGCGACGATGAACGAAAAAGATTACTACGAGATTCTGGGTGTCTCCAAGGACGCCAACTCGCGTGATATTCAAAAGGCCTTCCAGCAAAAGGCTCGCAAGCTCCATCCGGACGTCAACAAAGAGCCGGATGCCGAGGAAAAGTTTAAAGAGGTTTCCGAGGCCTACGCCGTGCTTTCGGATGAGCAAAAACGTGCGCGCTACGACGCCATGCGTTCGGGCAACCCCTTTGCCGGTGCTCCTACGGCTTCGCCCTATGGTGGCGGCTACGCCGGTAGCGCGGGTTATGGCAATCCCTTTGAGGGCGGCTTTCCTTTTGGCGGCGCTTGGGGCCAGCAGCGTCGTGCGCAGGCTGCCTATAATCCCGAGAACGGCGCCAATGTGGTCGTCGATATCAAACTCGACGCCAAGGAGGCCAAGGGCGGTACCCGCAAGACCGTCCGCTACACGCGTTTCGATACGTGCGGACATTGCGGCGGCTCGGGTTCTGTCTCCTCCGAGCATGCCCATACCTGCCCAAGCTGTGGCGGCCGCGGCCACATCGACGTCGACCTGTCCTTCCTGTTTGGTGCGGGCACGTTCCAGTCGGTCTGCCCCGAGTGCGGCGGTTCCGGTAAGGTCGTGGCCGACCCCTGCCCCGATTGCGGTGGCAGCGGTCGTACTCGCGTAACCTCCGAGCAGACGATTGAGTTTCCTGCCGGCACGCACGATGGCGACGAGGTCCGCATTAGCGGCATGGGTCATGCTGGCACCAACGGTGCCGCGGGCGGCGATCTGGTCGGCCGCGCCCATGTTGAGGCCGAGCGCTTGGAAGGCAAAGCTCGTACCGGTTTTTACCTGATGGGCATCGTGGCGCCGTTTTTGGTACTCTCGGCCATCTCGGGCGTGTTCTCGGCCTTTGCCGTGATGTGCTTTATTCCGTTTACCATGGGCCTGTTCATGGTGCTTTCGGACGGTGTGCTTCATCGCAGTCTGCTGTGGTGGAAGCGCGGTGCGATGCAGTTTGCCAACGGTTTTGCCAACGGCTTCATGTTCGCGCTCGTGTCGGTTTGGTTTGCGAGCTGCTCGCAACGGGCCATGCTTTCGCCGTACCAAATGCAATAACATCAAACCCTCTGTTTGCGGCCGGCCCAGCTTGGGTATAGGACGCACTGTGACAATAATGAAAGTCGGAAGGATTAGGTCGTGTCGGAAAATAGGGATTACTACGAGGTGCTTGGCGTCGACAGGGATGCCGACGCGCGGACGATTAAGCGCGCGTTTCTAAAGAAGGCCCGTACAGTACACCCGGACGTTTCGGACGACCCCGAGGCCGAGGCCAAGTTCAAGGAGCTCAACGAGGCCTATTCCGTTCTTTCCGATGAGCAGAAGCGTGCTAACTACGACCGTTACGGCACCGCCGACGGCCCTGGTGGTTCGGGCTACGTCGATATCAACGATATCTTTGGTGGCATGGGCATGGACGACTTGTTCTCGTCGTTCTTTGGCGGCGGTGCCGGCGGTGGCGCCCGCAGCCGTCGTGAGCGTCGTCGCGGACGTGACATGGCCATCTCGCTTTCGGTGACGCTCGAGGAGGCGGCGCTCGGCTGCAAAAAGACGATCAGCTATGACCGCCTTGCTCCCTGCGAGGATTGCAACGGTACGGGCAAGGCTGACGGTGCGACCGAAAAACAGTGCAGCCGCTGCCACGGCACGGGCTATGTCACCACGGTCCAGCGCTCTTTTTTGGGCCAGGTTCAGTCTTCCTCGCCTTGTCCCGACTGCCATGGCGAGGGCACGGTTATCGACCATCCCTGTGAGACCTGCGACGGTCAGGGCCGCACGCCTTCGCACGAAAAGATCGACATCGATATTCCCGCCGGCGTTTCGACCGGTCGCCAGCTGCGTGTGGGCGGCTTTGGCGAGGCCGGCCTTCGCGGCGAGCCCTCGGGCGACCTGATTGTCAACGTGCGTGTTGCCGACCATGAGCGCTTTAAGCGCAACGGTGACGACCTGTACCTGGTGAGCGATATCTCGATTGCGCAGGCTGCGCTCGGCTGCGAGATCGAGGTCGAGGGCATTATGCCCGACGAGGTCGTTAAGGTGACTGTTCCCGCCGGCGCCCAGTACGGCGACACCGTGAGCGTCAATAATTACGGCATGCCGCGCATTGGCGGTGGCGGTTCGCGTGGCCGCCTGATCGTGCAGCTGCGCGTGGTCGTTCCCACCAATCTTTCCAATAAGCAACGCGAACTGCTCCGTGCTTTTGCCGATGAGATGGGCGATGACGTCGCTTCCGGTAAGAAGTCGGTGACCGACCGTATCAAGAGTGCCCTCGACGATATCCTCGATTAAGGAGCCCGCGTGCTCGCACCCCATATTTCCGTTGTCAACCTCGGCTGCCGTGTCAACCGGGTTGAGTCTGACCGTATCACTGCCGATCTTATGCGCCTGGGCTTTGCTATTGTGGATCCCCAGGATGCCGATCTGATCGTCATTAACACCTGTGCCGTTACGGGCGAGGCCGAGGCCAAGACCCGTAAGGCCGTCCGCCATGCGCTGGCCTATCCAAACGAGCCCTATGTGGTCGTGACCGGATGCGTGGTTAATTTGCATCCCGAGGAGCTGCTGGAGCTTTCGGATCGCGTGATCGCCGAGCCGTCCAAGATCGATGTCGCCGAACGTGTCTGCGAGGTGCTGGGCGTTGAGTCCGATAGCGTTCCCGCCTGCAGCGATGGCGAGGTGGTCGATGTGCTCGGTCGCTCTCGCCTGGGCGTGAAGATTCAGGACGGCTGCAACCATCGCTGCACCTATTGCATTGTGTGGAAGGCACGCGGCCCCGAGCGCTCCGTGCCCGTCGAGTCCGTGCTCGAGCAAGTTCGCGAGGCCCAGGAGGCCGGCGTGCCCGAGGTGGTGCTGACCGGTGTGAACCTGGGTGCCTACGATGGCAAGAGCGCGACCGACGAGCACGTCGAAATCGATGAGCTGCTCGAGGCCATCATGGAGCGCACGTCTATTCCGCATGTGCGCATTTCCTCGGTCGAGCCCATGGATATCTCCGAGCGCCTGCTTAAGGTTATGGCGCGCTACCCGCAGCGTATCGCCCCGTTTTTGCACCTGCCCGTGCAGTCCGGCTGCACGGCGACCCTGCGTCGCATGGGCCGTCCCTATAGCGCCGAGGCCTTTGAGGACACGGTGCGTATGATTCGCGCCAACTTGCCCCAGGCGTCCCTTTCGTGCGATGTCATCGTCGGTTTTCCCGGTGAGACGGACGAGGAGTTCGAGGAGTCGCTGGCGCTGTGCCGCCGTGTGGGTTTCTCGCGTATGCACGTGTTCCGCTACAGCAAGCGTCCCGGTACCCTTGCTGCCGATATGCCCGACCAGGTGCCGCCCGAGGTTATGGCCGAGCGCAGCCGCCGTATGCGGGCCGCTGCAAAGGAGCTCGCTATTGCCGACGCTCGCCGTCGCGTGGGCACGGTCGAGCGTGCCGTGCTCGAGTATGGCGACAACCTGACGCTCGGCTCGTTCCATCATGCCCGTCTTGACGATACCTGTGGACTTACAGCCCCGTGCCTGCTCGATGTTGCTATCATCGGAGTCGATGATTCCGGCTTGGTCCATGCGCGCAGGGAGGTTCATGGAAGCCTCGAAGATTAGACTTACCGTTCCCGAGGGAATTGATCCCTCGTGCGTTTTGGGCGCCGGCGACGGCGTCCTTCGCGCGCTCGAGAGCTTGGTTCGCGCTCACGTGGTCGCCCGTGGCGATAGCATCGCCGTGAGCGGCGACCCGGACGAGGTCGAACTCGTGGCGCGCTTTTTCGAGCACGCTTTTCGCGAAGCGGCCGCCGGGCGCACGCTGTCTGCCGACGATGTCTCTCGCTGCCTGGCCGTCTTGCGCGACGGTGAGCACGAGGCTACGTCGCTTCGCGATGACGTGCTGCTTTCGTATCGCGGCCGCGTCATTCGTCCCAAGACGCTCGGGCAAAAGCGCTATGTGGATGCCATCCGCTCGCATACCATCACGTTTGGCCTGGGTCCTGCCGGTACCGGTAAGACCTATCTGGCCATGGCGCTCGCCGTTGCCGCGCTCAAGCGCCACGAGGTGGGCCGTCTGATCTTGACGCGTCCGGTTGTCGAGGCGGGGGAGAATCTGGGCTTTTTGCCCGGCACCCTCGAGGAAAAGATCGATCCCTACATGCGTCCGCTCTACGACGCCCTTTTTGACATGATGGATCGCGAGCGCACCGATGAGCTTATGGAGCGCGGCGTGATCGAGATCGCCCCGCTTGCCTACATGCGCGGCCGCACGCTGAGCGATGCCTTCGTGGTGCTCGACGAGGCGCAAAATACCACGCCCGAGCAGATGAAGATGTTCCTGACACGCCTTGGGTTCAACTCCAAGTTCGTGATTACCGGCGACCTGAGCCAGCGTGACCTGGTGGGTCGTCGCGGCGGTCTTGCCGACGTTGAGCAGATTTTGGGTCGTGTCGACGATGTCGCATTTTCGCACCTCGAGCGCGCCGACGTGGTGCGCCATGCCTTGGTGGGACGTATCGTCGAGGCATACGACACTTATGATGATGTGCGCGAGAAACGCGTACGTGACCGAAAGGAGTCCCGTTGAGTGTATTGATCAGCAACGATGCCGAACTCGATACGCTGCTCGATGCGCAGGAGGTGGAGCACATCTGCGAGGTTGTGCTTGCCGCCGAGGGCGTTGAACGTGAAGTCGAGATTTCCCTTTCGTATGTCGACGAGGACGAGATGCACGAGCTCAACCACGAGTGGCGCGGTATCGATCGCACCACCGATGTACTCTCGTTTGAGTGCGATTCGGCCTTTGACGATGACATTCCCGCCGATGAGACGCTCGAGCTCGGCGATATTATCTTGGCCCCGCAGGTTATTGCCCGTCAGGCCCCCGGTTTTGGCAATAGCCCCGCTGACGAGTGCCGTCTGATGCTCGTTCACGGCATGCTGCACCTGCTGGGCTATGACCACATCGAGGACGACGAGGCCGAGGTCATGGAGGCCCGCGAGGACGCCATCCTGCGCGATCTGGCGCTCGAGCGCGGCGAGGACCCTAAGCTAGTCCACGTCGGCCCCATCACCAACCACGCCCACGACTAGGAGCCGTCTATGATTCCCGGATCGAACAAGGACCATCCGTCCTTCTTAAAGTCGTTTTCCTACGCCATGGAGGGCTTCGTCACCGCCGTCAAGACCGAGCGCAACATTAAGGTCATGCTCGTGGCGGGCGTGTGCACTGTCATTGCCGGCTGTATCGTGGGGCTCGACATTGCCGAGTGGGCCACGATTATCATCTGTTGTGGCCTGGTGATTCACGGCGAGCTGTGCAACACCGCCATGGAGGCCATCGTCGACCTGGCGACCCAGGAGCTTCATCCGCTGGCCAAGCGTGCGAAGGACATCGCCGCCGCCTCCGTATACGTTCTTTCCATCACCGCCGCGATTGTGGGCTTGCTGGTATTTGCCCACGCGCTCGGCTTTATTTAGAAAGGGATTCCCATGTCCGACAATATGCAGCCTGCCGATGAGATTTTGGACGACGAGTCCCTGGACGCGGTGGATACCGAGGAGCTCGAGGATGTCGAGGAGTTCGACCCGTTTGAGGGTATGAGCGACGAGGAACTCGACGCCCTGTGCGACGAGGACGACAACCTCGCGGGCTTTGGTGACGTTGAGCCCGGTTTCCGCAGCGGCTTTGTGGCCCTGGTCGGTCGTCCCAACGCCGGCAAGTCTACGCTGCTTAATGCCTGCTATGGCAAAAAGGTCGCCATCACCTCGCCGGTGGCCCAGACGACCCGCCGCCGCATGCGCGCCGTCGTCAACCGCCCCGGCTACCAGCTGGTCTTTGTCGATACCCCCGGTATTCATAAGCCCAAGGACGGCTTGGGATCCGAGCTCAACAAGAGTGCGTTGTTCGAGCTGAACGATGTTGATGTTGTCGCGTTTTTGATTGATGCCACCAAACCGATCGGCAGGGGAGACGCCTGGGTTGCCGAGCGCGTCAAGAACGCTCGTTCCAAGAAGGTCCTGGTGCTCACCAAGGCCGATGAGGCCGACCCCGCACAGGTCATGGAGCAGCTTAAGGCAGCCCGCGAACTCATGGAATATGACGACGAGATCGTGACGTCGTCGGTCAAGAACTTCAACGTCGATGCATTTATTGAGACCGTTGCGCACTTTTTGCCTGAGGGTCCGCGTTGGTTCCCCGAGGACATGGGTACCGACGCTTCCGATGAGACGCTCGTTGCCGAGTTTGTGCGCGAGAAGGTCTTGCGCCGCACCCGTGATGAGATTCCGCACTCCGTTGGCGTGATCTGCGATGCGCTCGAGCAGACCAAGAAGGTGCTGCGCGTGCACGCCACCATTTACGTCGAGCGCGAGGGCCAAAAGGGCGTCATCATCGGTAAGGGCGGCGAGATGATCAAGCGTATCGGTATCGACGCCCGTCGCGATCTTGAGCGCATCTTTGGCACGCAGGTCTTTTTGGAGCTGGACGTGAAGGTCAAGGCCGGCTGGCGTGACGACGAGGCCCAGATTCGCCGCTTTGGCTACAACGCCGAGGACTAAGGACGCGCGGCGTGCATGGCAGGCTCCCGGACATATCGCACGAAAGTGCTCGTGCTCGATAAGATTAAGCTCAAAGAGACCGACCTGATCTTGACGATGCTTGACGAGCGGGGTCGGCAGGTTCGTGCCGTGGCAAAGGGCGCCCGCAAACCCGGTGGGCGCCTGGCTGCGCGCTGCGAGCTGTTCTGTACCGTCGATATGCTGCTTGCGCATGGACGGTCGCTCGACGTGGTTTCCCAGGCCGAGCTTATGGAAGCGCCGCTCGGCGCTGCGCCCGATTACGAGACGACTTGCGCCGCAAGCGCAATCGCCGAGGTCGCGCGCGTGTGCTCGTTCGAGGATGCCGAGGACCCGTTTACCTTTGCCATCACGCAGCGGGCGCTTGCCCTGGTGGGCAGCGGGCTCGACACAGCGCACATGGATCTACTTGTGGCGGCATATGTGTTTAAGCTGCTATCGCACGTTGGCTATCGACCCGATTTCTCGGCCTGCGTGCTGTGCGGAGACCCCATGCTGTCGTATTTTTCGCCCCAGGCCGGCGGGCTCATGTGCGGCTCGTGCGCGTCGAGCGTTCCGGGTGCAGAGTTGGTATCGACCGGTGAGGTCGCATGGCTGCGCGCCCTCATGTCCATGACCTTCGATGCACTTTTGGCCGAGAGGATCGATCCCCATACTGCCGCTTTTTTGTTGGGGCTTTCGCATGTCTGGGCGGCAACACATGCCGATCAGCGCCTCCGTGCGATGGAATTCATGTTGGGTCGGTGATGATGCGCGGGCGCGGGCTGCTTGTGGTAACATACCGACCTGTTGGTACCTCGACCTTGGTTGCTCGCTCCACCGGCGGCTTCCCAGTCCGAGGCGAATCGAGTCGCCCGCGGGCGACGTAAATCGAAAGGTGAAACAATGACTGTTTCCAAAGAGCGCAAGGCGGAGCTGACTGCCCAGTTCGGTAACACCCCGGTCGACACCGGTAACCCCAAGGTTCAGGTCGCCATCCTGTCCGAGCGCATCAAGGAGCTGACCGAGCACATGAAGTCCCACCAGAAGGACTTCCACACCCGTCGCGGTCTGCTCATGCTCGTCGGCCGTCGTCGTCGTCTTCTTTCCTACATCAAGAAGAACGACATCGTCGAGTACCGTGAGCTCATCAAGGCTCTGGGCATCCGCGACAACATCCAGTAGGATTTGTACATGCTAAGAGCGTCCTGCGCAGCGGGGCGCTCTTTTTGTGTAAGGGCGCGAACAATCACGCTCTGAAGCGTGGCGGGGGCAGGGGGCCCGCGTCACATGAGAAGCCCGCAGGCAAGGGGCCTGTGGGGTAAAGGAGAACAATGACACTCGTATCCAAGACCTTTGAGCTGTACGGCAAGACCTACACCTTTGAGTCGGGCGAGCTTGCCAAGCAGGCCACCGGCGCCTGCCTGGTCAAGCAGGGTGACACCACGATGCTCGACACTGTGGTCGTCTCCAAGGAGCGCAAGAACTACGACTTCTTCCCGCTGACCGTCGACTTCAACGAGAAGATGTACGCAGCCGGCCGCATCCCGGGTGGCTACCTCAAGCGTGAGGGCCGTCCCAGCGAGAAGGCCACGCTCACCGCACGCATGATCGACCGTCCGATTCGCCCGAGCTTCCCGGACGGCTTCCGCAACGAGGTGCACATCGTCGCTACCTCGCTTGTCGCCGACCAGGTCAACCCCTTTGACGTCATCAACGTTATGGGTGCCTCTTTGGCTATGACGCTCGGCGGCGTGCCCTTCGAGGGCCCGCTTGCTTGTGTGCGCATCGGCCGCAACGTGGAGACCGGCGAGTTTATCGTCAATCCCACCTACGAGGAGCGCGAGAACTCCGATCTGGACCTGGAGCTGGGCGGCTCTGCCGACTTCATCTCGATGGTCGAGGCCGGCGCCGAGGAGATCTCCGAGGACGACATGCTCGCCGCCATGAAGTTTGGCCAGGAGGCCCTTGCTGCTTTCTGCCAGGCTCAGGACGAGTTCGTCGCCGAGTGGGAGCAGGTTAACGGCCCCATCGTCAAGAAGGAGTACCCGCTCGATCAGCCCGTCGAGGAGGTCCAGGAGCGCATCTTCGCCCACTACGACGAGATGGCAGCCGCCCTTCGCGATGCCGACAAGCTCTCCCGTATCGGTAAGGTCGAGGCTCTGAAGGAGTCCATCCGCGCCGAGTTCACCGAGGAGGAGCACGCCGCTTGGGAGCGCGAGATCCCCGTGGCGCTCAAAAAGCTCGAGAAGAAGGCCATGCGCACCATGGTCGTCGAGACCGGCGAGCGCGTCGACGGCCGTGCCGCTGACGAGATCCGTCCCATCATGGTGAAGGACAACTACCTGCCGCTCGTTCACGGCTCCGGCCTGTTCCAGCGCGGTCAGACCCAGGTGCTCTCCGTCCTGTCGCTCGGCATGCTCAACGAGGGCCAGCGTCTGGATACCATTGAGCCCACCGAGGGCAAGCGCTACATGCACCACTACAACTTCCCGCCGTTCTGCACCGGCGAGACCGGCCGCATGGGCAGCCCCAAGCGCCGCGAGATCGGCCATGGCAACCTGGCCGAGCGCGCTCTGCTTCCGGTGCTTCCCGACGAGAACGAGTTCCCCTACGCCATCCGCGTCGTCTCCGAGGTCATGGAGTCCAACGGCTCCTCTTCGATGGCTTCGACCTGCGGCTCCACGCTCGCCCTTATGGACGGCGGCGTGCCCATTAAGCGCCCGGTCTCCGGTATCGCCATGGGCCTGATCCAGGAGGAGGGCAAGACCGTGGTCCTGTCCGACATCCAGGGTCTCGAGGACTTCCTGGGTGACATGGACTTTAAGGTCACCGGCACCACCGAGGGCATCACCGCCCTGCAGATGGACAACAAGGCCACCGGCCTCACCTTTGACATCCTGGCCCGCGCTCTGCAGCAGGCCAAGGAGGGTCGCGCCTTCATCCTGCAGAAGATGCTCGATGTGATCCCCGAGCCGCGCCACACCACGCGCAGCACCGCTCCGCGCATCGTTTCCATCCAGGTTCCGACCGACAAGATCCGCGACGTCATCGGTTCCGGCGGTAAGGTCATCCGCGGTATCCAGGACGAGACCGGCGCCTCGGTCGACATCCAGGAGGACGGCACCGTCTTTGTCGGCGGCACCGGCGAGTCCGTCGACCAGGCCGTCGAGCGTATCAAGCTCATCATCAAGGTTCCCGAGCCGGGCGAGGAGTACACCGGTCGCGTGGTCTCCATCCAGCCCTTCGGCGCCTTCGTCAACCTGCTGCCCGGTAAGGACGGCCTGCTGCACATCTCCCGCGTCGCCAAGGGCCGCGTGGAGAAGGTCGAGGACGTCCTCAACGTGGGCGACGAGGTCAAGGTCGTCGTCATCGAGGTCGACGATCGCGGCAAGATCTCGCTCGATCGTCTTGACAAGCCCGAGGCCCCGGCTCGCGCCGAGGGTGCCTCCGAGGGCGACGGCGAGCACTTCCAGCGTCGTGAGCGTCCGCGTCGCGAGCGCTCCGAGCGCGGCGACCGTCCGCGTCGTCCCGGCGACAACGGAGGCCGCAAGCCCCGCCGTCACCACGACGCCGAGTAACAGCTAAACATAAGCAGCTCAACAAGGGCGACTCCTAAGGGGGTCGCCCTTTTGCTTGCGCCCGGGAGGGCCGCATATGAAGTTTCCTGCTCTACAGTCCTGCGCAAGACGGAAAGCACATTAAGTGCTTTCCTTTGCGTGCGGAACTCGCGATAAACTTCATATGCGGCCCTCCCGGGCGCAAGCAAAAGGGCTGGTTAGTGCCGCTCGCTATTTAGTTAGACAGTCTATTCAGTAGTCAGATTTCAGATCAGTAGGTAGACACAGCAGTATTTCCCCTGATAAAACCTACCAAAATAAACCTATCTCATATTGGCAGGTCAGGGCTCAGCGGCCCCGGCACGGGCTAAGTTTATCGCGAGTTCCGCACGAACAGGAGGCCACTTAATGTGGCCTCCGTCGTGAGCAGGACTGTAGAGCAGGAAACTTAGCCCGTGCCGGGGCCGCTGAGCCCTGACCGGCGGGATACACAGGTTCAGATGGGGCTTTGATGCATGGGTGGTCTGTTGTTGTGCAAATGGGTATCATACTGGGGTTATTGCATCGACTCTGTGATGCATGTTTGTACGTTCCCGGCGGTCGGTTTGCCAGAAGCGCCCCGTCGGTTGTTCCAGACCCGTTTTCGAAGAAAGGAAACAACACTCACCTATGGCAGCTAAAAAATCATCTCCCTTGAAGATCATTCCGCTCGGCGGCCTTGACGGCATCGGCAAGAACATGACGGTCTTCGAGTGCGGCGACGACATGGTGCTCGTCGATGCCGGTCTCATGTTCCCGGATGACTCCCAGCCCGGTATCGACCTGGTGCTTCCTGACTACACCTATGTCCTGGAGAACGAGGAGAAGCTCCGCGGTATCGTCGTCACCCACGGCCACGAGGACCACACCGGTTCGCTTCCGTATCTGCTGCAGGACCTCAACAACAAGGTGCCCATCTTCTCGAGCAAGCTGACGCTTGGTTTTATCGAGGGCAAGCTCTCTGAGTTCCGCATCCGCGCGCCCAAGTTCCGCGAGGTCAAGGGCGGAAGCCATGTCAATCTCGGTGGCATCTCGCTCGACTTCTTCTCGATGACGCACTCCATCCCCGGCGCTCTGGGCGTGTTCATTCGCACTAACCAGGGCACCGTTATGCACACCGGCGACTTTAAGCTCGACCAGACGCCCATCGACGGCGTTACGCCCGACTATGCCGCTATCAGCCGCTTTGCCAAGCAGGGTATCGACCTGCTGCTTTCCGACTCCACCAATGCCACGGTTCCTGGCTTTACCAAGTCCGAGGCCGAGGTTGGTCCCAATCTGCTGCACGCCATCAAGAACGCCCCGGGTCGCGTGTTCGTCGCGTCGTTCTCGAGCCACATTCATCGCCTGCAGCAGATCTGCGATGCCGCCCGTAAGTGCGGCCGTAAGGTCGTTGTGACCGGTCGCTCCATGCTCACCAACACCCGCGTCGCGCGCGAGCTGGGCTACCTCAACATCGACGATGCCGATATCATCGATGCCTTCGATATCGATAACCTGCCCGACGACAAGATCGTCGTCATGTGCACCGGTTCGCAGGGCGAGCCGCTGTCGGCCCTGTCCCGCATGGCCAATGGCGAGCACAAGACGCTCTCCATCCACGAGGGCGATACCGTCATCCTCTCAGCAACTCCCGTTCCCGGCAACGAGAAGGCCGTCCAGCAGGTCGTCAACAGCCTGGCCAAGCTCGGCTGCGACGTGTGGGATAAGAACCGCGCTCTCGTCCACGTCTCCGGTCACGGTAGCCAGGAGGAGCTCAAGCTCCTGATGGCCATGGCCAAGCCCACGTACTTTATGCCGGTTCACGGCGAGGCCGTGCATCTGCGCGCCCATGCCCAGCTGGCCCGCAAGATGGGCATCAAGGACGATCATATCTTTATCCTCGATAACGGCGACACGCTCGAGATGCGCAGCGGTATCGTCAAACGCGGTACGCCCGTCGAGTCCGGCGTCGTCTACGTCGACGGCCTGCGTATCGGCGATACCGACCCCATCGTCCTGCGCGATCGCCAGAAGCTCGCCAACGACGGTATGGTCACGGCCGTCGCCATCGTCTCGCTCAAGCACAAGAAGATCGAGGCCATCGAGTTCTCGGGCCGCGGCGTCTCGTTTGCCATCGACGACCAGTTCTCCGAGGATGCCTCCGCGTCCATTATGAAGACGATCGAGAAGGGCAAGTTCAGCTTTACGAGCAGCGGTTCCGATGCCATTCGCAAGGCCGTGCGCGACTCGCTCTCCAACTTTATCTGGAGCCGTACGCGCACTCGTCCGATGATCATCCCGGTCGTCATGGAGGTTTAGTTTGGCGCGCGGATCTGCACAAAACGCCAAAGGCAATAAGGCCAACAACCAACCGGCATCTGCTAAGGGTGCCGGTTCCCATCTGCGTGCCAATAAGGGTCACGAGTCCGAGTTCGATGATTTCGAGCCCTTGGTCGAGCCCTCGGCCAACCGCGATATCGCCGGCGTGGTCATTGCCGTCTTGGCGATTGCGTCCTTTATTGCCGTGATTTCGCCGGCGACTGCGCCCGTTACGGCTGCGGTTGCCGGTTTCTACCACTTGGGCTTTGGTCTGGGCGCCTACGTGCTGCCGATCGTCATTTTGCTGTTTGCCGCCACGCTCTTTTTAGGCGAGGACTCGCCGCTCAACGCGCGCTCTGTTGCGGGCGGCGCCGTGGTCTTTATCGCCGTCGTCTCCATTCTTTCGTTGATGGTGCCAGGTACGAGCGACTCGTGCGACCTTATGTTCACGCCGCAAAATCTGTCCGCCTCGGGTGGCTACATTGGTGCGTTTATTGCGAGTGCGCTGCAGAATGCCCTGGGTAAGCCTATCGCGATGGTGGTCCTGTTGGGCCTTGTCGTCGTGGGCCTGGTCATCATCGGCTTTTCGGTGGGCGGCGTTTTGCGCTCTGCCCGCGACCGTGCGGCAGATTTTGCCGAGCGCCGTCGTGCCGACGTCAACGCGAGTCCGTGGGGTGACGATGAGGCCCTGTCGGTGCCCGGCGTTGCCCGTCCTCACCTGAGCATTCTTCGTCAAAAGGGCTCCGATGCTGCCGTGACCACGGTCATGGGCAACGATGTGGACCCGGTTTTGGACGATGACGACGAGGACGAGAATCCGTTTGTCGACGTGTCCGAGTCGGTTGAGGTTGAGCGCGCTAAGACGACGCTGCTGCCGCGCCGCCATGCCAAGAAGGGCAAGGCTGCGCCTAAGCTCAATACAAGCGAGCCCGACCCGTCTTGGTCCGATAGCGAGATTGAGCTCACCGAGGGCGATGACGAGGATGACGAGGCTCCGATTGAGACCGCAAAGACAACTTTGCTGCCGCGCCGCCATGCAAAGCGCGACCAGGTAACCGGTCAGCTTTCGATGGAAGACGACCCCGATAAGATCGACGAGTCCGAGCCGCCGTTTGCCGTGAATCCTGTTTCGGCAGCACCTCAGATCCCCGACTTCTTGAAGCATCCCAAGGTTGCCGATGCGTTTGCCTCGAGTGCTGTCGAATCGGCTGCGGCTAGCGATGGGGGAGCGGACGGCGGCGCCGCAGATAACGAGGGCGAAGAAGAGGACGGCCTCAAGCTTCCGCCGCTCGAGATCCTGCACGCCAACCCGCAGTCGGCGTCCTCCGCGTCATCTGACAAGGAGCTGGAACAGACTGCCGAGTCACTGCAATCCACCTTGCTTGAGTTTGGCCGCAGTGCCCGCGTGGTCGGCTGGATCGCCGGCCCCACGGTGACGACCTTTAAGCTGCAACCTGGCGAGGGCGAGCGCGTGAGCAAGATTTCGAGCCTCGAGGACGATATCGCGCTTTCGCTCGCTGCTCAGTCGGTGCGCATCTTTGCCCCGATCCCCGGTACCTCGCTTGTGGGTATCGAGATCCCCAATCGCAAGCGCCAGAACGTCAACCTGGGCGACGTGCTTCCCTATGTGAAGGGCGGTCCGCTCGAGCTGGCCATCGGTCGAGATGCCGAGGGCACGCCGGTCGTCGCCGACCTTGCCAAGATGCCCCACCTGCTGATCGCCGGCACGACCGGTTCTGGTAAGTCGGTGATGATCAACTCCATCATCACGACCCTGCTCATGCGCGCGCTTCCCGAGGACGTTCGCCTGATCATGGTCGACCCCAAGCGCGTCGAGCTTGCGGGCTATAACGGTTTGCCGCATCTCTATGTGCCCGTGGTGACCGAGCCCAAGCAGGCCGCGAGCGCTCTGCAATGGGCCGTGTCCGAGATGGAGCGTCGCCTGAAGGTCTTCGAGCGTCTCAACGTGCGTAAGATCTCGACCTACAACGAAAAGCAGGCCGCCGGCGAGTTTGAGCATTACGACAACCCGCCGCAAAAGATGCCCTACCTGGTCATCATCATTGACGAGCTCTCGGACCTGATGATGGTCGCCGGTAAGGATGTCGAGGCCTCGATTGTGCGTATTGCGCAGCTGGGCCGTGCCGCCGGCATTCATCTTATCGTGGCCACGCAGCGCCCCAGTTCCAACGTAGTGACGGGCCTTATCAAGGCCAACATCACCAACCGCATCGCCTTTAATGTCGCCACGGGCATCGACTCGCGCGTCATCATCGACCAGATGGGTGCCGAAAAGCTCACCGGTTTGGGCGACATGCTGTTCTCCAAGGTCGACTGGGGCAAGCCTCGCCGTATCCAGGGCTGCTTTGTCTCGGATGATGAAATCAACGAGGTCGTCGAGTTCGTCAAGTCGCAGAGCGAGCCCGACTACCACGAGGAGATCCTGTCTGCCGTGGCGCCCGCTTCCATGTCCATGGCGGGTGGCGGCGGCATTGTCCGTACCGGAGTCGCCGAGCCGCAAGACGATGATCCGCTCATTTGGGAAGCCGCCCATATTGTGGTGGAATCGCAGCTTGGCTCCACATCTGGCCTGCAACGTCGTCTGAAGGTTGGCTATGCGCGTGCCGGGCGTATTATGGATATGCTGGAAGAAAAGGGTGTCGTCGGCCCGCCCGACGGTTCCAAGCCGCGCGAGGTCCTGTTGGACGAGGAGGGGCTTGCCGCGCTGGAGTCTGTCGACGCCGAGATGGCACGTGAAGATCGTGAGTTTGGAGGATTCTGATGGCTGCACGCTTTGGTGACATGCTGCTTGAGCAGCGTCGCCGAATGGGCCTTTCCATTCAGCAAGTCGCCAACACCATCAAAATCAGGCCGCAGATCATCGAGTTTTTCGAGACCGGTAACTTTGCTTCGATGCCGCCGCGCGGCTATGCGCAGGGCATGATTTCGAGCTATGCTCGCTTTTTGGGCCTCAATCCGCGCGAGGTCGTCAATGCCTACTTTGACGATCTGATGGCATACGAACGCGAGACGTCGCAGCAGGGCGGTCGTTTTCAGGACGCCGCCGGCTACGTCAATTCGCGTTCCTCGGTCGATAACGGGCGCTTCCTGATGGTTCAGGGCGGTCGTTCGACCCGCTATGGACAGCGTCCTCAGCAGGCCGGTTATATTACCGAGACGGGTTCGGGCGAGGAGATTCGCTCACAGCGTGACCGGTTCCGCAGTACGCCGATGCCCGAGGACCGTGCACTTCCCGCTGCCCGAGGCGTGGCGCGTGACCCTCGTGCCGGCTACGGCGACGGCGGCTATTCCGATCGCGGTTACCGTGGTGCCTCTACGGGACGCTCTCGCGGTGGCTATGCGGATGCCGATACCACGCAGGTGACGCCGCGTCTTCTCTCTCAATCACAGCCGTATGGCCAGCGTTCTTCGGCTCCGCGTTCGGGCCAGCGTGGCTATCAAGGCCGCGGTGAACTTGCGCCCCGCTCGGGTCAGCGCAGCCTTCAGGGCCAGGGTGGCTATCGCGGCCGTTCCGATAGAAATCGTGGTCGTATGCCTCAGGGAGGCGGCCGCAGCAGTTCCAATCGTGGACGCGGCGGATCACGTACTCCTCAAAACAACGGGCTCGATCCGCGTTTCGTCTACGCCGGCATCGGTGCCGTTGCGCTGCTGTTGATTGTGCTCATCGTGGTGCTTCTGCGCGGCTGCGCATCTTTGGCGCCCGAGACCACGCCCGAGACGCCCACTGCTACCAAGACGACGACCAAGAAGTCTTCTAAGAAGACCGAAACGGTCGACGAGGACGAAGACACCGATGAGGCGACGAATGAGTCGACTGACTCGGACGCTACCAAGACGACGGCCAAGAAGGAAGAGAACGAGGTCACGAAGGTCAAAGTCTCCGTTGCCAAGGGAAAGACCGCGTGGATTGAGGTCAAGGTCGACGGCAAGTCGGTCTATGGCGCCCAAGCGACTGGCCCCTTTGAGCAGGAGTACACGCCCGAGTCCTCGATCGAGATCACCACGTCCAAGCCTTCCGATGTCACCGTTACCAAGAACGGTGAAAAGGTCCGTTACGATACCAAGACCTCGGGCGTGGCGCGTGTGACGATCACCGTTCCCAAGAAGGAGACGACTGATTCCGAGAATGGTGAAAGTTCTGATGGTACCGATACCACCGACGGCACCGATGCCCAGTCCACGGATGGCGCCGATACCGCAACTGACGGTCAGACGCCCACCGATTCTACCGACTATTCGTACGATAGCTACTAAGCCGCTCGTACGCGAAAGGAAACATCATGGCTAAAGATTCCAGCTTCGACGTCGTGTCCGAGGTCAACATGCAAGAGGTCGACAACGCCTTCCAGCAGACCACGCGCGAGATTTCCCAGCGCTATGACCTTAAGGATTCCGGCGCCACGATCGAGCTTTCGAAGGGCGACAAGCTCTTTACGATCAACGCCCCGGCCGACTTTGTCTCCAAGCAGATTATCGACGTGCTGAGCTCCAAGCTCATCAAGCGCGGCATCGACCTCAAGGCTGTCTCGTGGGATGCTCCGCAGGCGGCATCGGGCGGTACCGTGCGCGTGCTCGGCCATATCGTCGAGGGTATCGACCAGGCGACCGCCAAGAAGATCAACAAGGACATCAAGGACCAAAAGCTCAAGGTCAAGGTGACCATCGAGGCCGATAAGCTGCGTGTTTCCTCTGCTTCGAAGGACGCGTTGCAGACTGTGATCCAGTTCCTGCGCGACCAGGACTACGGCCAGCCGCTTCAGTTCACCAACTACCGCTAATATCATTCGAAAGGACCGCTTTCCAACATGGATACACCGTTGGGCTCCGTGCTCTACATCACCCTCGGGTGCGCTAAGAACGAGGTTGACACCGACCGCATGCGTTCTCTTTTGACCGCCGCAGGCTACGAGGAAGCATTCGACCCGCAGGATGCCGATATCGCCATCGTCAATACATGCTCGTTCCTCGCCTCCGCAACGTCCGAGAGCATCGAGACCACGCTCGAGCTCGCCAACGAGGTTCAGGACGGCGTTCGTTCTTGCCCCATCGTCATGTGCGGCTGCGTGCCGTCGCGCTATGGCGACGACCTGCCTGACGAGCTGCCCGAGGTCGCTGCCTTTGTGAAGGCCGACGAGGAGGACGGCATCGTGGCGGTCATCGATGGCGTGTTGGGTGTCGAGCGTGGGATCGCAGCCTATATTCCGCAGGTCAAGCGTACCGTCGAGGGTGCCGTTGCCTACGTCAAGATTTCCGATGGCTGCAACCGTTTCTGCAGCTTCTGCATGATCCCCTTCATCCGCGGTCGCTATCACTCGCGTAATGCCGAGAGCATTATCTCCGAGGTACGCGACCTGGTTGCCGGCGGTGTGCGCGAGATCGTGCTGATCGGCCAGGACACGGGTATTTGGGGCACCGACTTTGCCGACGAAGACGTCACCGATGGCTCGCCGCGCAATCTGGCGCAGCTGCTGTGTGCCGTCGCCGAGACCGTGCGTCCGCAGAACGTCTGGGTCCGTGTGCTCTACCTGCAGCCCGAGGGCATGACTGACGAGCTCATTGAGACCATTCGTGATACGCCCGAGGTGCTGCCCTATATCGATATCCCCGTGCAGCACTGCGACGCGCGCATCCTCAAGGCTATGCGCCGTTCTGGTTCGCGCCAGGAGCTCGAGGACCTGTTTCGCGATCTGCGTGAGCGCATCCCCGGCATCGTGATCCGTTCCACGGCCATGGTCGGCTTCCCGACCGAGACCGACGACGAGTTCCGCGACCTCATTGACTTTATGGATACCGTCGGCTTCGACTACACGAGTGTCTTCGCTTATTCGCAGGAGGAGGGCAGCCTGGCCGCCAAGATGGAAGGTCAGGTCGATGAGGAGGTTAAGCTCGAGCGAGCCCAGGAGGCCATGGACTTGGCCGAGTCGCTCGGCTTTGCCGCCACCGCTGCTCATGTGGGGGAGCGCGCCCAGGTTATCGTCGACGGTATCGAGGAGTCAGAGGACGGCGCCGAGTTGATCGGCCATGCCTGGTTCCAGGCGCCCGATTCCGATGGAGCGGTGCATCTGGACGCCAGCGAGGCGTCCGTGGGCGATATTCTGACTGTCGAGTTTACCGATAGCTTCTGCTATGAGCTTATCGGCCATGTTGTGGAGTAGGAGAGCATCGTGGCAAACGAGAGCAATAAGGAACTGACGAGTGTTTGGACGCCCGCCAACATCGTGACGTGCGTTCGCATCGTCTTTATCCCGGTGTTCATGATCGTGTCGGCGCTTTCTCACACGAGTGTTGCCGGTACGGATTGGAGCACCTTCGACGGCCCGCTCGCCGCCGCTGCCTTCATTCTGTATGTGATCCTGTCGTGCACCGATAAGGTCGACGGTTATCTGGCGCGTTCGCGCAACGAGATCACCGACTTCGGTAAATTCTTGGACCCCATCGCCGATAAGCTGCTCGTGTTCTCGGCCCTGCTGCTGTTCTTGGATTTTGGCGCGGTGACCGTGTGGTCCGTGTTCATTATCCTGTTCCGTGAGCTTCTGGTGAGCGCCCTTCGCATGGTCGCGAGTGCGGCCGGTGTGGTCGTTGCGGCCGATAAGCTCGGCAAGTACAAGACGGCGACCACGATGGTCTCCATCTGCGGTTACCTGTGCGTTTTTGCTATGGCTGGCTTGCACCTTGGCCCGGTGGCGCTGACGCTCGGCATCTACTCGGTGTCGCGCTTCCTGTATGCCGTTGCCGTTGTCTTGACCGTTATCTCGGGCGCCCAGTACTTCTGGAACTGCCGCAAGATCGTCTTTTCGGTCTAGGTCCTGGTGGGTATGACGGACTCTTTTGAGCAGATTTCCGCACATAACGAGGAGCTGGCGCGCGATATCGTCGAGCGCGCGAGCGCTCGGGGTGTGACGGTTTCGACGGCCGAGTCGCTGACGGCGGGTATGATCGCCTCGACGATTGCGGATATCCCGGGCGCCTCGGCGGTGCTGCGTGGCGGTGCGGTAACCTACTGCGATGAGATTAAGCATCGCGTGCTGGGTGTTGAGCAGGAGACGCTCGACCGCTACACCGCGGTGTCGCATCAAACTGCGCGCGAGATGGCGTCGGGTTCGCTGGAGCTGTACCAGAGCGATATTGCAGTGAGCGCAACGGGTTATGCCGGCCCCGGCGGTGGTACTGAGGACGATCCTGCTGGCACTTTCTATATTGGCTGGGCACATCGTTCCGCCGATGGGGGAGTGCCGGTCGTGGACTCTGTGCGCTGCCACTATGAGGGCGACCGTTCGTGTGTTCGTGCCCATGCGGTCACGGAGGCATTGGGTCGCATTGCCCTTGTGCTCAACTCTATGGAATAGACGTGTTTTAAGGGGCCTCCGGGCCCCTTAATTGTGGAGATAGGGACCTTAGGCTCATTTGGCGTTTGTGCTGGTTGTAGACGTATTTTTGCCTGCCTTGTTCATATTTGGTCCTTTGTGGTCAAGCATTTGGTCAGTGTTTGGTCGGCGTTTGGTTGGGTTTTGGAAAGGTCGGCTGCATATGATTTATCTGAACGGTTGACCACGAACAGCCGTTCGTTTATTATCGATGCAGGTTGTTAAGAGGAGGGCTATTCATGGCCAAGAATTCAGGTCCCGTACGTACCGTTCATGCTCGCACGACGGGTAAAGAGCGCGATGAGATGATCGCCACCACCAAGGCCGAGATCGAGAAGAAATTCGGCCAGGGTTCCATCATGAGGTACGGCGACGGTGGCCCCGAGCTCGAGGTCGAGGCCATCCCTACGGGCGCTCTGGCACTCGATGTCGCTCTGGGTATCGGCGGTGTGCCGCGCGGCCGAATCGTCGAGATCTACGGTCCCGAGTCCTCCGGTAAGACGACGCTTTCGCTCGAGATCCTGGCCGAGGCCCAGGCAATGGGTGGCGTTGTGGCATTTATCGATGCCGAGCATGCGCTCGATCCCACGTATGCCGCGCGCATCGGCGTGGATATCGACGAGGTGCTCATTTCCCAGCCCGATACGGGTGAGCAGGCGCTTGAGATCGTTGACATGCTTGTGCGTTCCGGAGCCATCGATGCCATCGTTGTCGACTCCGTCGCCGCGCTGACCCCGCGTGCCGAGATCGAGGGAGAAATCGGCGACACTACGGTCGGTCTTCAGGCTCGCCTGATGAGCCAGGCGCTCCGCAAGCTCGCCGGCTCGCTGTCCAAGTCCAACACGACGTGCATCTTCATTAACCAGCTGCGTGAGAAGATCGGCGTCATGTTCGGCAATCCCGAGACCACGACGGGCGGCCGCGCCCTTAAGTTCTTCTCTTCGGTGCGTATCGACATTCGCCGCATCGACAGCATTAAGCTTAAGGACGAGGTTATCGGTAACCGCGTGCGCGCCAAGGTCGTTAAGAACAAGGTGGCAGCTCCGTTCCGTTCTGCTGAGTTCGACATCATGTATGGTACGGGCATCTCTAAGGAGGGCTCGATCTTGGACATGGCTGTCGAGTGCGGCATCTGCAAGAAGATGGGCTCCTGGTTTGCCTATGGCGAGGACAAGCTCGGCAACGGTCGCGAGGCCGCCAAGGCGTTCCTGCGCGAACACCCCGATTGCGCTGACGAGATTGAGCATAAGGTCCGCCTTGCCTGCGGGCTTGAGTTTGATGACGATGCTCCGTCCGAGGTCGAGCTGACCGATCAGCCTGCGCCTGAGGAGTTTGACGAGCTTTACGCCATCGATGGTTCCGCCATGCTCGATGATGACGACGAGTAGCGGTTACGCTCATGTCGTATACGGTGACCGAGGCTACGGTCGTCTTTCCCGATAAGAAGGCGGCCTCCTCGTTCTCGAGCGGGTATGCGTCTAAAAAGCCCTGCGCGCATATCGATTGTGAGCTTGAGGGCGGTTTTGAACGGTCCATTTGGATTCCCGTGCGGGTTGCGCGGCTGTATCTCAAAAACCGCCCCGATTTTCCCTGTGATTGGGATAACTTTCGTGAGGCGGTGCAGCTCATCGAGCGTAAATGTGCACTTACCATGGTGACCGAGATGTTATCACGCCGTGACCATGCGACGGGTGAGGTCCGTGACAAGCTGGCTTGCTACGGCTTCCGCCAGCCCGCGATCGATTTCGCCGTCGAGCGCGCCACCGAGTATCACTTTTTAGACGAGAACCGCTTTTGCTCGTACTTTATCGAGGAACGCAAGCGGCGCGGTTGGGGTCAGCGCAAAATCGAGACCGAACTCAAGCGCCGTCATGTCGTGCTCGATGACATTCCCGGTTATCCCGAGGATTATTTTGCCGTCGAAGACGATTTGGCGCGTGCGTCAGCCCTGCTCGCCAAGCGGCGTGTTCCAGAGACGTGCGGATTCGAAAAACTGGTTCGGTTTTTGATGGGCAAGGGCTTCTCGTATCACATCGCCGCCGATGCCGTTAAGGCACGTCTCGATGCCGAATGCGAGGGATGTGCGCTTTAGGCGTATGCGTTTTGTGGCCCCGCCGTTCACCGCGTTTTAGCCGCCGTACTGGGGCCATTTATTTGACAGTTGTTGTGGTTCAACGTACGATAAACACTGTCATTTGCTTTGTGATATGTGCTCATCTGTGATGAGTTTGTTTATATGTTTATCTGTATCCGACCCGCATAAGCTGCGCCCATATTACTCAAATGTCGCGAGCCGTTCATAAGGACGGTTCGCTTTGTTGTGTAACGAATCCATAAAAAGGAGTGAGCATGCCTATCATCGCAGCGCTCGTTGGCATCGTTTTGGGTGCCATCGCCGCCATTGCCTACATGCGCACCGCCAAGCAGGGTAGTCTTCACGAGGCCGACGAAAAGATCCAGTCGGCACACGCACAGGCTGAGTCCCTGATCGGTGATGCAAAGCGTCAGGCCGAGACCCTCAAAAAAGAGGCTCTGCTCGAGGCTAAAGAGGAGATCATCAAGAACAAGCAGGCTGCCGAGGCCGAGGACAAGCAGCGTAAGAACGAGATTCGTACGCTCGAGAACCGTGTGATGCAGCGCGAGGAATCCCTCGATCGCCGCAACGACGCTCTGGACAAGCGCGAGCATCAGCTGTCCAGCCAGGCCGGTCAGGTCGAGAAGCGCTCCCGTGAGCTCGAGGAGCTCTGCGCAAAGCAGACCTCTGAGCTCGAGCGTATTGCCGACCTTACCCGCGAAGATGCCCACAAGGAGCTCCTCGATAAGGTTCGCGGCGAGGTTACCCACGAGGCCGCCACGATCATTCGTGAGTCCGAGCAGCAGGTTCGCGCCGAGTGCCACAAGACCGCCCAGGAGATTCTGTCCCTGGCGATTCAGCGCTGCGCTGCCGACCACACAGCCGAGGTCACCGTTACCTCCGTGCACATTCCCTCTGATGACCTCAAGGGCCGTATCATCGGTCGCGAGGGTCGCAACATCCGGACCTTCGAGCAGGTTTCCGGCGTCAACCTCGTGATCGACGACACGCCTGAGACCGTCGTTCTTTCGAGCTTCGACCCGGTCCGTCGTGAGACCGCCCGTGTTGCCCTCGAGAACCTCATCGCCGACGGCCGCATTCACCCCGCCCGCATTGAGGAGATGTATCACAAGGCTGCCGACCTGGTTCAGCAGCGCGTGCGCGAGGCTGGCGAGCAGGCTGCCTTTGATACCGGTATCCACGACCTGCACCCCGAGATCGTCAAGACCCTTGGTGCCCTGCGCTACCGTACCTCGTTTGGTCAGAATGTGCTTCAGCACTCCCTCGAGGTCTCTGATCTGTGCGGCGTGATGGCTTCCGAGCTTGGCCTGGACGTTGTGACCGCTAAGCGCGCCGGCCTGCTGCACGACCTGGGCAAGGCAATCGACCACGACGTCGAGGGCCCGCATGCCGTCATCGGCGCCGAGCTTGCTCGTCGTTATGGCGAGAAGCCCGTTATCGTCCACGCTATCGAGGCTCACCATGCCGATGTCGACCCCAACACGGTGCTCGATGTCCTAGTGCAGGCCGCCGATGCTGTCTCTGCCTCTCGCCCCGGTGCCCGTCGCGAGTCTGCCGAGAACTACATCAAGCGTCTTGAGAAGCTCGAGGAGATCGCCAACTCTCATGACGGCGTCGAGCGTACCTATGCCATGCAGGCTGGTCGCGAGGTCCACGTCATGGTTCAGCCGGACAAGATCTCCGATGCCCAGTCCACGGTTCTGGCTCACGATATCGCCCATCAGATCGAGGAAGAGATGGAGTATCCCGGTCAGGTGCGCGTCGTCGTGATTCGCGAGAGCCGCGCTGTCGATATCGCTAAATAACATGAGCGACGCGAACGAGCTCATCTCATTTATCGCGTCGATGTCGGGGGAGGGCAACCTTCGCGTCGAGGAGAACCTTGGCGAGGGGTATGTCCGCCTCCGCGTTTCGGAGGCCGAGCGGCGCCAGGCAAAGCACGACATTCAGCATGTCGAGGATATCGTCATCGAAATGCTCCGTAATGCTCGCGATGCCGGCGCCGACAAGGTCTTTCTCGCTACGACCAAGGAAGATGGCGTCCGTACGCTTGTTTTTCTGGATAACGGCTCGGGTGTTCCGCAGGATATGCAAGAGCGAATCTTCGATGCTCGCGTTACTTCAAAGCTCGAGAGCATGAAGATGGACCGTTGGGGCGTTCACGGTCGTGGCATGGCATTGTTTTCGATCAAGCAGAACACCGACGAGGCCCGTGTGGTCACGTCCGGCGTCGATCTTGGTTCGGCCTTTAAGGTGAGCGTTGCGGCCGACCGCCTTAGTGAGCGGGCCGATCAGTCCAGCTGGCCCCAGGCCGTCAAGGATGAGGACGGACGTTATGTCTGTGCTCGCGGTCCGCATAATATTATTCGCGCTGCCTGTGAGTTTGCGCTCGAGGAGCTGCGTGGTTGCGATGTCTATCTTGGTTCTCCGTCTGAGATTGCCGCGACCCTTTATGCTCAGGCGTCAAGTCGGCTCGATACGTCTCGTCTCCTGTTTATTGATGACGAGAGCGAGCTTCCGGTTGTTGATCGTCTAGGCCTTGCCTCTGATGCCGAGGACTTTATCCGTATTTGTTCGGGTTTGGGTCTTGAAATGTCCGAGCGCACGGCCCATCGCATTTTGGCAGGGCAGATTAAGCCCGTTCGCGGTGTGACTGCGCGTCTGCTGCGCGAGCGTGACTCATCCTCGCATGCGCCGGCTCCTGTCGATCTCGCGAAGGATCGTCGTGGGCTACGTATTGCCAAGGATGACATGGCACAGTTTTCGCGTGCTGTGGAGCGCGACTTTAATGACCTTGCCGCCCGGTACTATCTCAACCTTTGCGGCGACCCAAAGATTCGCGTTTCGCGTGATCGAATCACCGTGACATTCGATCTTGCCAAAGAGGAATAGTGCCTTTACCGAGTCCACTCGGTACGATACAGTTATTGCAGTTAAAACGTACTTTTAAACGCAGGAGTTTCTTCATGGATTGCCTGAAGGTATCAAGCAAATCATCGCCCGCGTCCGTTGCCGGCGCCATCGCCGGCATGGTCAAGGATGGTGTTCCCGTCAACATTCAGTGTGTCGGCGCCGGTGCGGTCAACCAGGCCATAAAGGCCGTGGCTATCGCGCGCGGTTTTTTGATTCCAACCGGGTTTGATATTTCCTGCGCGCCCGTGTTCTCCGACATCCTTATTAACGGGGAGTCGCGCACGGCCATCCGTCTTTCTATTTACGTTCACCAGATCAATCGAGCTGCTATGGATAACGTCGTCATGGATGATGTTAAGCCTGTGGCATAGCTTCTGCTTGCCTCGATTCGCCCCCCCCCTCCATCGTTAGGACTTATGCACATGGACCAGCGTTCCGTACGCGATATTCTTGTCGGTAAAACCTACTTTATCCGCACCTTTGGCTGCCAGATGAATCAGCACGACTCTGAGCGCGTGAGCGGTCTGCTCGATTCGTATGGTTGCCTCATGGCGCTCGATCCCGAGCATGCCGATATTGTTGTCTTCATGACATGCTGCGTGCGCGAGGCCGCCGATACTCGCCTGTACGGTCAGTGCAATTCCTGCAAAAGCCTGCCGCCTTCGCCTTCGGGCAAGCGCGTGGTTGCCGTGGGTGGCTGTATCGCGCAGCGTGATGGAGAGGGTCTGCTCACCAACGTCGATAACGTCAATGTCATCTTTGGCACGCATTCTATCGCACATGTGGCCGAGCTCATTGCCGAGGCGTTCCTTGACGGCAAGCGTCATATCCGCACCAATGAGCATGAGGATACGGATGCCATGAGCATGCCGTGGCATCGCGAGACCCAGTATCACGCCTGGGTGCCCATCATGACGGGCTGCAATAATTTCTGCACCTATTGCATCGTGCCGTACGTGCGCGGTCGCGAAAAAAGCCGCCCCTTCGAGGAGATTGTCGACGAGGTGACCGGTTTGGTGCGCCAGGGCGTGCGTGAGATTACGCTGCTGGGCCAAAACGTTAACTCATATGGTCGCGATCTGTTTGACAAGCCGCGTTTTGCCGATCTGCTGCGTGCCGTGGGCGATACGGGTGTGGAGCGCATCTTCTTTACGTCTTCGCATCCCAAGGATCTGCTCCCCGAGACCATCGACGCCATGGCTGAGACGCCTGCCGTTATGCCGCAGCTGCACCTGGCCGTCCAGTCAGGTTCGACACGGATCCTCAAAGAGATGAATCGCCGTTATACACGCGAGGACTATCTGGGCCTTGTCGATCGCATTCGCAACCGCATGCCCGATATCGCGCTCTCGACCGACATTATCGTTGGCTTCCCGGGCGAGACTGAAGAAGACTTTGAGCAGACGCTCTCACTTGCCGAGACGGTCCGCTATGCTCAGGCCTATACCTTCATCTATTCCAAGCGCGCCGGTACCCCGGCCGCCGAGATTGACGATCCTACGCCGCATGAGGTTATTCTCGAGCGTTTCAACCGCCTGGTTAAGGTTATCGAGACCACGGCACACGAGTATAACCAGGGTGAGCTTCATACTGTGGTGCCGGCGCTCATTGAGGGAACGAGTAAAAAGAACGACGCGGTCCTGCTGTGCAAGAGTCCCAAGAATCAGACCGTGCATGCGCCTATCCCCGAGGGCTACAGTATTGATCAGCTTGTTGGCAAGATCGTTGATGTTGACGTTGACGTTGCCAAGACCTGGTATTTGTCCGGTTCCGTTGTGGGCGAGCCGCGCTAATGGTTTCTTCCGAGGCAGGTCTTTCCGCCGTTGCGATCGTCGGTCCGACGGCGGTTGGTAAGAGTGATGTTGCCGACCGTTTGGCCGCTCGTCTTTCGTCCGAAGTGCTGTCGTGCGATGCGATGCAAATCTATCGCGGCATGGACATCGGTACCGCAAAGATGGCGCCCGATGAGTGTACGGCGCCGCTGCGTCTCGTCGACATTGTAGAGCCGGGTGTGGCATATTCTGCTGCGCTTTATCAGGCTGACGCTCGCGCGCATGTTGAACGTCTCCTTGGTTCGGGTTGCCTGCCGGTTTTTTGCGGAGGTACGGGGCTGTATCTCAAGGCCGCCCTAGATGAGATGGATTTTCCTTCGGGCGAGCTTGAGGACGATCGCCGCGCGGAGTATCAGGAGCTTGCCGAGCGCATTGGCGAGGAAGCGCTGCACGCGCTGCTTGCCGAGCGTGACCCCGAGTCCGCTGCGGTCATCCACCCCCATAATGTTCGTCGCGTGATTCGCGCGCTCGAGATGCATGATGATGGTATCTCCTATGCACAGCAAAAAAGTCAGTTTAGTGTTCCGCGCGAGCATTATCATGCCCTATGGTTTGGTCTGACGCGTAATCGCGAGGTGCTCTACGAGCGCATTAACTTGCGTGTCGATATGATGTTTGAGCAGGGTCTTGTCGATGAGGTCCGCGGTCTTATGGGGCAGGGGCTGGGAGATGCCCTGACGTCGATGCAAGCAATTGGCTATAAAGAGATTATCGATGCCTTTAACGGCGTGATTTCTATGGATGAGGCTCGCGAACTCATCAAGATGCGTTCGCGTCGCTATGCCAAGCGTCAGCTTTCGTGGTTTAAGCGCGATGACCGCATCGTGTGGTTTGATATGGATGAATGTACGATCGATGAGGTCGTTGAGGATATCCTGCATCGTATTGAGGCTGCCTAATGGCCCGTTTCCCCCTTGTTCCCACGTCGCCCGAGCCCGAGCGTGCCATTTTAGTTGGTGTTGAGTGGCGCGACAATGCATGGCCACTCGGTCGATCGCTCGATGAGCTGGAGCGCCTTGCCCATACGGCTGGTGCCCAGTGCGTGTCTCGCTTGTCTCAGCGTTTGGTAAAGCCGTATCCTAAATCGTTTATCGGTTCCGGTAAGGTTGAAGAGCTGTGCGGCCTGGTACATCGTATGGATGCCGATGTCGTTATTTTTGACGACGACCTGACGCCCTCGCAGCAATCCTATTTGGAGAAAGCCGTGGGCGAGCCGGTAAAGATTATCGATCGTACGGCATTGATCTTGGATATCTTTGGCCTGCATGCTCAGACGCGTGAGGGGCGCCTACAGGTACAGCTGGCACAGCTTCAATATCTGTTGCCCCGTCTGCGTGGCATGTGGAGTCATCTCGCCAAGGAACAGACGCGCGGCGGCATCGGCTCACGCTTTGGTCAGGGCGAAAGTCAGCTCGAGGTCGACCGTCGCCTCATTCGCAATAAGATTGCCGCGCTTCGTCGTGAGCTTAAGCAGGTTGAACAGCGTCGCGATGTTCAATCCAAGAGCCGCATTGAGTCACCGGCGTTTCGCGTCGCGTTGGCCGGTTATACTAATGCGGGTAAATCGACGTTGCTCAATCGTCTGACCGGATCTACGGTACTTTCGCAGGACAAGCTGTTTGCTACGCTCGACCCGACGACGCGTTCGTATCGCCTGCCCGGCGGTCGCGGCATGACGATTACCGATACCGTCGGCTTTATTCAAAAGCTGCCGCATGGTCTGGTCGATGCCTTTAAATCGACGCTTTCCGAGGTGTTAGGTGCCGATCTTATTCTCAAAGTCGTAGATGCGTCTGATGAGGACTATGAGCGGCAGCTCGAGGCGGTCGATCGCGTGCTTGATGAGATCGGCGCTGGAGAGCGTTTAACGCTGACCGTATTCAATAAAATCGATCTTCTCGATAGCGTTGATCGATTGAGCTTCCGTCGTCGCTATCCCGAGGCCGTGCTGTTCTCGGCCCAGACGGGCGAGGGACTCGACGATCTCGTCGACCGCATTGCTCGTGAGGCGGCTGCCACCGATGTGTTGCTCTCTGCTGATATCCCGTATCGTGAGGGCGCCCTCATCACGCTGGTTCATGAGCAGGGAACCCTTTTGCACGAGGAATATCTTGAGGGCGACGTTCGTATTGTTGCGAAGCTGCCGGCTCGTATCGCGCCGCGGCTCAAGCGTTATCGCACCGAGTAGACGAGCTCCAAAAAGCCCAGAATAATGGGCTGATGCAGCAGATAAAAGGGGAGTGCATGACGTCCAAGGCTGGCGAGCGCCGGGACGGGATTGGCGTAGGCCCAGCTTGGGGCGGGATGTTCACATCTTTGAGCGGTGCGCGCAGCAAAGTATCCTGTGAGGTACATGAATATAAACGGGATGATTGGATAATAGTCGCCTGAAACGAACCAGGGGCCGGGAAATCCTAGCCACGCCAAATAGGGGAATGAATAGGTCGATTTCGGAAGGCTCTGTTAGACCAGGATTGACATACATGTGTCCCCACGGTGCCATATCGTT
>CAUFRY010000001.1 GCA_959028445.1 uncultured Collinsella sp. | reverse complement strand
GGGAAAGGTGTTGAAAAATGGGGCGGTTCCCCATATTATTGATGACGTCGACAGGCGGGGTGGTTCCCCGCGTACGTGCCATCTGAGTAACCGAGGGGAGGGCGCACATGGGAATGACGGGTGCATACGAGCGCAATCTCGATGCAAAAGGTCGTCTATCCCTGCCTGCACCCCTTCGCGAGGAGCTTGGAGAGCACGTTCGCGTGTTCAAAGCCCTGGATGTCGATGCTCTGTACGTGTTCTCTGCCGAGGCCTTCGATAAGTGGGTCGAAGGACTCTTCGCGGGTCGTGAGGGCCACGAGGGTTTTAACCCGCGTGACATCAACGACCAGAAGCTCATGAGGGCGATCAACAAGCGCACCACGTCGATGGACGTGGACAGCGCCGGTCGTATCGGTCTTTCCGAGTCTCTCCGCAAGCAGGCGAACCTCGACCGCGAGGTCACGGTTGTGGGCAACTACGACCACCTTGAGGTTTGGGATCGCGCCGCGGCCGATGAGGACGATGACGATGAGGCCCTGCTGGACCTCTTCTTCTCGTAAGGGCAAGGCACGGGTAACGGATGGAGCGTGGGATCTTGACACAAGAATATCGGCATGAACCTGTCATGCTCGGCGAAGTGCTTGAGTCGCTGCGGCTAAAGAGCGGCTCCGTTGTCTGCGATTGCACCCTTGGCGGTGCCGGCCATTCGGTAAAGATGGCCGCGCAGGTGGGGGAGACGGGCCTTTTGCTCGGCGTCGATCAGGACGACATGGCCCTCGAGGCCGCTGGTGCCCGTCTGGACCGCGAGGTTCCCGGCGTTCCGCACCAGCTGCTGAAGGGCAACTTCGGCGACTTGGACGAGCTGCTTTGCTCGGCCGAGGTGCCCGGGGTCGATGGCTTCCTGTTCGATTTGGGCGTTTCGTCACCGCAACTCGATATCCCTGGCAGGGGCTTTTCGTATAACGAGGACGCCCCATTGGACATGCGGATGGATCCGGGTAATAACACCTTAAACGCAGCTGAGGTCATCAACACCTATAACGAACACGACCTCGCCCGGATTCTACGCGTCTACGGAGAAGAGAAGTTCGCCTCGCAGATTGCGCGCGAGATCGTGCGCCGCCGCGAGCAAGAACCGATCGAAACCACCGGCCAATTTGTCGAGATCATCAAGGCGGGTATCCCGGCTGCCGCTCGTCGGCATGGCGGACACCCGGCCAAGAAAAGTTTCCAGGCCATTCGCATCGAGGTCAATCACGAGCTCGATGTGCTCGAACGAGGGCTTGATGCCGCCACCAGGTGGCTCAACCCGGGCGGACGTATCTGCGTCATCTCGTATCACTCGCTCGAGGACCGTATCGTAAAGAACCACTTTAAGGAGATGAGCCAGGGGTGCACGTGTCCGCCGGAGATTCCGGTGTGCGTGTGCGGCAACGTGCCGATACTCAAGGTCATCACCCGCAAACCCCTGGTTGCCCAACCCGATGAGGTTGCGCGCAACCCTCGGGCGAGATCAGCCAAGATCCGCGTGGCGCAGCGTCTGTAGACGCGACTGCGTGATATTGGACCTCCCGCTCGTACCACAAACGAAGCTTAAACACACTACCAACGTACTCGGGATGGGAGGCGGCATATCATGGGCTACAACACTTCAAACGCAGCACTCGCCTATGATATGAACGCCATGCCCGCCTATCGTGAGGCACCGCAGGCCCCCGTTGCTCCCCGCGAGCAGCGCACACCGCGCTTTGATGTCTACACGGGCGCGGGCCGTCAGGCAAACCAGGCGGTAAGCCCGGTTTTCATGAGCGTTCTTAAAACGTTTTGCATCATTGCGGCCATCTTCATGACGATCGGTGTCGCCCGTGTGGCGCTCGCCGGCATTACGGCCCAGGTGCTCAACAGCAACGCCGCGCTTACCAACACGCTCGAGAAGGCGACCGATGAGAGCTCCGACCTGGAGGTCATGCATTCGGTCTATGGTGCCGACACGCGCATTCGCGACCTTGCGGGCGCTTATGGCATGGTGGAGCCCAGCGAGAGCGTTACACTTGACTTTTCGCAGGATGCAGCCGCGGGCGCCAACGCGACCGCGACCGCTCAGTAGCAAGACGGTAGCTGAGTATGACAAATGACTATCGCCGCGGTTCCGATGGGGGCCGCGGTTCTGGACGTCCCTCGTCGCGGGGACGTTCTGGTTATCAAGGAACGGGTCGGCAATCTTACAACGCCGGGCAGTCCCGTGGCAACGACCCGGCGTCGCGACTTCGCGGCTCGGACGGCCCTCAAATGCATAACACCAGGTCGCGCAAGAGTTCGTCGACCGAATGGCTCACAGGCACGCCTCTGCCTCGCCGCAAAGCCATCATGGGCTTCATCGGGCTTGGTTTGGGCTTGGGCGTCTTTCGCCTTGCCGACTATCAAATTGTCGAAGCCGATAAACTGCGCGAGCGTGCCGATGCGCGCCGCCTGCTTGCACAGACCCTCTATGCCAAACGCGGCACCATCTACGACCGCAACGGTAACGTGCTGGCGTCGTCGGTCGAATGTCGCAACATCGCCGTGAACCCGCAGCTTGTCGAGGATGTTGACAAGACGGTGTCGGCGCTGGTCAAGGCAACTGGAATCGATAAAAAGACCTGCCGCAAGCTCGTCGAGTCCGATGGCACCTGGGTGTATATTAAGCGCCAGGTGGACGAAGACGATGCTGCGGCGCTGGAGAAGAAGAACCTGCCCGGCGTGCTCTTTGAGCAGGCCATGAAGCGCGTGTACCCCTACGGCAACCTGGCATCGCAGGTGCTTGGCGTGGTAAACGTGGACAACGACGGTCTGACGGGCCTCGAAAAACAGTACAACAAGCTTTTGACCGGAACGAACGGTTCGCTGGTGCGCGAGCGGGCGAGGGACGGTAGCTATATCGCGGGCGGTGCCTATAAAAAGGTGGCTGCGGTCGACGGCGTTGATATCGTGACGACGCTCGACGTCAATATCCAGCGAGCGGCCGAGGATGCCCTGGCAGAGGCTGTCGAGAAGACCAAGGCCAAGAACGGCTCGGCTTTGGTCACCGACCCCACGACTGGTGAAATTCTCGCCGCCTGCTCGTACCCGACCTACGACCAGACCGATCTGGAAAACGCCAAAACCGAGGATATGAACTTGCGCCTGGTCACCGACGCCTACGAGCCCGGCTCGGTCTTTAAGACGCTCGTGGCGGGCGCCGGCTTCGACTTGGGTGTCGTGCGATCGAGTACGTCGTTTGAGGTGCCGGCGAGCATCAAGGTGGGCGACGATACCGTCACCGATGCCGACAAGCGCGACTACGCCATGACCATGGATGTGCGCGAGATGATGCGCCGTTCGTCCAACGTGGGCTTTGTCCTGGTGGGGCGCAAGATCGGTGCCGACGACTTTGCCGCCTATGTGGACAAGTGGGGCATCGGTCACAGCTCTGGTGTAGATTTTCCGGGCGAGAGCCTGGGTATCGTCAAGGAGCGTGACCAGTATGACGGCGCCACGCTGGGCTCGATGAGCTTTGGACAGGCACTGTCCGTCTCGCCGATTGAGATCGCACGTGCCGTGGGCGGCATCGCCAACGGCGGCGTGATGATGACACCGCACTTCTATAAGTCCAGCAAAGGCGACGAGAAGGACTGGGGCGAAGGCGAGCGCGCGATTTCTGAGGATGCTGCATCCCAGGTGACATCGTGCATGCAGACGGTCGTGTCCGAGGGAACGGGCGTTGGCGGCGCGGTTGACGGCTATGACGTGGCGGGTAAGACCGGTACGGCCGAACGTGCCGACGAGAACGGCGGCTACCTCAAGGAGAACTACATGTCGTCCTTTATGGGCTTTGCACCGGCACAATCGCCCAAGGTGCTGTGCTATATCACGCTCGACGGAACGCCGAGCGGCTCAGATGCCGCTGCGGTGCCGTTCCAGTCCATTATGGCCAACGCGCTCGACGTGCTGGGTATCCCGCGCACGAGGTAGGGGGTTACAATCTTTGGGGCGTGGTTTGTTGTCCCATATGAGGGGTGTTCACATGCCCTGCACCACGCATGCGCGGCGCTGGGATACAATACGCCGATAGCATTATTAGGTTTACAGGGGAGCTGCAATGATAGAGATCGCCGTCAACAACCTCGCGGCCGCAACAGGGGCCCGAACCGTGACGGGAGAAGCCGATCGGGTATGCCGCGGGTGCGTTATCGACTCGCGCCAGGTCGAGGAAGGGACGATTTTCGTCGCCTTTCCCGGTGAAAACGTCGACGGCAATGATTTTGCTTCCCGTGCCGTCCAGTCGGGTGCCGGCGCCGTCGTGATGACGCGTGAGCCCGAGGCCGAGCTGGTCTCGCTGGCGCAGGACAAAGGATGCGCCATCCTGCTGACCGATGATCCCGAGGAGTTTCTGCTGCGTTTGGCGCACGCGTATCGCCTGGAGCTTGGCTGCCTGGTCGTTGGCATTACCGGTTCCATCGGCAAGACGACGACCAAGGACGTGCTCGCCGCTGTGCTCGCCAAGCGCTATCGTGTCTGGGCCACCAAGGGCAATTTCAATAACCTGATCGGCATGCCGCTCACGGTGCTTTCCGCTCCGGCCGATACCGAGGTCCTGGTGCTCGAGATGGGCATGAACCATTTCCACGAGATTGAGCGCCTGTCCCAGTCCGCCAATCCCAACCTTGCCATCGTGAGCAAGATTGGTACCTCTCACATCGGCATTTTGGGCAGCCGCGAGAACATCGCCCGCGCTAAGGCCGAGATTGTCCAGGGCATGTGCGCCGCCGGCGACTTCTTGCCGCTGCTGGTTTTGGGCGGCGAGGACGACTTTACGCCGTTCATTCGCGATACGTTCGCCCAGCCTGCTGGTATCGACGTGATGCTGGCCGGCGTCTCGGACGACGATGAGGTCCGTGCCCGCGACATTCGTGTTGATGACGAGGGCCGTCCGGTCTTTACGCTCGATTTTGGCCAGGGTGAGACGATCGATACCATGCTTGCCATCCCCGGCGTGCAGTCCGTTCCAAATGCCGTTAAGGCCGCCGCGGTTGCCTATCGCCTGGGCGTGACGCCCGAGCAGATCGATGCTGCCTTTAGGGGCCTCACGATCACCGGGCACCGCCAGGAGATCAAGCGCGCCAAGAGCGGTGCCCGCGTCATCGACGATTCCTATAACGCCAGCGCCGAATCCATGGCTGCTGGTCTCGATCTACTGTGCTCGCTTTCGTGCACGGGGTCTCGTATGGCGATCCTGGGCGAGATGGGCGAGATGGGCGATGAGGCTCCTCGCATGCATGAGCTCGTGGGCGCCTATGCCGCCGCCAAGAAGCTCGACATGCTGGCGTGCGTGGGTGGTGAGCTGGCCCAGCTTATGGCCGATGCCGCGCGCATGATGGGCATGGACGAGGACCGCATCCAGGTGTTCTCCGATTATCAGCAGGTGCTCGACCGCATGGGCGGCGCGCTTGAAAAACATGATGTTGTACTGGTCAAGGGTTCCCGCTTTGTTGAGCTCGACCGCTTTGTGGAAGGTGTGTGCTAGCCCATGTTCGGCAATCCCTCGTATCCAACGTATCAGGCTTTTTTGGGGCTTGGCATCGCCGCTGCCATTGCGCTGCTGCTCATGCCGTGGTGGATCAAGCTACTTAAGGTCGAGGGTATCGGCCAGCAGGTTCGTGCCGACGGCCCCAAGCGTCATTTGGTTAAGCAGGGAACGCCCACCATGGGTGGCGTTGTCATTCTCGTCGCGATTTCGCTGACCTGCCTGCTGATGGGCAAGCTCACCACCGAGCTCGTGCTCGTGCTGCTCGCCACGCTGGCGACAGGCGTGCTGGGCCTGATCGACGACCTGACCTCCGTTACGCATGGGCGCTCGCTCGGTCTGACGCCTCATGCCAAGATGATCGGCCTAACCATTATCTGTGTCACCTTTACGGTACTTGCCGTTAACTGGTGCGGCGTCGCCCCCGAGATTCGTTTTCCCGGCGGCCTGACGATTGACCTTGGCGTGCTTTCGACCACCATCTGCGGCCTTTCGTTCCCGTGGCTCTACATTGTCTTTTGCTGGCTGATGATCGCCGGTCTTTCTAATGCCGTGAACCTGACCGATGGCCTTGACGGTCTTGCTGGCGGCACCTCCATGATTGCCATGCTCGCCATGGCTGCCATGGCGTTTTTGCACGGAGACGTGAACCTGTCCATCTTCTGCACCGCGTGTGCCGGTGCCTGCTTGGGCTTTCTGTGGTTCAACTGCTATCCGGCGAGCATCTTTATGGGCGATACCGGCTCGCTTGCCCTAGGCGCCGCGTTTGCCTGCACGTCCATCATGACCAACACCGAGGTCGTCTCCCTCATCATCGGCGGCCTGTTTATCGTTGAGACCCTGTCGGTCATGATTCAGGTTGTCTACTTCCACTTTACGCACAAGCGCGTCTTCCTTATGGCGCCCATCCATCATCATTTCGAAAAGAAGGGCTGGGCCGAGACCAAGGTCGTCATCCGTTTTTGGATTATCGCTGCTGCCTTTGGTGCCGTAGGCCTTGCCCTGTTCTTCCAGTTGGGATAGTGGTCTTTCATGCCTCTTGCTGATGTCTTTAGCCTGCTCGTTTTGGGTCAGGGCAAATCCGGTCTCGATGTCGCCCGCTGGGCGCTGGCACATCCCGAGCGCGTAAGTGCCGTTACCGTGTATGGCGGTGGCACCTCTGAACCCAATGACGCCACGCGTGCGCTCGAGGCTGCTGGTGCGTCGTTTGTCTATGGGACCGAACAGGTCGAGGGCGCCTATGACGTATGCGTGACGTGCCCGGGCATCTCGGAGTTCTCGGGCTTCTTTAAGGCCGGGCGCGAGCATGCCGCCCAGATTATGGGTGAGCCCGAGTTTGCCTATCGCCTGTCGCCCGATAACTGGATTGCCATCACGGGCACCAACGGCAAGACGACCACCACGTCGCTGGCTGATTATCTGCTTAAGGCTGCCGGCGAGGCCAGCGTTGCTGTCGGCAACATCGGCGAGCCGCCGGTCAACGAGATTGACGGCCGAGCCCACAACGAGTGGTTTGTGGCTGAGCTCTCGAGCTATCAGATTGCTACGACAACCGAGCTCCACCCCCGCGTGGCGGTGCTGCTCAACATCACTCCCGACCACTTGGGCTGGCATAAGAGCCATAAGAACTACGCGCTTGCCAAGATCAAACTGTTTGACAATATGGTCGATGACGATCTGGCGGTTGTCGACGTCGAAGACGCCGGCATTCACGAGTTCGATGAGTACATCTACACGCCGGGTCGTCGCATCTGCAAGGTTGCCTTTGACGAGCCTGAGGGCGAGGATGCCGCCTTTGTGCGCGACGGCAAGATGGTCGTGCGCCTGAAGGGCGTCGAGACCCCGCTCATCGCTACATCCGAGCTCAAGATCTCGGGCCATCACAATGTTATCAATGCCCTGTGCGCCGCCACGGCTGCCTTGGCGGTCGGTGCCGATGTCGATGGTGTCTGCCGCGGTCTTGCCTCGTTCCAGCCGCTCGAGCACCGCGTGGAGCCGTGTGGCGAGATTGACGGCGTGCGCTACGTCAACGATTCCAAGGCGACCAACACCGATGCGGTCGAGAAGGCACTGACGGCATTTCCCGATGACGACGTGATCTTGCTGCTCGGCGGCCACGATAAGGGCACGCCGCTCACGGACTTCGCGCGCGTTGTTATGGATAACGTACGCTCGGTCGTCTGCTTTGGCGATGCGCGCGAGCGTTTCACCGCCGCTATGGACGAGGCCGATGTCGACGGCGATGTGGATATCGCCCAGGCGGATGACCTGCGCGATGCCGTGGACGTCGCCCGTTCGCTGTCGAGCCGTGGCGACGTGATCTTACTTTCTCCTGCCTGCTCTTCGTTCGATGAGTTCTCGGGCTATGAGGAGCGCGGCCGCGTGTTTAAGGACTATGTGGCCCAGCTTGCCGCTGCGGCGAAATCGCAAATGGAATAGGGGTTGCCGGTGAGAGAGGAGAGCCCCCGACAAGGTATGAGGAGGCCCGACTCGGACCGTGCTTCCTCGCGGCGCAGCACACCGCGTTCCGGTCGCGGCGGGCAGTCGTTTAGCGAACGCTATATTGCCGGCGTTCCCGCCCGTATCATGCGCCCCCGTTTGATATTCATGGCCTGCTTGTTTACCTTGGTATGCTTTGGCCTGCTGATGGTGTACTCGGCGTCTTCGGTCGAGGCGCTGCACGAGAATGGCTCGGCGACGTTTTTTCTGGGTCGACAGGCCGCGTTTGCCGTGGTCGGTGTTCTGGCGCTGATTGCCATCGTGCGCGTTTTGCCGGACAGCTGGTTTGGGGAGGATGTGCTCAGGATCTTCCTCATAGGCATGATAGGGCTACTGTTTCTGGTGTTCTTGGTGGGCAGCGGCAGCCGTGGCGCCACGCGCTGGCTTAACATCGCCGGTATTCAGTTCCAGCCTTCCGAGTTTTTAAAGCCATTTGCCATTGCGTATTCGGCCATCATGCTTGATCGCTTCTTTTCGCCCGGTGGCAACATCAACGAATTCCTTCGCAAGATGGGCATCTACCTGGGCATTTCGCTCTTTCTGATCTTTATCCAGCCCGATTTCGGTACTGTCCTGATCATCCTGTTGACCCTCATGTGCATGGCGTTGTTTGCGGGTCTCGACCCCAGATTTATCATCGGCGTGCTAATCTTCGGCATTCTCGTGATCGTGATTGCGCTTGTCGCAGAGCCGTACCGTATGGTGCGTATTCAGGTTGCCTTGAACCCTTGGGCCGACGAGTATGGTGACGGCTATCAGGCCACGCTTGCCATTATGGCCTTTGCCTCGGGCGGTCTGTTCGGCCGTGGCATCGGCAACTCAACCATGAAGTACTCGTATCTGCCCGAGGCGCACAATGACTACATCCTGGCCATCATTGGCGAGGAAGTCGGTTTTGTCGGAACCGTGCTGTTCTTCTTGGTGTTTGCGATGCTGATCTACTCGGCGTTTCGCATTGCCGAGCAGGCGACCGATCGCCGGGGCGCGCTTATGGCGTCTGGCTCCGCGGTCATTCTCGCAGTGCAGTTTTTGATTAACGCGCTGGGCATCCTCAACGTGTTTCCCATGACGGGCAAACCGTTGCCGTTTATTAGCTACGGCGGTTCGTCGATTATTGTGTCGCTTATGCTTGCCGGATTGATCCTGCGCGTTTCGTACGAGAGCGCCCGCCGCGATGAGTATGACCGCCGCCGCGAGAGCTTTGCCGTTATGGATGAGAGTACCGCCGGCGTGCCCCACGTGCGCGGCGAGCGATCTTCGCGTAACGGTTTTACCGTCCTGGATGGCTCTGCGACCGAGCCGGCAGCCCGCCCGCGTCAGCGAACGGCGCCGCAAGGTCGTCCTCAGCGCCCCAGCCCTCGCAACGCGGGCGGCGGATATAATCGAATCGATTTGAACTCGGACCCGTCGGCGCGTCTGCGTACCGACGACCAGGGACCGCGTGTACGAAGGGACTACCATGACCGATAAAATGACCGTTGCTATTGCAGCCGGCGGCACGGCCGGGCACATCAACCCCGCGCTCGCCTTGGCCGAAGAGCTGCGTGACCGTGGCCACCACGTTGTGTTCGTGGGCCAGTCGCGCAAGCTCGAGGGTCGTCTGGTCCCCGAGGCTGGGTTTGATTTTGTGCCCATTACGGTCACGGGCTTCGACCGCTCCCGTCCTTGGACGGCGCTGACCTCGCTGTGGCGTGTCAACAAAGCCAAGCGTGCGCTCGCCAGTCATTTCTCAAAGGTCGGCAAGCCCGATGCCGCCATTGGTTTTGGTGCCTATGTCGAGGTTCCGCTGCTGGGGTGGTGCAAGGGCGCGGGCGTTCCGTATCTGCTGCATGAGCAGAACTCTGTTCCGGGCCTGGCCAACAAGATGATGAACTCCCACGCCGCCCGCGTGTGCATCTCGGTGCCGGCAGCGCGTTCGGTCTTTGAGCGCGAAGGTGACCCTGACCACGTGCTCATGACCGGCAACCCCGTACGTCGCTCGGTGATCGAGGGCGATCGCGCTCGCGGCCGCAAGGCACTTGGCGTTCCCGAGGACGCTACGCTGCTGCTCGTCTTTGGCGGTTCACTTGGCGCCCAGCACCTCAACGAGCGTGTGGCTTCGCTCAAAAACGAGCTGCTTTCGCGCAAGAACCTCTATGTGTTGCATTCGACGGGTGCCGACGGCTTTGAGGAGACCGAGCGCGCTTTGGCGCTGACGCCCGAGGAGGCGAAGCGTTACCGCGTCCAGCCTTACATCGACAACATGGGCGATATGCTGGCTGCTGCCGATTTGGTGCTCTCGCGTTCGGGCGCATCGAGCGTGGCCGAGATCGCTGCACTCGCCGTGCCTTCGGTGCTCGTGCCGTACCCGCATGCGACGGCCGACCACCAAACCACCAATGCCCGTTATCTGGTCGACGCTGGGGCCGGCGTGCTCTGCGCCGATGCCGATATCGACGGTTCTGCCTTTGCCGATGAACTGCTGCACCTGGTCGATGACGCGGCGGCGCGCGACGCCATGCGTCAGGCGGCGCGTGGTCTGGCTCAGGATAGGGCCGCCGCTCTTCTGGCGGATGCGGTAGAGGGTTTGCGTTAGTTAGACGGGATATCGTCGGTCGCCCTCGCGCTGATGCGGTAGGTGCGGTACAGTTAACGGGTTACAGGCAGTGTTTACGCAAGGAGTACACGAGCACATGGCTGATTCCCAGACTGCAACCTCCGCGCCCGAGTTTAAGAGCGCCCACTTTATCGGTATCGGCGGCGCCGGCATGAGCGGCATCGCCCTCGTTCTGCACGAGCGCGGTTATGCCGTTACCGGCTCCGACCTTAAGACGTCACGTTATATCCGCCAGCTTACCCGCGCTGGTGTGAAGGTACATGTGGGCCATGAGGCCGCCACGATCGACGAGGTCAAGCCCGACGTGGTTGTTGTCTCCACCGCTATTCCGGAGTCCAACCCTGAACTCGTGCGCGCTCGCGAGCTTGGTATTCCCGTGTGGCCCCGTGCCAAGATGCTCTCTGCCTTGGGCCACGGCTACACTACCGTCGCTGTTGCCGGCACGCACGGCAAGACCACCACGTCTTCGATGTGCGCCACCATGCTCGACCGCATGGGTCTGGATCCGAGCTTCCTGATCGGTGGCATCGTCGAGGGCTATGACACGAACGGCAAGAACGGCTCGGGCGACTACTTTGTCGCCGAGGCCGACGAGTCCGACAGCTCCTTCCTGTTCCTGAACCCCAACGTGGTCATTGTGACCAACGTCGAGGCCGACCACCTCGATCACTACTCGGGTATCGAGGAGATCGAAGCGACTTTCGCCAAATTCATGAGCCTGGTGGGCGAGGACGGCACCGTCATCGTCTGCGGTGAGGACCCGCATCTGGTCGAGCTCGCCAAGTCGACGGGCCGTCACGTGCTTTCCTACGGCTTTGCCGAGAGCAACGACATCGTCTGCATGCACCCGGATGTCAAAGGCATCCAGAGTGACTTTATCGTTCGCTTTGAGGACGGCACTGAGCATGCCGTGGAGATCAAGAGCAATCCCGGTCGCCACAACATGCTCAACGCCACGGCGGTGCTCACCGTCGCCCATGTCCTGGGCCTTGACATCGACGCCGCCGCCAAGGCGCTCTCGAGCTTTGAGGGCGTCCGCCGTCGCTTTACCCACGTGGGCGATATCGATGGCATCACCGTGGTCGATGATTACGGCCATCACCCCACCGAGATCAAGGCGACGCTTGCTGCCGCTTCGTCGCTGGGCTACAAGCATGTCGACGTCGTGTTCCAGCCGCACCGTTATTCGCGCCTGCAGGCCCTGTGCGACGACTTTGCCGATGCATTTGCCAATGCCGATAAACTGCTGCTGATTGATGTGTTCTCGGCTGGCGAGATGCCCATTCCGGGTGTTACCTCTAAGATGCTCGCCGATACCGTGCGCGCCAAGCATCCTGGCAAGGAGGTCGTGTACTGCTCCAGCCGTCTTGAGCTCAATCAGGAGCTCGAGCAGATGGTGGGCGAGGGCGACCTGCTGCTCACTATGGGTGCTGGTGACGTTACGACCGTCGGTCCCGAGTTCATTGAGTATCTGACTGCCAAGAAAGACGCTTAAGTCTAATGGGTCTGTTTAACGCCGTCATGGCGCTCTCGGGCATGATCGACACGGATGTGATCGAGGACGAGCGCCTTGCGCGTCATACGAGCTATCGTATCGGTGGCAAGGCCGACCTCTTTGTGACGTGCCATAGCTATCATGCCCTTCGCCGCGCCGTGGCGGTGCTCGATCGCGAGCAGGTGCCGTGGGTCATCATCGGCAAGGGCTCCAATCTGCTGGTTGCCGATGGCGGTTATCGCGGCGCCGTCATTTCGCTCGGACGTGAGTTTCAGCGCACGGTTGTTGCTGATGACGGTTGTACGCTGACGGTCGGTGCGGGCGTGATGTTTGCGCGCCTGGTCAACGATGCCCTGTCGCGTAGCCTCTCGGGCCTTGAGTTTGCCGTTGGCATCCCTGGCTCGGTTGGCGGTGCGATATCTATGAATGCCGGCACACGGACCGAGTGGATTGGCTCGCTGGTTGAGGATGTCGTAACGTTTGACCCGGCATCCGGTATCAAGCATTATGCGGGGTCCGAGATCACTTGGGGCTACCGCGAATGTAGCCTTCCCCGCAATGAGATCATCCTCGAGTGCGTGCTCAAGCTTAAACCGGCGCCCAAGGCCGACATTCGCGAGCGCATGGAGCGGTACCTGACGAGGCGCAAGCGTACACAGCCCATGGGTCGCGCATCCTGCGGGTCGGTCTTTCGCAACCCGCCCGATGCGAGCGTGGGCAAGCTTATCGAGGATTGTGGATTAAAGGGTTTTTCGATTGGCGGCGCGGAAGTTTCGCCCGTTCACGCTAATTTTATCGTTAATAACGGAACTGCCTCGGCCGATGACGTTGCCGCGGTTATCAGACATGTGCACGGAAAGGTGAGGGAGGCGTATGGCATCGAGCTCAGACCGGAAGTTAAATTCCTCGGTTTCTAGAGCATCGAAACCCACCTTCCGCCGCGCCGGAGGGCGTTCCGGCGCGCCTGCCAAACATCAACGCAATATCGTCGCGCACTCTAAGCCTGTCGGGCATGCTCGACAGACCAGTCGTCCGGTTGTCGGCTCGCAGCTCGGTAATCGTCCGGCCGCAAAAAAGTCCTCGCGTCCCTCGGTGACGTCAAAGCCTGTTATGGGCGCCAAGCCTGCCCGTCCTATGGCAACTCCTAAGCCCTCGACAGGAACTAAGGCGGCGCGTCCGAGTCGCACGCTGGGCGCATCGAAACCGCGCTCGCTGACATCGGTGCCGGCTACCGCCAAGAAGCCTTCGGGTAAAAAAGGCGTCAACCCGTTGTCTTTACTTAGGGCGATGGCAAATAAAACATCAGACGCCGCTTCTGTCGTTACAGGCAAAGGCAAAATCGTGGGCGGCGTTTTGGCCGTCTTGGCCGTGCTCGTCGTCGTTGCTATCGTGGTGATTAACTCTGGATTGTTTACCGCCACTGATATTCAGATTCAAGGCAGCGAGCATGTGACGAAGCACGATGCTATCCAGCTGATCGATTTGCCCGAGGGAACGTCGCTTTTTAACGTCGATCCCGACCAGATTACCGAGGACCTCAAGCAGAATCCGTGGGTCTCGGGCGTGGATGTCCAGCGTCAGTTCCCACATACGCTCATCATTACGCCGATGGAGCGCAAGGTCATTGCAATTGCCTATATCAGCTCCGATGACCTTGCCTGGGCCATCGGGGATGATGACACCTGGATCGCCCCGCTGTCGACGTCGGTCGAAGTGGATGACCAGGGCAACGTCATCACGACGGGGCAGGGCTCAAATACCCTGACCGGCATTGATGCCGCACTGGCGCTCGCTAAGCACTATGGCGCGGTGTTGTTGACTGATGTCTCGGCGGATGTCGCTCCGGTTTCCGGCCAGGCAGTGAGCTCCAAGGCCGTTAAGGCTGGCTTGGATTATGTGCGTGGTTTTTCGAGCGAGTTCTTGGGACAAGTCAAGGATATTTCCACGCCTTCGGTCGAAGCCATCTCGGCAAACCTCAATAACGGCATTGAGGTGTCGCTGGGCGATTCGAACGATATCGTCAAGAAGGAGCGCGTAGTCACCAAGCTGCTTTCGCAGGTAGAGGGCGTAACGTATATCAATGTGCGCTCTCCGGGTAACTATACATTTAGGAACGCTCCGACCTCGTAGCGCTGGTTGATGCTTTGTTGAGGGGCCATACCACGCCGTTTATCTGGTTTGTTTGGTTTTCACGGTCAATTATTTGACTGATACGTTCATAATGTGCAAACATAATACGGTTTACCTTTGCATTTACTTTCAACCTGAAGGTTAATGTGCGCAGGGGTCGACCCATGCTATGGCTATAACCTTTGTTCGGAGGACCGACATGCACGAGACAGAGATCAACAACTACCTTGCCGTCATTAAGGTGGTCGGCGTCGGCGGCGGCGGTACCAACGCGGTCAATCGAATGATCGAAGAGGGCATCCGCGGCGTCGAGTTTGTTGCCATCAACACCGATGCTCAGGCACTCGCGATCTCTGATGCCGATATCAAGGTGCACATCGGCACCGACCTTACCCGCGGCCTGGGCGCCGGCGCCAACCCCGAGGTTGGCCGCAAGGCTGCCGATGAGTCCCGCGACGACATTGCCGAGGCGCTCGCTGGTGCCGACATGGTGTTCATCACCTGCGGCGAGGGCGGTGGCACCGGTACCGGCGCTGCTCCCATCGTTGCCGATATCGCGATGAACGAGGTCGGTGCGCTGACCGTCGCCGTCGTGACCAAGCCCTTCACCTTCGAGGGCCGCAAGCGCAAGAAGAGCGCCGAGGAGGGCATTAAGACCCTCTCCGATTGCGTCGACACCATGATCGTCATCCCTAACGATAAGCTGCTCGACATCGCCGAGAAGAAGACTACCATGCTCGAGGCCTTCGCGATTGCCGATGGCGTCCTTTCCCAGGGCACCCAGGGCATCACCGACCTCATCACCGTCCCCGGTATCATCAACCTGGACTTCGCCGATGTTAAGACCATCATGAAGCAGGCCGGTACCGCCATGATGGGTATCGGTACCTCTTCTGGGGATACCCGTGCCGTCGACGCTGCCCAGCAGGCCATCTCCAGCCCGCTGCTCGAGAGCTCCATCGATGGTGCCACACGCGTGCTGCTCTCCATCGCCGGTTCCAAGGACCTGGGCATCCAGGAGATCAGCGACGCCGCCGACGTTGTCGCCAACGCCGTCGACCCCGAGGCCAACATCATCTTCGGTACCGTTGTCGACGAGTCCCTGGGCGATCAGGTGCGTATCACCGTCATCGCTACGGGCTTCTCCGACTCCAACGTCAACCGTCAGGACGAGCTCTTTGCTGCTCAGCAGTCTCAGAGCAAGGCCGCTGCCTCCGCTGAGCCGCAGCGCACCGCTCCGGCCACCAGCCCGGCTCAGGCCGCTCCGACCCGCAACGTCGGTGGCACCGAGCTTCCTAACTTCGGCAACGATCAGTTCGAGCTTCCCGACTTCCTGAAGCGCGGTAGCTTCTAAGTCGTTCTTTGCATTGTTGCTCACGGGGGCGTGTCCGTATGGACGCGCCCTTTTTATTTCGACTTTGTAAACTAGAACCTCCAATCTCTTTACGTTCCCTTTACGATTGCCTCCAGTGCAGCAGGTATCCTTTTAGAGAAGTATGACAGCCGTATAAACGCGGGCTGTAGCGGCGATGCCGCGGTACTTGTGTTATTAGGAGGCTTTAGTATGGCAGCACGTGCGGACAACGTTTCGCGTGTCGACCATGATGGAGTTACGTTGGTGGAAGGCGCGACATCCGATGTTCGCTTTGCCTTCACCGAGCGCGCCGGTGGTGTTTCCGAAGATGCGTACTCCTCACTCAATTTGGGCTCGCATGTTGGCGATGACCCCTTTGCTGTTCAAGAAAATCGTCGTCGCGTGCTCGAGGCTATGGGTGCCGCCGAGTGCGAGCACAACTTGCTCGTTCCCAATCAGGTCCATGGTGACCATATCGTTGCGGTGACCTCGAACGGCGCCGATGACCTTGAGGACGTCCGCGAGCAGATTGCCGAGGGCTGCGATGCCATCGTCTGTACGGCGCATAACGTACCCGTGCTGCTCTGCTTTGCCGACTGCGTTCCCGTGGTGCTGGTGGCCCCTGGCGGATTTGCCGTGGTGCACTCCGGTTGGAAGGGCACGATTGCACGCATTTCCGCCAAGGCGTGCCAGGCGCTTTGCGATGCTGCCGGTTGCGATGCGAGCGGCGTTTCCGCCTATATCGGCCCCCATATCTTGGGTGACGAATATGAGGTATCCCAGGAACTCATGGATCGCTTTGCCGCCGAGTTCTCTTGCATCGATGCGAGTACCTCTCGCATGCTCGATCTTTCCGCTGCCATTCGCGAGGCGCTGGTAGATGTCGGTGTCGACGCGGATAATATCGTGGATACCCAGCTTTCGACCGTGCGTCAGAACGACCGCTTTTATTCCTACCGTAACGAGGGCGGCACCTGTGGGCGCCATGCTGCGATCGGCGTGATGCTATGAGAAAGATCGTATCGGTCCTGAGCGCCGCTGTGCTTACGCTTACGCTGTGCGCCTGTTCTTCGGGATCTTCTACCTCTTCCATTACCGTCGCTGGCTCCACGACCTGCCTTCCTATCGCCGAGATTGCGGCCGAGGGCTTTAAGGAGGAGACCGGCATCGACGTGCTCGTTTCCGGTTTGGGTTCTTCTGCTGGCATCGAGGCCGTCAGCGCCGGCACGGCCGATATCGCCAGCTCCTCCCGTGGACTCAATGCCGACGAACAGGATCTGGGCCTGACTCCCATCGTCATTGCCCACGACGGTATTGCGGTCATCGTGAACGACGACAACCCCGTCGATAACCTCTCGACCGAGCAGCTCCGCGATATCTACGCCGGCAAGATTACCAATTGGAAAGAGGTCGGTGGCGAGGACCTGAGGATTCAGGTCATCAACCGAGACGAGGCGTCCGGTACGCGCGAGGCCTTCCGTACCATCGTGATGGATGGCACGCCGTTCGATCGCCGCTCGGCTGTTCTTTCGGGTACGGGCCAGGTGCGCGACGTGGTATCTCGTTCGCGTGGGGCCATCGGCTACATTTCGCTGGGCTTCGTCGATAGCCTCAACGCCAAGACCTCGGTCAAGGCCGTCTCGGTCAATCATGTTGAGGCGTCCGAGAAGACGGTCGCGAGTGGCGGCTATCCCATCTCGCGCGACCTTTACTTCTTTGTGAAGGGTGTGCCTTCGCAGCAGGCGCAGGATTACATCGACTATGTGACGTCCGAAAAGATGGACAAGCAGATTCGCGAGGCGGGCTTTATTCCCGTCACCAACGACGAGAAGGGGAGTGAGTAGCATGGAAGCACAGGAAAACTCCCAGACTGAGCAGAATGTTCAGACGCCCAAGAAGCGCGAGCTGGCGCTCGTATCGCGCAGTACCTATATCAAGGAGAAGGCGCTGCAGTGGATCTTCTTTGCCTGCGCGTTCTTGGCGGTCGTTACCGTCATCCTGATTTTTGTCTTTACCACGTACTCGGCGCTGCCCGTCTTTACTGACATCGGTCTGGCTGACTTCTTTAGCTTTACGTGGGCGCCTTCCGAGGGCCACTACGGCATCTTGTCGCTGCTTGCCGGCTCGGGTCTGGTGACCGTCGGTGCGCTCGCCATGGGCGTGCCGCTGGGCGTGGGTACGGCCGTTTACCTGGTCGAGATTGCCAGCAAGCGCGTGCGCAAGCTCATCAGCCCCGCCGTTGACCTGCTGGCGGGCATACCCTCCATCATCTACGGCTTCTTTGGCATGATCATCATCCGCCCGTTTATCGCACAACTGACCGGCGGCCTTGGTTTTGGTGCGCTGACGGCGTGGTTTGTGCTCGCCATCATGATCGTCCCTACCATCACCACGCTCACCATCGATGCTCTCAATTCCATTCCCATGGGCATTCGCGAGGCATCGTATGCCATGGGCGCCACAAAGTGGCAGACCATCTATAAGATCGTGCTACCTGCCGCGAAGCTGGGTATCGTTGATGCCATCGTGCTGGGTATGGGCCGTGCCATCGGCGAGACCATGGCCGTGCTCATGGTCGTAGGTAACGCCCCGGTTATTCCCGACAGCATTGCGAGCCCCATCTCGACGCTCACGAGCCAGATTGCGCTCGACATGAGCTATTCCTCGGGTCTGCACCGCTCGGCGCTGTTCGGCATGGGTGTGGTCCTGTTTATCATCTCCGCCACGCTGGTGGGTATCGTCCGTCTGATTTCCAAGAAGAAGAGGGGGTAGGCTATGTCCGATTCCGTTGACACGACGGTCGATACGACCTCGTCGCGCGAGCGCATCAAGCGTGCCCTTTCCCACGGCAAGAAGGGCCGCATCAACAAGGACCTGTCCAACAAGATCATGCTTGGCGTGTTTCGTGCCGCTGCCTACATCACCACGCTGGTGCTGGTCGCTATCATCGCCTACGTGGTCATCAACGGCCTGCCACACATCTCGCTCGACTTTATCTTCGGTTGGCCCCAGGGCGTCAACGCCGAGGGCGGAATTTGGCCCACGATCGTCTCGACCGTCTACGTGACGGCGCTCGCCATGCTTATCTGCACGCCGATCGCTGTGCTGGCAGCCGTCTATCTGGCCGAGTACGCCAAGCAGGGCAAGGTCGTCGAGCTCATTCGCTACGCTGCTGACGCTTTGGCCTCGGTGCCCTCCATCGTTATGGGCCTGTTTGGCTACGCCTTGTTTGTCGAGGCTATGGGCCTGGGCCTTTCGATGGTCTCGGCCGCTCTGGCGCTCGCGCTCTTGATGCTTCCCATCGTCATGCGCACCACCGAAGAAGCCATTCGCGCCGTTCCGCGCTATATCCGTTGGGGCGCGTACGGCCTGGGCGCTACCAAGTGGCAGGTCGTCTCCAAGATCGTGCTTCCTTCGGCCTTTGGCCGCATTGCCACGGGCATCGTCCTTGCCATCGGCCGTGCCATCGGCGAGACCGCCGTGGTGCTCTACACCATGGGCCAGGCCATCAATCTACCTATTTCGCCGCTCGATTCCGGTCGTCCCATGACCGTTCACCTGTACCTGCTTGCCAACGACGGCATCAACATGAACGCAGCCTACGGCACCGCGCTCTTGCTGATGGTGATCATTTTGGCCTTCAACCTGTTTGCGCGCTTCCTGTCGCGCAAGCGTCGCTAGTTAAGGAGTCCCATGTCCGTTTATCAGTCCGCTCCCGCGTTGGAGCAAGCGGCCATTACGGCCAAGGATTTCAACTTTTGGTACGGTGACTTTCATGCGCTGACGGGGCTTGACCTCAACATCGCCAAAAACGCCATCACCTCCTTCATTGGCCCTTCGGGCTGCGGCAAGTCGACGTTTTTGCGCTGCATCAACCGCATGAATGACCTGATTGAGGGCACGCGCGTCGAGGGCACCATGACGCTCGACGGCAACGATATCTATGCCGAGGGTGTCGATCCGGTCGATCTCCGTCGTCGCGTGGGCATGATCTTTCAGCAGCCCAACCCGTTTCCCAAATCCATCTACGAGAATGTCGCCTTTGGCCCTCGTCTGCAGGGCGTGACTAGCAAAAGCGACCTCGATGACATCGTGGAAGAATCGCTCAAGCGCGCCAACCTCTGGAAAGAGGTATCCAATCAGCTCAACAAGGATGGTTTGGCGCTCTCGGGCGGTCAGCAGCAGCGTCTGTGCATCGCGCGCGTGCTTGCGGTGCAACCCGATGTCCTCCTGATGGACGAGCCCTGCTCCGCCATCGACCCCACTTCCGTCTCTAAGGTCGAGGATCTGATGGCCGAGCTGGCGCCCGAGATGACGATTATCATCGTCACGCATTCAATGCAGCAGGCAGCTCGTATCAGTGACTACACCGCGTTCTTCTTGCAGGAAGTTGCCGGCGAGCCCGCTACGCTCATCGAGTATGGTCAAACCGACGCGATCTTCACCAGCCCGGTGGACTCGCGGACGGAAGACTATATCACCGGCCGCTTTGGCTGATCGGTGCGACTAGTCCCAAGCCGATCGGATCTGGTCCGGTGCGTATTCACTGTGCGGGCGGCATGACCGCACCCAACTGATTGGAGTGAACCATGCGCAAACTGTTTTCCCGTCAGCTCATCGAGGCCCGTCACGAGATGCTGAGCATCTACGAGGCCGTCGATCTGGCCCTCCACGATGCCGTGAAGGCCTATGTGACCGACGACCGCAAGCTCGCCACCAAGACCAAGAAGCGTACGCTTTCGATTGACGCACGCTGCGCCAACCTGGAGGCCGTCTGCTACAACCTGATTGCCACGCAGTCACCGGTCGCCTCCGACTTCCGCTTGCTGCAGACGATCATCTACGTCGACTTTAACCTGCAGCGCATGACCGATAAGGTTCGCCAGATTTGCCGCGCCACGCGTCATATGATCAAGGCCGACATCTCGCTGCCCAAGGAGCTTGTCGGCACGGTCGAGGCCGAGGCTGAGGCCGTCTACCAGGTGCTGGGCTCTTCGCTTTCTGCGCTCGTCACCAACGACATGTCCATCATCTGCAACTTGGCCGTCGAGGACGAGCCAGTGCACGCCGCCTACGAGAAGTTCTTCCGCACCTTTAACCGCATGGACACGGGCGATTTTATGGACGACGACAGCAACTATGACGACCTGCGCCGCGCCATCATGGTATCGCGCTATCTCGATCGCATCGCCTCGATTTCCATCGATGCCGCCTGCCGTCTGACCTTCCTGTTGACCGGACAGCGTATGACTGCCGGTGATATCGCCTGCACTGATGAGGATGAGCTCGAGAGCATGCGCGTGCCTTCGGGCGAGGGTGTTATCATGAGGCCCGCCGTCGATGCACGCTACGTTGCCAAGGTGCCCGTTAACGAGGTCAGCGAGGGTCTTCGCTACCTGCTCGATCATCTTGAGGATGAGGACGATGGCGAGGACGACGAGGAGTAAGTAACCCCGTTCGTCGAAAGATTGTAAATACCTAAGTGAGCGCGGCCTTGCACATGCGGGGCCGCGCTCTTGCGTTAGCATGGGACTACTTGTTTGGCTGTCAGCGGAGGCGATTGGCAATGGATAACTATTTGGACTTGATGCGCGCTCGCCGCGAGCAGATTCTGGAACGTTTTTATGCGGCGCTCGATCGCGCGGGCCGTCCCCACGACGCCGCGCGCCTCATTGCCGTGTCCAAGACCGTTGGTGTCGATGAGACCGTTGCCGCCATCCAGGCGGGGTATCGCCATTTTGCCGAGAATCGCCCGCAGGAGCTGGTTCGCAAGCTCACAGGTTTGGCGGAGCATCCGGAGCTGCCCGAGGTGCGCTTCGATATGATCGGCAACCTGCAGACCAATAAGATCAATGCGGTGCTGGGCTCAGCCGAGCTGATTCACTCGGTGGGTTCGCTGCATCTGGCGCAGGCGATCTCGAGCCGTGCTGCCCGCAAGATTGAGGCAGGCGAACTCGCCGGCCCCCAGCGTGTGCTCATTGAGGTCAATGTGAGTGGTGAGGAGTCGAAGGGAGGCTTTTCGCCCGATGAGATTCGCGCCGCCGCGGGTGAGCTTGCGGAACTTGAGGGAATTTGCGTACAGGGGCTTATGACTATGGCGCCCCGGGGGAATAAGGATGTGGCACGCCGCACCTTTGCGGGGCTTCGTGAGCTGCGGGATGAGCTGGAGGCGGCGCATCCCGATTTGAACCTGCCTGAGCTTTCCTGCGGCATGAGCGAAGACTTTGAGCCTGCCCTTGAGGAGGGCTCTACGCTCGTTCGCCTGGGCAGGGTAGTATTTAGCCCGGAGTTTGCAGTAAAATAAGGCTCTGAAGTGCGCACTGATTATCGGGGCGCCTGCACTAAACCGCGAGAGGACACAACCATGGGCTTCCTTGACGAGATTAAAAATAAGATGCACCTGGGCGGCCAGCAGGGTTACGACCAGGGTTATGGCCAGGACGACGACTACGGCTACGATGATGGCTATGACGATGGCTATCAGGGCAACGGCTACAGCGGTGCTTCGGGCGAGGGCTACTACACCCAAGACGAGCCGAGCAACGGCCTGCTTGGTCAGACGCGCCGTGGTGAAGCTGAGTCGGTTGCCGTGTATACACGCTCCGGGCAGCTGGTCGGCGATGACTCCCGCCATGCCACGACGTATAACCCGCCTTCGCGCTCGCAGGACAGTGTTGCGAGCGGTTATCGTCCTGGTGCCTATGACACGCCGTCGAGCTACGCCGAGAACACCCGCGCCCGTGCCGCCGCTGCGCCTGCGCCTGCACCGAGCGATGCCTCGGCCTATGCGAGCAATATCATCAACGCCACACCGCAGCTGCCGGCCTATGTCCTGCGCCCCGAGAGCTATGACGACGTGGAGACCGTGGTGCGCCGCGTTCGCACCAAGCAGCCTGTCGCACTGATTTTTGTGGGCGTACGCACCGAAGTTGCCAAGCGCGTCTTGGACTTCTCTTACGGCTTTGCCTGCGGTCTGGGTGCCACGGTCAAGGAGGTGGGCGACCGCGTGTTCATGGTGCTGCCCGCCGGTTGCGAGGTCAAAGATTCCGATCTCAAGAAGCTTCGTGCCGACGGCTACCTTAAGTAAAGACAAGACGAGGAGATTCCCATCAACATCTACACTATCGTCCAGCTGGTCAATACGCTGTTCAACTTCTATTCCACGCTCATTGTCGTCTACTGCTTTATGACGTGGATTCCCATGAAGCAGGGTGGTTTGCTTCAGGATATTGCCGCGGTGCTTGATAGCGTGTGCGGTCCGTGGCTCAACCTGTTCCGTCGTTTCATCCCGCCGATGGGCGGTATCGATTTTTCGCCGGTCGTTGCGATTATTGCGTTGCAGTTGGTGCAGAGGCTGGTTCTGCAGCTTCTTATAGGTATACTCGTGTAGAACTGTCTTAGTAACTTACGTCGGGCGTGTAGCGCCGAGGCGATGAAAAAGGAGACTTGTTATGGCTATTACCCCTGCAGACATCCAGGCTCAGACTTTCTCTGAGGCCAAGCGTGGCTACGATCCTGCTGAGGTCGACGTCTTCTTGGAGACGCTGTCCTCTGAGGTTGACGCTATGCTCGCTAAGATCGTCGACCTTAAGGGTCGTCTGACTGCTACCGAGCAGCAGCTTGCCGATGCGCAGGCTCAGCTTGCCCAGGCTCAGGATGCCCCCGCCCAGGCCGTTCCTGCCGCCCCCGTGGCTGCTCCCGCCCCTGACTTCTCCGCTCAGGAGCGCCAGATTTCCGCTGCCCTGATCGCTGCCCAGCAGACCGCTGAGACCATCGTCAACGATGCCAATGAGAACGCTGAGCGTATTCGCAACGAGGCTGACGCCAAGGCCCGCGAGGTTATCCGCCAGGCTCTGACCGAAAAGCAGGCTGAGCTCGAGGAGATCGATCGTCTCAAGGCTTCTCGTGAGGAGTTCAAGGCCGAGTATCTCAAGCTCATCCAGCACTTCATGGACGATGCCCAGAACTCCTTCCCGGCCGACCTCATGGCCTCCACGCCGGTCGGTTCTGCCGCTTCTCCTGCGGTGACTGTTCCCGCCGAGCCGCTGCCCGTCGCTGACCCGGTTGTCCCCGTGGCCGATCCCTTCGCCCCGATCGACAACTTCGCTGCCGACGACCTGGACTAACATTCGGCCTACAATTTAGTGCCTAGAAAGGACCCGCAGCTTGCGGGTCCTTTTTTATGACTGTACCGGGGCGCGCAACATAAAAAACCGAGCCCTGCACATAGTGGCGCAGAACTCGGCGAACCGGTGAGCGGTCAAGGATAGGTTTTAGGGCATGTCCCAAAATCTACTTGAGGAGGAAGTCGGAGAGGGGAATGGTACGGGCCTCGCGATGCTCGGAATCGGCGATGTGGTCGGCAGGATATCCGCAGACGAGCATGTGATAGGGATAGACGCCCTCGGGCAGGTTGAACTGCTCCTGTGCCACCTCGGGCTTAAAATGGCATACCCAACACGTTCCCAGGCCCTGCTCGGTGGCCTCCATCATCATCTGATCGCACACTATGGACGTATCGATTTCACTGGAATTCATCTGGTCATACGGGCGCACCCAAGCGTCTTCGGTAACGCTACAAATAAGGAAGATGAGCGGAGCGCCAAAGATAGATCCATCACGAGCAAACCGAGGCTGACAAGCAGCAGCCTTCTCCAGAAGCTCAGGCGTATCCAGCACCATCACACGAGAAGGATGATTATTACAAGCAGAAGGAGCAATCCGCCCAGCCTCAACAATGGCATCCACCACAGCCTGCTCCACAGCCCGATCTTCAAACTCACGACAAGAATACCGACCCCGAGCCAGATCCAAATAACTCACAACCAAGCCCTCCAAATTCAGTGTATCAACCCAAAGCAAAACAAAGGGTACCCAAAGCCCGATCCAGCCAAACGTTTAAGGCGGTCCCAAAGTTCCCAATCGGGCTCAAAGGCCCTGTCAACAAAAGCCTCATTGCTTTCAAAGTATCAGCCAAAGTTCCCAATGGTGGTACGTAAGGCGAAGGGCCGGCCACGGTTTGCTTTCGAACGACTCTGCAAAGCAGCCGGAGTGAGAAAGCAAACCGTGGCCGGCCCTTCGCCGCCGGGACACGTACCCCCAATTAACTGTTCTTCATGACAATCGAATCCACAACATCGGCCACATTCTCGCAGCAGTCGGCGCAGTACTCCAGGAAGGCGTAGACGTCACGCCAAGCGATGACCTCGAGCGGATCCTTGCCGTTAACGTGCAGGTTGCGCATGGCGTTGATGTAGAGCTCGTCGGCCTCGGACTCGATGGTGTTGATCTGGATGACCAGCTCGCGCAGCGTTTTGGACTTGCGGTAGTTGGGAAGCTCGACCATCAGGTCTTTCATGGCGCGGCAGGCGTCAGTCACCTTGTGGGCGATGACGATGGCGTCGGGATGGATGCTCTGAATGTTGGTGAAGTAGACGCGCTGCACGACGCCCTCAATACGGTCGAGCACGGTGTCGAGCGCGCAGCTCATCAGATCCAGATCCTCGCGCTCGAGCGGGGTGATAAAGGCGGTGAGCAGGGCGTCTTCGAGCTCGTGGTGCTTCTTGTCTGCCGCATGCTCAATCGCATGCATCTTATTGAGCATGTCGTGAATCTGCGCGGGATCGAAGTTCTCAAAAATCTTGGTGAGCAGCTCTGCGGCCTGGACGGCGAGGTCGGCGCAAGCGACGTAGTTGTCAAAGTAGAACGAATCGGGTTTCTTTGCCATGGGTGGGTCCTTTCGAGGTGAAGACGGGTGGGCGAAGTGTTGCGGTCCGGATGGACGTTCGGTTTGATTAGAGGAACATCATGAACAGCTTGGCCATGACAAAGCTGATGAGTCCGCAGGCGGGGAAGGTGAAGAACCAGGTGAACATCATGTCCTTGACGACTCCGAAGTTGATGGCCGAGAGGCGCTTGACGGCACCGACGCCCATGATGGCGCAGGTCTTGATGTGTGTGGAGGACACGGGGATGCCGGTAAGGGTGGCAAGCAGCAGGTTCGCGGCGCCCGCGAGGTCGGCGGAGAAGCCCTGATACTTCTCGAGCTTAACCATGCTCTGGCCGACGGACTTGATGATGCGCTCACCGCCCACGCTGGTACCGATACCCATAGTGGCCGAGCACAGCAGCATAATCCAGATGGGGATGCCGGCATCGCCGACGCTGGTCTGGCCGTTTGCGAAGGCCACGCCTAAAAAGAGCACGCCGATGAACTTCTGTCCATCCTGCGCGCCGTGCATAAAGCTCATGGCCGCAGCGCTCGCGATCTGAGCGTATTTAAAGAAGACATTGGCACGTCGCCTGTTGGCGGCGGCGAAAAGAATCGAGACGAGTTTGCACAGGACCCAGCCCATGACAAAGCCCAGGCCGATGGAGAGCGCCAGGCCGTAGATGACCTTCATCCACTCGTGGACGTTGACGCTGCTCGCGCCGCCGAGGGCGATAGCGGCACCGGTCAGGCCGGCGATAAGGCTGTGGCTTTGCGAGGTGGGGATGCCAAAACGCGACGCTGTGGCGCCGTAGACGACGATGGAGAACAGGGCCGCGCACAGGCAGGCGAGCGCCATGGTGCTGTTTCCGCCAAAGTCGACGATATGCGAGATGGTATTGGCGACGCTCGCATTAAAGTGCGTCATGATGAGCACACCGAGGAAGTTGAATGCGGCGCTCATGAGAATGGCGGCGCGGGCGGGCATGCAACGCGTAGTGACGCAGGTCGCGATGGCGTTGGGCGCGTCGGTCCATCCATTGACGAAGATGGCGCCGAGCGCGAGGATCACGGTGACGGCAAGGACTGGGTTCGACACAATTTGGCCGAGGAAGGTTGAGAACGTTACGTCCATATATGGGCTTTCTCGAAGTTTGCAGGCACGTTACAAAAACATGATAAATCGTATCACCTCCTGCGGGTTTCTTTACCGAGTTCTGATGGGAGAAGTGAATTTTTTGGCACTAATATTGAATATTAGCCCTGTTGACCGCGGGTGTTCTTTTTGCTAACACACCATGAGGACACGTGTGCGTGCCCCAACATCCCAAAACCACAGTCTGTTCGCTTTACAATATGCAAACATGCGTTCGATAATAGGAGGCATGGAATATCGACAGACAGATGGCAAAACTCGGCGCGTGCACAAGCAGTATGTGGACGTCGTGGCTCGCATCCTCGCGGGCGGACAGGTCGTGCCGGTCACCGTCTGCTGGGTCGACGGTCGTTGCTTTACGATTGACGAAATTATCTCGACCACCGGGTTTGGCCTGATGGTCCACGGCATCCGTACGGCAACCTATAAGGTGCGTTTTGGCGGGCACGCGACCGAGTTGTATCTGGAGGACCAGACGCGCGAGCGGGCGGACGGCTCGCAGGCACACGTGATGCGTTGGTGGGTCTGGGCCTTTGATCGCACGCTCGAGGGCGAGCGCCGTAGGTAAGGACGTACGGCATTCGGGTACAATGACAGGAATCTTGTCAGCTACTGCGCTGTCGCGGCGCTTTTGAAAGGACGAAATTATGAACGATATTCAGGGCTATCAGAACGGCCCCATCGAAACCGGCGCAAGCCGTGCCAAGGAGATGTCGCCGCGTGCGTATAATCTTGCCATGTCTGCCCTCATCTTCTTGGGCTTTTGTGCCATGGGCGTCGGTGCTTACTTTACGAGCACCATGTCGTTTGCGCGCATGATGATGAGCGGGGCTGCCCTACCGCTGGTTTTTGGCTCGTTTATTTTGACCATCGTCGGCATGGTCATGATGTCGGCCGCCGCCAGCAAGCAGTCCGTGGGCCTGTCCCTTGTGGGCTACGTAATCTTTGCGAGCACCTTTGGCCTGACCGCGTCGTTTGGCCTTGCCAACTACGACCTGCCCACCATCAACACTGCCTTTATCGCCACGGCCGCCATCACCTTTGTCTTTGGCGCCTTGGGCGTGACGTTCCCCAAGTTTTTCCAGCGCGTATATGGCATCGGTTTTGGCATTCTGCTCGCTACTATTCTGGTTGAGATCGTGCTGATGTTCATGGGCGTCTCACAGACCATCACCGATCTGATCGTGATCGTGGTGTTCGCCGGCTTTATTGGCTACGACACCTATGTTGCCACGACGGTGCCGCCTACGCTGCCCAACGCCGTGCTCATGGCGTCCAATCTGTTCGTGGACATTATCAACGTGTTCCTGCGCATCCTGAACATCCTTGGCCGTCGCGACTAGTGGCGAATTGCGGCGGCGCTTGCCGTGCGTGTAAATCGATGCGAAAGGCGGTCCTTCGGGGCCGTCTTTTTTGTACGCGGCGGGGTATCATGGATGGGAAAAGCCGATAGCGGCAGCGACAGGAAAGGTGGCCACGTATGGCAGACGTCGACAACAGGAACCGTAACCGCAGGTCCAACCGAGCGGGTCAGCCCAATCCCAAGCGCGAGGCCCGTGCCAAGGCCGCCGAGCGTCACGTGGCAACTGTGTCCGAAGCGTGCGCCAAGGATATCGAGCGTTCGCTTGCCGGTGTTCGCGAGTTTGACGGTATGCCTGCTGACTTTGTCGCGGCGATGAAGGCCAAGGTTCAGACTGCTGTGGCCGCCGAAGAACAGGTTGCCGAGGACGTCGAGGGTGCGGAGGCTGCCGAGACCGAGGCGGCGCCCGAGACCGAGGCAGCGCCTGAGCCCGTCGAGGAGCCTGCCGAGGAAATCGCCGAAGCTGAGTCCGCGCCTGCTGAGGAGCCCGCTCCGGTTCTGCCTGAGGTCACCGTGCTCGATGCCTCCGCCACACAGGCCATCCTAGACAACGGTCGTGGCTATGCGCAGTTCTGCGACATGGCCGTGCTCGCCTTTGCCTCGTTCACCAACCCGGGCGGTGGCTATATTCAGGGTTATCTGGGCCAGGAGGCCACGCTGTGCGCCGATTCGTATCTGTACAACGTTCTCGATAAGCAGCGTAAGTGGTACGGCGAGAACCGTCGCCGCAACATCAACTGCGAGCTCTATCGTAACCGCGCCCTAGTGGTGCCTGCGGTGCGCTTCGACCGCAACCACGTGCATGCGTACGCCGACGTGATCGTGGCCGCCGCGCCCAACGTTAAGCGCGCCCGCCAGGAGTATCGCGTGAGCGACGATGCTCTGCTGGATGCCCTGCGCGACCGCATCCGCTTTGTGCTCGCCATCTGCGACGAGTTGGGTCGCGAGAAACTCGTGCTGGGCGCATGGGGCTGCGACAACAACGGCTTTGACGCCGAGGCCGTGGCCGAGCTCTTCCGCAAAGAGCTCGCATCGGGCGACTTCAAGGTCAAGCAGGTCTTCTTTGCTGTGCCCTCTACGCGCTGGGACGAGGACTTCGCCAAGTTCGAGAACGTGCTGGCAAACTTCCCCGAGCGCAACGAGGAGTCCTATGCTCAGGTTGCCGCCCGCGCCGCAGCCGCCCGTGCCGCCGAGCAGGCCCAGGTTGCTGCCGAGGACGACGAGGATGACGATGACTGGCGCAAGTACCTGTAAGCGGTGCGCGCGATGTGATATGCCAAGCCGACGGGAGGGATCGCCCCCGTCGGCTTTTTACCGAATGGGGAGCTCAAGATGAAAAACGTTCTATGCTTTGGCGACAGCAACACCTATGGTTACGATCCAGCGGGCATGCGCGACGGCACCGCGGTGCGCTATGCGCAGGATGTGCGCTGGTGCGGCGTGGCCCAACGTGACTTAGGCGAGGGCTGGCATGTAATTGAAGAAGGCCTCAACGGCCGCACGACGGTACGCGACGACATGTGCCATCTGGACACCAATCTTAACGGCATCCGCGCGCTTCCGATGCTGCTCGAGGCCCATAAGCCGCTGGATGCGATCGTTATTATGCTGGGAACTAACGATTGCAAGACGGTCTTCGGCGTGACGGCTTCCGATATTGCCCGCGGCGCCATGGCGTTAATTCGCGCCGTCCGTGCGTTTGCATGGACCGATGCCGCGCCCTGCCCGCGCATTCTGCTGATGGCACCTATCAAGATCAAGCCGCAATCGCCGATGTGTACATGACCGACTTTGACGAGCGCTCTGTCGAGGCCTCGGAACATTTTGGTGAGTACTACGCGCATGTGGCTGAGCAGTTTGGCTGCGACTTTTTGAATGCCGCCGATTTTGCCGAGCCGGGCGATATCGATTATCTGCACATGATGCCCGAAAGCCACGAGAACCTGGGCCACGCCGTGGCAGCCAAGCTCCAAGAGATGCTCGGTGAGTAGCGCGACCCAAAGCAGTACAAAAGTTCCCCTTGCGACGGCTTGTTTCGTTGGTTTGTTTTGATCTGTAACAGTTGTAAGGCCGAAAATGGGTTAGATGTTACAGATTGAGATTATTTAGGTCGATATCGGTCGTTTGTCTCGATCTGTAACATCTAGGGTCGATTTTGCCGAGTTGCTGTTACACATCGAGATTATCTTCTCAGTGGAATTTGAATGTCTCGATCTATAACAGGTGGGCTGAAAAATGGGCTCTAACTGTTACAGATCGAGATGTTTGTGGGAGCCGCCGCAAAGGTGCCTGTCCCCTTTGCGGCGGTTTTGGGCTAAGAATCTTAATACTGCCACATGTGGTTGACGGGGCCAGAGCCTTTGCCCATGTCAAAGCCGGCGGCGAGGGCGCCCGTTAGGTAGGCCTTGCCCGCGTTGACGGCGTCGGCAAGATCCATGCCCTGCGCCAGCGCGCAGGCGATGGCGGACGAGAGCGTGCAGCCGGTGCCGTGTGTGTTGTCGGTCTCGATGCGCTTGTGGCGGAACCACGTGGTGAGCGGATCGCCCAGATGGTTGCCCTCGTCATCGAGTGGCGCGGGTTCGGCCAGTACATCGTTGGCCTCGTTGACAAGATGCCCACCCTTAACGAAGGATGCGCAACCAAAGCGGCGGGTGAGGAGCATGGCAGCATTTTGCTGCGTGCGCTCGGAGTCGACCTCGTAGTCGAGCAGGGCCATGGCCTCGGGAATATTGGGCGTGATAACCGTCGCTAGCGGGAACAGGCGGCGGGTGAGCGCCTCGGCGGCATCTTCGGCAATCAGCCGTGCGCCCGAGGTGGCTACCATGACGGGGTCGACTACCACGTTTGTCGCGTTCCAAGCGCTCAGGCGGTCGGCGATAACCTCGATAATCTCGGCAGAGGAAACCATGCCAATCTTGACGGCGTTGGGGCGGATATCGTCAAAAACGGCATCGATCTGTGCCGCGACAATATCCGGGGAGATGTTCTGCACGGCGGTGACGCCCAGGGTGTTCTGTGCGGTGATAGCGGTGATGGCCGTCTCGGCATACAGGCGGTGCGCCGTGATGGTCTTGATGTCGGCCTGAATGCCGGCGCCACCGCTGGAATCGGATCCTGCGATGGATAGAACGGCAGGTACCTTACTGCGATCCATGTTCGCTCCCTTGTTCGGTCGGAATCAAATGGGTCTATAAGCCAGCATTATAAAGATGCCCGGGCCGACTCTATGTCGAACCCGGGCGGGCGATGCAATCTTTACGCAAATGCAAGCAAATGTTCACACGTCAACAATTGACAGGCACCGGCTCGCCGCCAGAAGCGGCCGCGGCGACAGGGCTAGTCCTCCATGCCGAGGTCGATCGTGGTGCCCTCGAAGATTTTGTTGACGGTGCGGACGGCGCACATCTTGCCACACATGGTGCAAGTACCCTCGGTGGCGGCGGGGGACTCCTCGTAGCGCTTCTTGCCCGTAACCGGGTCGAGCGCGCACTTCCACATGGCGTCCCAGTCGAGCTTGCGGCGTGCCTGGCCCATCTTGTCGTCCATGTCGCGGGCGTGGGGCACCTTTTTGGCGATGTCGGCGGCGTGTGCGGCGATCTTGGTGGCCATGAGGCCGTCGAGCACATCCTGGGCGTTGGGCAGGCATAGGTGCTCTGCCGGTGTCACGTAGCACAGGAAGTCGGCACCGGAGCTGGCGGAGATGGCGCCGCCGATGGCAGCGGTGATGTGGTCGTAACCCACGCCGATATCGGTCACCAGCGGCCCGAGCACATAGAACGGAGCATTGTGGCACAGGCGCTTCTGCAGTTTCATGTTGGCGGCGATCTCGTCGAGCGCCATGTGACCCGGGCCCTCGACCATGACCTGAACGCCGGCGGCCCAAGCGCGCTTGCACAGCTTGCCCAGCTCGATCATCTCGGCGGTCTCGGTGGCGTCGTTGGAGTCGTAGAGGCAGCCCGGGCGGCAGGAGTCGCCGAGCGAAATCGTCACGTCGTACTCGTGGCAAATCTCGAGCAACTCGTCGTAGAACTCATAGAACGGGTTCTCGTTACCGGTGACCTCCATCCAGCCAAACAGCAGTGAGCCGCCGCGGCTCACGATGTTCATCAGGCGGCCGGTCTCCTTAAAGGTCTTGGTGACCGACTTGTTGATGCCGCAGTGAATGGTCATAAAGTCCACGCCGTCCTCGGCATGCGCGCGCACGACTTCGAACAGGTCGTCCTTGGTGAGCTTGACCAGCGGCTTTTCCATGTAGCCGATGGCGTCGTACATGGGGACGGTGCCTACCATGAGCGGCGTCTCGTCGATGAGCTGTTGGCGGAACTGGCGCGTCTTGCCCGAGTTGGAGAGGTCCATGATGGCGTCGGCGCCAAAGTCCTCGGCGATCTTGACCTTCTTCCATTCCTCGGTGGCATCGGCCTTGTCGCCCGAGATGCCCAAGTTCACGTTGACCTTGGTGGAAAGGCCCTCGCCGACACCAAAGGCGCGCATGCCCTTTTTGATATGCACGATGTTGGCGGGAATGGCGATGCGGCCGTCGGCCACGCGCTCGCGGATGTACTCGGGGTCGCGATGCTCGCGCTCGGCGACTTCCTTCATCTGCGGCGTGATCTGCCCGGCACGGGCGAAGTCGATTTGCGTGACGAGCTTGGGCTCGGTCTGTGTGCTCATTGGCACGGCTCCCTTCGTTGGCATTACCCATATCAGGTTTGCGGGTCAGGGCGGGCGCGCCCAATCTCAGCCTGCCGTCTTGTCCTGCAAGCTCCCCGTTTATGTAATGGGCTCAAGTATAGCCTGAATGGGTACGATTGGGCCAACGAGCGTGCCTGTGGGGAGGCGAACATGGAAGACAAGCATCTATATCGAGAGACACAGTGGGACGTGTCGGCCGAGGAGGGCCGTGCCCATCATGGGCTGGTCGCAATCGGTTTTGCGATCCTTGTCGTGATGGTGATTGCCTGTTGTGTCTGGACGTTTGGTGGTCGTGGCGGCGCTGTATGGGAGTTCGAGGCTGATGATGGCCTACCGATTATGACGGTGAGGAGTACCGGCGGTAATGCCAATACGCTCGCCATTCCGGGCGATTATTGGTACCCGCGCGATGAGTTTGTGCAGTTGCAGCTGAGTGGTGGGTCCATTCCAGGTGAAGAAATCGAACGCGTGACGTTTGACGCGGCGCTCAAAACGCTGACGGTGAAGCTCAAAGATCAAGGAGATGTGCCCACGACCATGGATATCGCCCTGACGGAATGGCGTCTGGAGCCTCCGACGGGTGTTGCGGTTTCCGAGGTTGAGCACGTCAAGATTGTCTATCAGGACGGTTCGACAAACGGGATTGCAAAGGCCGACGGTCTAGCAGAATAGGTGTCGAGCCTAGCCAGCCAATTCATAAAAGTTGCGGTGGAATAGTTCCTGATTGTGCGATAAAAGGCTCAAATAGGAACTATTCCACCGCAAGTTATATAGAGAAGGCTGAGCGGGTCAGTTTTGGGTGGCGGGTCTAGAGCATCTGTTCGTTGATGAACACGAGGGTGCCTGGGTATGAGATCTCGGGGGCGTGGCGATAGCCGATGTTGAACTCGGTAAGACCGGCGGCGTCCTCGAGCTTGTTTTCTGCCATCCAGCGCACCATGGAGCCGCGCGCCTTTTTGCTGGCGGTCGAGCGCTGGATGGGCTTGCCGTTGCGGACACCTTCGCCAAAGAGACAAGTGACGGTTGTGGCGTCGCCTGCGAGATGGGGTAGAACGGCCTTGGCGTACTCCGCGCTGGCAAGGTTGACGACCGTGGTGTTGGAGCCGGTCGGCGCAATGGCGCATGCAAGTTTGTCGCCCCAAAACGTATAGAGATCGCGAGCGCCGTCGACGGCGAGCTTGGCTCCCATTTCGAGCCGATAGGGCTCAACGCCATGGAAAGGCCGCACGCATCCGTACAATCCGGAGAGGATCCAGAGATGGTTTTGCAGCCAGTCGAGCTGTGCAGCATCCATGACCTCGGGCGCCATGCTTTGGTATTGGATGCCGTGGTAGGACATGACGGCGGGAGAGATTCGGCGCGCGAGATCGGGATCGGCGAGGTCGGCATCGCTCAGGACGGGCATAAATTCGTGAAGCGTATCCAGGCACGTTGTAAGCAGCCTGTCGCTCACGTTCCAAAGGGCCTGAAGACCTGCCGCGCCATCCTCGCGTTCGATGCCTAGCAGTGCCTGATGGAGCCGGGCCGTCTGATGTGCAAAAGGCGGTATGCCCAAAACGTCAAAGGCATCTTGAGCTGTCCGCATCTGTTTGGCGGGCGAAATGACGACCTGTAGCACGGAATCCTCCTTCCGCTAAAAAAGTTGCGGTGAAATACAGACCGCTTTCCCCGTTGGAAGCCCTGATGAATCCGTATTTCACCGCAAGTTACAAGGGTTGGTTAGGCGCGCTCGAGGAAGGCCTTGTAGCCGCGGTAGGCCTCGTAGATATCGGCCTTGTTAGCGACCTCCCACAGGGCGTGCATGGACAGGACGGCAACGCCGGAGTCGATGACGTTCATGCCGTACTTGGCCATGATGTAGGCGATGGTGCCGCCACCGCCCGCGTTGACGCGACCGAGCTCGCAGGTCTGGAAGTCCACGCCAGCCTCGTCCATGATGTCGCGGACGAGGGCCACGTACTCGGCGTCGGCGTCGTTGGAGCCACCCTTGCCGCGGCTGCCCGTGTACTTGTTAAAGCACAGGCCGCGACCCATAAAGGCCGCGTTCTTGGTCTCGAACTTGCCGGCATAGCCCGGGTCGAAGCCGGCGGACACGTCGGAGGAGAGCATGCGGCTGCGGGCGAGTGCGCGGCGCAGGGCCAGCGGGCTATCCTCGCCGGCGAGCGTCATGATCTCGGCGACGGTGTTCTCGAAGAAGCGGCTCGTCATACCGGTGGCACCCACGGAGCCGATCTCCTCCTTGTCGACGATGAGCGTGATGCTCGTGCGCTCCACGTTGGCGACGTCGATCTGGGCGAGCATGGAGGGGTAGGCGCAGACGCGATCGTCGTGGCCATAGCCCAAAATCATGGAGCGGTCGAGGCCCATGTCGCGGGCGGGGCCGGCGGGCACGACCTCGATCTCGGCGGAGAGGAAGTCCTCCTCCTCGACGTCGTACTGCTCCTTGAGGATGTCCAGGAACATCTGCTTGACGGGCTCCTTGGGGGCGTCCTTGTCGTCCCCATCGAACTTGACGGGACGACCGCCCACGATCACGTCGAGGATCTCGGCATCGACGGCGTCCTTGGCAGGCTTGGACATCTGCTCGCTCGAGAGGTGGATCAGCAGGTCGGAGATGGTAAAGACCGGGTCGTCCGCCTTGTCGCCGATATTGATGTCGACGGTGGTACCGTCCTTTTTGCAGATGACGCCCACGAGTGCGAGCGGGGAGGCTACCCAGTGGTAGCTCTTGACGCCGCCGTAGTAGTGCGTGTCGAGGTAGGCCATGTCGCCGGCCTCGAAGGCGGGATTCTGCTTAAGGTCCAGGCGCGGCGAGTCCACGTGGGCGCCCAGGATGTTAAAGCCCTGCTCGAGCGGGGCGGTGCCCAGGTTGACGAGCATAAGGTCCTTGCCGTGGTTGGCGGCGTACACTTTGTCGCCTGCCATGAGCTCGCGGCCCTCGGCGATCACGGTCTCCAGGTTGACGTAGCCCGCCTCCTCGGCCATCTTGATACCGGTCTTGACGCACAGGCGCTCGGTCTTGTTCTCGCTCAAAAACTGCTTATAGCCGCGGCAAAGCTCCTCGAGCTCTTCGACTTGCTGTGGCGTGTACTTTTTCCATGCGCAGGGACGCTCCATGACGCAGGCTCCTTTCGGATCGATCGTGCTGGTTGATGTACCGTGAGCCATCGTATCACGCGCGGGCTCGCGGCGGCAGGGGAGCTTGATGTGCAGTGGTCGCGGGGCGGGGAGCGTGTAAACTGGTGTGAGCAAACCGTGCCCAGCCCAAAGCGAGGTATTCAATATGTCTGACAAGCGCCGCACCTTTGCCGTTATCGACGGCAACTCGCTCATGCATCGCGCCTTCCACGCCGTGCCGCCGACTATGAACGCGCCGGACGGTCGCCCCACCAACGCGATCTTTGGCTTTCTGAACATGTTTCTTAAGATGATCGATGCCTTTAACCCCGACGGCGTCGTCGTGGCGTTTGACAAGGGCAAACCGCGCGTGCGCATGGAGATGCTGCCGCAGTATAAGGCGCAGCGCCCGCCCATGGACCCCGATCTGCACGCGCAGTTCCCTATGATCAAGGAGCTGCTCGGTGCGCTCAACGTGCCGATTCTGCAGTCTGAGGGCTGGGAAGGCGACGATATCCTGGGAACCATGGCGCGCCTGGGTGAGGAGGCCGGCTGCGACATGCTGCTGGTGACCGGCGACCGCGACATGTATCAGCTTGTGACCGAGCATGTCAACGTGGTCTCGACTCGTAAGGGCCTGTCCGACGTGGCAATCATGACGCCCGAGAGCGTGGACGATCTGTATCACGGCATCACGCCGGCGCTCGTGCCCGATTTTTACGGCCTGAAGGGCGATACGTCGGACAACATTCCCGGCGTACCGGGCATCGGCCCCAAAAAGGCGAGCGCGCTCATCGCGCAGTACGGCAGCTTGGACGAGGTCATCGCGCATGCCGACGAGGTCAAGGGCAAGATGGGCGAGAACCTGCGTGCGCACATCGACGACGCACTGCTGAGCCGCAAGGTTGCGACCATTCGCACCGATGCGCCTGTTGAGCTCGACTTTGAGGCGACGTCCTTTCCGGCGTTTTCTGCCGACGAGGTCTCCGCGGCGCTGGGTACGCTTGGTATCACCGCCATGCAGAACCGTTTCTTGGCGCTGATTGGCGGCGAAGGCGGGGCTGCGGCCACCGCCAGCGCGTTCGAGATGCCCGCGGTTTCGCGCGCTGCCGCCGGCGATGCCGAGGCGCTCGCTGCCGCTGCCGCCGAGATCGCTCGCACGATCGAGGCGGGCGAGTGGGTTGCCGCCGTGGTGGACGATGACAAGGAGGAGGGTGCGCTCTTTGGCCTGACGCGTACGCTGTGGCTGGCGACGTCCAAGGGGCTCTTTGCGCTCGAGGAAGCCGATGGCGGCGCGCCTGCCGCTGTCGAGGGCTTCAATTTTGCCCACGGCGTGATCGCTGGTGTGCTCGCGCGCCTGTTTATGGAAGGCCGCGTGACGAGCCCGGATATGAAGGCGCTGTTGCACGAGCTTTCGCCCATCGATTCCTCTGAGCCCGAGCTCATGGATCCGCTCGCTGCCGATTCCACGCGTATCTTCGATACCGTGGTTGCCGCCTACCTGCTGGATTCCGACCGCTCCGAGTTTGATGAGGCGTATCTGGCTGATACCTATCTGCAGATGGCGTTGCCTGCGGCGCGCGGTGCAGAGGGTGCTGGTGAGGACGCTCCGGCGCCTGCCGCCCGTACTGCGGCTCTGACGCTGGCGCTCGTGGCGCCGTTGCGCGAGTGCATGGCCCGTGAGAACGCCGCCAACGTGTTCGATGGCATCGAGATGCCGCTCGTTCCGGTACTTGCCAAGATGGAGCGCGCGGGCATGCTCGTGGACCCCGACCGCCTGCACAGTCTGTCCGAGGGTCTGGCGACCCAGATCACCGAGGTCGAACGAAGCATTCGCGACCTTGCCGGTGACGAGACCTTTAACATCGGCAGCCCCATGCAACTTTCGCATGTGCTCTTTGATGTGATGGGCCTTCCGACCAAGGGTCTCAAAAAGACCAAGCGCGGTTACTATTCGACCAATGCCAAGGTACTGAGTGATCTTGCCCGTGACCACGAGATTGTTCGTTTGATCTTAGACTGGCGCGAGAAGTCCAAGATCAAGTCAACCTATCTGGACACGTTGGGCCCGCTGCGCCGCGGTGACGGTCGTGTGCACACCACGTACAACCAGACCATCACCGCGACGGGGCGTCTGTCTTCGAGCGACCCTAATCTGCAAAACATTCCGACGCGCTCGGAGCTGGGGCGTACCGTCAAGACGGCGTTTTCGGCAGGCGAGGGAAGCGTCTTTTTGGCGGTGGACTACTCGCAGATCGAGCTGCGTCTGCTGGCACATCTCTCGGGTGACGAGCACTTGGTGCGCGCCTTTAACGAGGGCGAGGACTTCCATGCCGAGACGGCGGCGCGCGTGTTTGGTGTGCCGGTGTCCGAGGTAACGCCCGACCTGCGCAGTCGCGCCAAGGCCGTGAACTTTGGCATCGTGTATGGCCAGCAGGCCTACGGCCTGTCGCAGTCGCTGCATATCTCGATGGCCGAGGCGCGCGACATGATCGACCGCTACTACGAGGCCTACCCGGGCGTGCGTACGTTCCTCGACAACGTGGTGGCGCGCGCCAAGCAGACGGGCTACGCCGAGACCATGTATGGCCGCAGACGCCATATTCCCGAGCTCAAGGCCAAAAACCCGCAACTCCGCGGCTTTGGCGAGCGCACGGCCATGAACCATCCCATGCAGGGCACCGCAGCAGACATCATCAAGATCGCCATGGCCCGCGTAAGTCGTCGCCTGGAAGAAGAAGGCTTTGCCGCCCACATGATCCTGCAAGTGCACGACGAACTGGACTTTGAGTGCCCCATCGACGAAGTCGAGCGCCTAACCACCATGGTCCGCGACGTCATGGAACACGTAGTAGACCTCCGCGTCCCCCTAATCGCCGAAGCCAGCACCGGCATAACCTGGGCCGACGCTAAATAGGGAAGCATCCACAATTCCAAAGTAACCAAAACCAGAAGGGGGCTCCTTGCCAACAAGGAGCCCCCTTCATTCCAAAAAAATCAGCCAAGTATCTAGATGCCAAGACGCCATCCAGGCGGCAAGCAAGTCACCGCAGGACCTGGCCGGGCGAGGCGGGTAAGTTTTTCGTAGATTCCGCACGAGCCGGAAAGCACTTAATGTGCTTTCCGAGCGAGCCCAGGACCTGACCGAGCGAAAAACTTACCCGCCTCGCCCGGCCAGGTCCGATGAGCTACGTTAACGAGCCGCCAAGATGGCGTCGATGAGCGTCAGTACGCCCCCGTCGTTGTTGCTCGGAATGCGCCACTTGGCGTGCGCGTTCATGTGCTCCTCGGCATTGTCCACGATAAAGCTATGCCCGACGCGCTCCAGCATGGGGATGTCGTTGTAGGTATCGCCCACGGCGGCAGCATCGGCAATATCGATGCCCAGGTGCTCGCACAGGTGAGCGACGCCGGCGCCCTTGTCGACGCCCAGGTTCATAAAGTCGATCCACTCGCGCCCAGCGTTGGTGACGTAGAGTTTGTCCGAGAACTCGGGGCTATAGGTCTCGCGGAAAGCGGGCTCGGCGTCGTAGCCGGGGAAGAAGACCGAAATCTTGTTGGACTCGAAATCAATGCCCTCAAAGCTGTCTACGTAGTTGATTGTGTTGTAGTAGACGCTGATCTCGTCGTGGTATTGATGGTCGCGGGCAAGCACGTAGAACTCGTCGAAGCAGCACAGGACGGGGACAGCGCGAGGATCCTCCGAGGCACGGTTCAAGACCTGCTGATACAGCTCCACGTCAATATTGCTTTTATAGATATAGCTGCCGCGATAGATCACGCAAGCTCCGTTGTCGGGACAAAAGGCGAGGCGGTTCTTGATGCCCTCGAACATCTCCTCGAGCTTGGGGGCGGGACGTCCGCTGGCGGGGCAGAATACGATGCCGGCGTCGGCGAGCTTGTCCAGGCGCTCATCAAGACCCTGGGGCAGCACACGCTCGTCGGTCAGCAGCGTCTTGTCCATATCGACGGCGAGAATCTTAATGTTGCCGATGTTGGCGTCCGATTCGTAAGTTTGCATAAAAATGCGCCTTTCGTTTCGAGATTGTTTCAGACGTTATAACCATCAACTAGTAGTCGAGCGTATTTTCGCAGGAATGGTGCGTATTTGCACCACGCTTCACAAAGTAATGAAAAAACTTTTCAGAAATTTGAATTTGTCGCTTGTGCTGCGGGCACTTTAGCGTAATATAGCGACCATCGAAAACGGAGACGGAAAAACAACCGCTTACCGAGTAAAAGGTACCGTTTACGATATTTGAATTGCGCCCGGCGATACGTGAAAGGAGAGGCAGATGCAGTTCGTAAAGATCATCACCACTGCAGACAATGCCATCCGACGCCAGCGCGCAATTTCCCGACGACGATAACAATCGTCTCTGTCCGCATGGGGCGAATTGCCTCAACAGAGTCATTTTGAGGTCGTTGGGTTTTAGCACGACATTGCTGCATGTTTCTAGGGCATGTATGTGCTGATTTTTGCTATTTAACCTGATATTGCACGGTATATGACCTTGAAATGACTTGCAACTGACCGATGTTCTAACTAGCTACCAAGGGCGAAAGGAAACAGCCATGAGCAAGGAAAAAGTCGTTCTCGCATATTCCGGTGGTCTTGATACATCCGTATGTGTCAAGTGGCTCCAGGACGAGAAGAATCTCGATGTCGTTTGCGTCTGCGGCAACGTGGGCCAGGAAGAGACCGGACTGGATGCCAAGAAGCAGAAGGCGCTCGACCTGGGCGTTCTCGATTGCCAGGTGCTCGACCTGCGCGACGAGTTCTCCGATGAGTTCCTGACCAAAGCCATCGCCGCAAACTCCATGTACGAGAATAAGTATCCGCTGCTCTCCGCCCTGTCTCGCCCGCTGCTTGCCAAGAAGCTTGTTGAGGTCGCCCACGAGTTTGGCGCGACCTACGTCGCCCACGGCTGCACTGGCAAAGGTAACGATCAGGTCCGTTTTGAGGCCGCCGTCAAGGCCCTCGACCCCGAGCTCAAGGTTATCGCCCCGGTTCGCGAGTGGGACCTGAAGTGCCGTCCCGACGAGGTCGCCTATGCCCACGCCCACAACGTGCCGGTTCCCGAGGGTGCCAACGACAACCCCTACTCCATCGACGACAACCTGTGGGGTCGCGCCATCGAGTGCGGTCACCTGGAGGACCCTTGGAATGAGCCGCTCGATGACGCTTGGGTTATGACCAAGAACCCCGAGGACACGCCTGACACCCCGACCTATACCGAGATCGAGTTTGAGGCCGGCAAGCCTGTCGCCGTCGACGGCAAGAAGATGAAGCTCTCCGAGATCGTCATCGCCCTCAACAAGATTTCGGGCGACAACGGCTTTGGCCGTCTTGACCTGGTCGAGGATCGTCTGGTGGGCCTCAAGAGCCGCGAGTGCTATGAGGTTCCCGGCGCCCTGACGCTCATCACCGCCCACAAGGCGCTCGAGGACATCTGCGTCGAGGGCGACCTGCTCAAGACCAAGATCAAGCTCGAGCAGGATTGGGCCACCGCCGTGTACAACGGCCAGTGGTACAGCCCGCTCAAGAACGCGCTCGACGCCTTTATGGCCGATACCCAGAAGTTCGTGACCGGCACTGTCCGTCTGAAGTTCTTTAAGGGCAACTGCCATGTCGTCGGCCGCAAGAGTCCCTTCAGCCTCTACGACTACGGCCTGGCTACCTACGACCGCGACACCACGTTTGACGAGAAGGCCAGCGCCGGCTTTATCGAGATCGATACGCTGTCGCTCAAGACGTGGGCAAAGGTCCAAGGCCCCAGCTCTGCTGCTGCCCAGGCCTAGCGCCTCCTTCCCTTGGTATCCGCGCGGCCCATCCGCGTGATACATAACGGGCGCACGGGGTCCCTACCTTTCGTTATGCTTGCTGACACTTCTTAACATCGGTGGCCCCTACGTTCCGCCCGCATATATGATGCCGCGTCTGCGGCTGAGTCCGAGCCCCGCCGGGGTTGTCCGGCGGGGCTCCTTCTATCAATTTGGCGGCTCTGTGCCTATATATATGAGGAGTATCCATTATGTTCAATGCTATCGCGCATGCTTTGCTTGCCCTCGCGCCCGAGTTCGATGCTGTAAGGGTCGAGGACGTTCCTATGAGCCTGAAGGCCTGGATCGATGGTTCGCAGGGCAACATCCGGAGGGAGACGTTGGGCGCCAAGTGCATGGTGCGTCACTTCTTTGCAAATTAGCCACATGGCCCCGCGCGCGGCAGGGAGTGTGTAAAACTAGCGGTTGATAAATCGCTTTAGCGACAGGGCACATTGCTTTGGACGCTTGTTTTGGTATTTGGAGAAAGGAGACGGTTCCATGGCTCTTTGGGGCGGTCGTTTTGAGGCGGGCGTGGCCGAGGTCACGCAGGAGTTTGGCGCGTCGCTGCCGGTCGACAAACATCTCTATAAGCAGGATATCGCCGGCTCTAAGGCGCATGCCAAGATGTTGGCCGCCCAGGGCATCATCAGTGCCGAGGACGAGCAGGCGATTGCCAAGGGCCTGACCGGAATCGAACAGGATATCGATGCCGGCAACTTTACCTTCGACATCAACGATGAGGACATTCATATGTCCATCGAGAGCGAGCTGACGCGTCGCATCGGCGAGGCTGGCAAGCGCTTGCATACTGGGCGTTCGCGCAACGACCAGGTGGCGACCGATACGCGCCTGGGCGTCAAGGCGCTGGCCAAGGAGCTCATGGAGGCCAATCTTGAGCTGCGCCATGTGCTGGTGGATGCGGCCAAGAAGTACGACAAGGTGATTCTGCCGGGCTACACGCACATGCAACATGCTCAGCCCGTGCTGCTGTCGCATCACCTGCTGGCGTATTCCTGGATGTTCGCGCGCGACTTTACGCGTTTGAAGGCCGCCTTTGATGCTGCCGACAACTGCCCGCTGGGTGCCGCTGCGCTTGCCGGTACGAGCTATCCGCTCGATCGCCAGATGACGGCTGCCGAACTTGGCTTTGCGGGCGTGATCCCCAACTCGCTCGATGCCGTTTCCGACCGTGATTTTCTGCTCGATCTGCATTACGCCGGATCCGTCATGGCGATGCACCTGTCGCGTCTTTCCGAGGAGATCGTACTGTGGTCGAGCTCCGAATTTGGCTTTATCACGCTTTCCGACTCGTACTCCACTGGCTCGTCCATCATGCCGCAGAAGAAGAACCCCGACTTTGCCGAGCTTATCCGCGGCAAGAGCGGTCGCGTGTACGGCAACCTGGTGCAGCTGCTGGTAACCATGAAGGGCCTGCCGCTTGCTTATAACAAGGACTTGCAGGAGGACAAGGAGGGCGCGCTCGATACCGCCCATACGCTCATGCAGTGCCTGTCCGTTATGGCCGGAATGATTTCGACTTGGACCGTCAACGAGGATGCCATGGCGCGCGAGTGCGGCGTGGGGCACCTTGCCGCCACCGATGTTGCCGATTACCTGGCCAAGCGTGGCCTGCCGTTCCGCGAGGCACATGCCGTGGTGGGCCATCTGGTCCTGATGTGCGAGAAGCGCGGCTGCAATCTTGAGGACCTGCCGTTTGAGGTGTTCCAGGAGGCAAGCCCGCTCTTTGAGCGCGACATTACCGAGGCGCTCGATATCCCGTCGATTGTCGCCGCGCGCACGACCGAGGGCGGCACCGCTCCTGCCGCCGTTGCCGTGCAGTTGCAGCGTGCCGAGGCACAGCTCGTGGCTGACGAGGGCGTGTTTGGATCGCTGACCAAGGTCGTCGAGATGGGTCACGGGGCAAAGTAGAGGTTTGGCTGAAGCCGTTTTGGCCATGTATTGATAAATCGTTTTCGCTTTACGGGCGCCTGCTGATGTGGGAGCCCGTATTTTGTTGCTATGGGGGAGGGGCTTGTCGAGAACTTCTGTAGGACCTTTGGGCAGGTTGTGAAGGGGATACGTTCGCGGGCGGCAACCGACCGCCTGCTCTGTTCGGCGCGGTTGATGGGCGGTCGGATGGTACTCTAAGCGGGCTTCGAAACAGAAGTGACACATATGGAGCGCTTTAATAAATTGCAACGTTTCAATAAACAGCTTTTTGTTTAACTGCAGCTAAAACTCTGTTACGATGCAGTCCAGGCGGGTGCCGGAATGGGACTTGGGCACGCGCGAACCTACTTGAAAGGCTACTTTTATGGCTATCGAGAAGACCTTCATCATGATTAAGCCCGACGCCGTGCGCGACCGCAAGATCGGCGAGATCGTTGCTCGCATTGAGCGCAGCGGCCTTGTCATCGAGCGCATGGAGATGACCACGCTCGAGCGCGCTACCGTCGAGGAGCACTACGCCCATCTGGCCGACAAGCCCTTCTTTGGCGGTCTCTGCGACTTTATGACGAGCGGTCCGGTCGTCAAGATGGTCGTTTCCGGTCTCTCCGCTGTTGCTAAGATGCGCACCCTCATGGGCGCTACCAACCCGCTTGAGGCTGCTCCTGGTACCATCCGCGGCGACTTTGCCGTCGATGTCAACGCCAACGTGATCCACGGCTCCGACTGCCTGGAGAACGCCGAGATTGAGATCAAGCGCTTCTTTGGCTAAACCAGCTTTGACTCCTTAAAGCTGTTAGCGTGTGGCTTGGGCGCCGCGGAACTCCATCCGCGGCGCCCTTTTATTCCAAAATCTATGCAGGGGCCCGCTCGGACATGTGTTCCGAGCGGGCCCCTGCTGTTAGCTTGTGGCACTGAATAGTTTAGGCTTCGTCGACGATCTTAAGGGCGCGCGTGTGATCGATCTCGTTGAGGAGGTTAACGCGACGCTCGTGACGACCGCCCTCAAACTCGGCGTCGAGCCACTCGTCGACGATCATCTTGGCGAGCTCGGAGCCCACGACGCGGGCGCCAAAAGCGAGCACGTTGGTATTGTTGTGCATGCGGGAGAGCTTGGCGCTGAAGGGCTCGGAGCACACGACGGCGCGTACGCCCTCGACCTTGTTGGCAGCCAGGCTGATACCGACGCCGGTGCCACAGATCAGGATGCCTAGATCGACGTCGCCGTTGGCAACGGCCTTACCCACCTTGTAGCCGGCGATGGGGTAGTCAAAGCTCTCGGAGGTGTCGGTGCCAAAGTTCACGACCTCGCAGCCGCGCTCCTTCAGGTGCTCGGAGATGATGTTCTTGAGCTCGACGGCGGCGTGGTCGTTACCGATACCGATCTTCATGGATAGTTCCTCTCTGGTCTGTGCGGCGAGATTGCTAAAGGTTTTACCGCGTTCGACTGCATGATAGCGCGACTTTTGTGTAAACGCTTGGGCGTTTTTTGGTCAAACGCTTTAGCATGCAACAAGACCGGTTTCTCATGAATGAATGCCGTCAGTTTGCGCCTGAATGCCGTCTACCGGAACCTGGGTTGCGGTTTTTGATGCATTGTTATCAAATAAAAGAGCTAATTATTATTGAGAGCCCAGCCCGTTATACAAGTAGGAGATACCTATGCCTGCCGATTCCCTTCGTGATGCCGCGTTTTGCGATGTTTTGAACCGCGAACTTGTTTGTGCACTCGGCTGCACCGAGCCCATTGCCGTTGCTTATGCAGCGGCGCTGGCGAGCCAGACGCTCGGTTGCGAACCCGATCATATGGATGTTGCCTGCTCGGGCAACATCATCAAGAACGTCAAGAGCGTGACCGTGCCCAACTCGGGCGGTATGCACGGTATTGAGGCCGCGGCCGTGCTGGGTGCCGTGGGCGGCGACGCCAAGAGCGCGCTCGAGGTGCTCGAGAGCGTCGATGACGCGGACCGCGCCCGCGTGGCCGAGCTGCTTGCCGATGCGGACTACTGCGATGTGTCGCTTGTCGAGGGTGTGCCCAACCTCTACATCAAGGTGACTGCGACGGCCGGGGGCCATACCGCGGTCGTCGAGATTACCGATCACCACACTAATGTCACGTGCCATACGCTCGACGGTATTCCGGTATGCGGTAAGTCGGCGGGGGAGTGCGCCGCCTGCGCCGAGCGCGTGGTGGCCGAGCGTGCGGCAGATAACGCCGACACGCCCATGTCGATCGAGACCATCATCGACTTTATCGAGGACGGTGACATTGAGGACGCCCGCGCTGCCGTTGAGCGTCAGATTGAGCTGAATGGCGCGATCAGTGCCGAGGGTCTCGCGCACGCTTGGGGCGCCGAGGTGGGCCGTACGCTGCTGGGTGCTCGTGCCGATGACGTCGCCTGCCGCGCCCGTGCCCGTGCGGCCGCCGGGTCCGACGCCCGCATGAACGGTTGCGCGCTGCCGGTCGCCATTGTGTGCGGCTCGGGCAATCAGGGCATTACCTGCGCATTGCCCGTCATGGAGTATGCCGAGTACCTGCGTTGCGACCACGAGCGCCTGGTGCGCGCCGTGATGCTGTCCGATCTTATCGCCGTGCATATCAAGAGCTATATTGGTGCGCTTTCGGCGTTTTGCGGTGCTATTTGCGCTGCGTGCGGCGCCGGCGCTGCGATTACCTGGCTGTGCGGTGGCACGCGCGAACAGATTGGCGCGACCGTCTCGAACACGCTCGGTAACGTGGGCGGCATCGTGTGCGACGGCGCCAAGGCGAGCTGTGCCGCCAAGATCTCGGCTGCCGTCGATGCGGCGATTCTGGGCCATGATATGGCCATGCAGGGTCGCGGCTTCCGCGCCGGCGAGGGCCTGATCCAAGATACCGTTGAGCAAACAATCGCCAGTATGGGCTACGTAGGCCGCGTGGGCATGAAGGACACCGACATCGAGATCCTCAACATCATGATCGGTAAAACCCAGGTGTGCTAGTTACGCGGTTTTACCAAACCGCGTAACCAGTTGACGCTGCAAACGCCCCTAAGCGGCAATCTGCCTTTCAATCGTCGGGCATGGCCAGAAGGCCTATGCCCTCCTCTTTCAAGGCACATTGCTCGCTTAGGGGCATTTTCGCTGACTTGTGCTCAACCTGCGGCGATATTTGGTTTGGAGCAAGGGGTCCTACGACAGTTCGTCGGCTACTTGGTGTTCGTAGAAGGCTTCTACTACGGCGTTAAAGTCGCGGGCGAAGTCTTCCATGGTTCCGCGCCAGGTGGCTCGGCTGGGCTTGCCCTGGCCCACAAAGGCGGTTTGGATGCCGCAATCGGGGGACGGAAAGTCGCGTTTGGGATCGTTGCCAACCATAAGGACCTCGTGCGGCTCGAGCCCCATCACCTGAAGCTGCTCTAGATAGTAGGTGGCATCGGGCTTGCAGCGGGTGGTGTTTCCCATGTGCGTGACGAGCTCAAAGGGAGCGTCGGCCAGGTCGCCCCAACCCATGCGGCACTCGATGGCGCCCTGGGGAAAGCTGGGGTTGGTAAAGAGCGCGCAGCGCAGCCCTGCGTCCTGTACGGCCTGGAGCGCGGCGTGTGCGCCCGGCATGGCGTGGGCGTTAATGACATCGTCGTTCTTGTACGGAAGAACTTCGCGGTCATAGTAGGTAAACGCCTCGTAGATGAGGGGATCGGAGAGGCAGATCCCGCATCGGCGCTCGACCTCTTCTTGGTAAAACTCAAGATTGGTGCGGTTGTCCGTGCCGCTGCGGCGATTGGCGTTGAGGTCGACCAGGATGGTGCCGAGGCGCGCCATCGTGCCACCGCGGCTGCGGTGCCCGATATCCGCGAGCATCGATGAGACATCCTTAAAATAGCGAAGGATGAACGCGTTGAGGTTGATGCTAAGAAGCGTCTCGTCCATATCGAAAACGACTGCTTTGAGCACGCGGGCACCTTTCTCGTAAATTTGATCTAGAGTCGTTGGCTCCGGATACTTTACCCCAAAGCCGAATGCCTGGCTGGTTATCGTCAAGTTGCGGAGACGTGTGTTCATAAGATTACGAAAAAGTCTCCACACGAGTAAAAAATCGCAGTTCACGCTTGAAATCGAACTCATTTCCCCGTAACCTATACGAACGTGATTGCATAAGCGTCACATTAGTATCTGTCGGCTCCCGAGTGTTCCTAAACGTTGTGTGCTTGTCGCACCCTTCTGTAGGTCCTAGCAATCGGGGCCCCGTAGTTCGAAAGGGGTCCACCTTTGAGTGAGATTCAGAACTCGTCCATTTTCTCTCTTGACGATGTCAACGAGGAGGAGATGAACAACCTCATCGACGGTACGATTACCGACTTTGATGAGGGCGATCTCGTTAACGGCACTGTCGTTAAGATCGAGCATGACGAGGTGCTCGTTGACATCGGATTCAAGTCCGAGGGCGTTATCCCGGTCCGCGAGCTGTCCATCCGCAAGGACGCTAACCCTGCAGACATCGTTGCACTCGGTGATCCCATCGAGGCTCTGGTTCTCCAGAAGGAGGACAAGGACGGTCGTCTGGTCCTGTCCAAGAAGCGTGCCGAGTACGAGCGTGCTTGGAACCGCATCGAGGAGAAGTTCAACTCCGGCGAGAACGTCGAGGGCGAGGTTATCGAGGTTGTCAAGGGCGGCCTGATCCTCGACATCGGCCTGCGTGGCTTCCTGCCCGCTTCTCTCGTCGACCTCCGTCGTGTCAAGGACCTCACCTCCTACATGGGCACTCGCATCGAGGCCCGCGTCATCGAGATGGACCGCAACCGCAACAACGTCGTCCTCTCCCGTCGCGTCGTGCTCGAGGAGTCCCGTAAGGCCGAGCGCTCCGAGATCCTGTCCAAGCTCAAGTCTGGCATGCGTCTCCAGGGCACCGTTTCCTCCATCGTCGACTTCGGCGCCTTCGTCGACCTCGGCGGCATTGACGGCCTCATCCACATCTCCGAGCTCTCCTGGAACCACGTCAACCATCCTTCCGAGGTTGTCAAGGTCGGCCAGGAGGTCGAGGTCGAGGTTCTCGACGTCGATCTCAACCGCGAGCGCATCTCCCTGGGTCTCAAGCAGACCACCGAGGATCCGTGGCGCGCGCTGGTCAAGAAGTACCCCGTCGGCGCTATCGTCGAGGGCACTGTGACCAAGCTTGTTCCGTTCGGCGCTTTCGTCGACCTGGGCGAGGGCATCGAGGGCCTGGTGCACATCTCCGAGATGGCCAACAAGCACGTTGACCAGCCTTCTCAGGTCACCCACGTGGGCGACAAGGTTCAGGTCAAGGTCATGGAGATCGACCTCGACCGTCGTCGCATCTCCCTGTCCATGAAGTCTGCTGCTGAGACTCTGGGCGTCGAGATCGAGGTTACCCCGCTTCCTTCCGAGAAGAAGGACGAGGAGACCGACGCCGAGTAAATCGGTTTGACGATCACTTGTTTTAAGGGATCCGTCCGCAAAGGACGGGTCCCTTTTTGCATTTGCTGCTGAGGCGCGCGATGCTGCCCATGCTGTCTGCAGGCTATTTGGTTGTCGGTGCATGAAAAATGCCGACATCCCGCCTCGGGGAGGAGGCGGGAACACACCGAGTAGACGGAGGGGTGCGGAGCGCGGTCGCGTCTCGACTGACGACGTTGCCCATCGACAGGACCATTGTAACGCATGGCGGTTCTTGGTTTATCGTGTCGAGCGTTTGCGTTGTGCCATTGCCTGCGGCAACGGTGTGTTACACTCTTGCACTGCTGAGTGGGCCAGACGGTCGCGCGATGTGCTGCTTGCAGCACGCGTGAGGAAAGTCCGGGCTCCAGAGGGCGGGATGCCGGCTAACGGCCGGGCGGAGTGATCCGACGGAAAGCGCCGCAGAAAAGAAGACTCCCACCTGCGCCGCAAGGCGTAAAGGGAAAAGCTGAAACGGTGGTGTAAGAGACCACCAGCGTCGTGGCAACACGGCGGCTTGGCAAGCCCCATCCGGAGCAAGCGCGAATAGGAACGCTATGGGCCGGCCCGGTCCGCGTTCGGGTAGCGTGCGTGGAGCTGCACGGTAACGTGCAGACAAGATAAATGACCGTTCACGACAGAACCCGGCTTATCGGCCCACTCAGCACTTTGTTGACGCTGCGAACCCGTCAGCGCGGCAATCTGCCTTTCAAGCCTTCGGGCATGACCATAAGGTCAATGCCCTTGTCTTTCAAGGCACCTTGCTCGCGCTGACGGGTTCTCGCTGTTGGTGACGGTATCATTGGCGTTTCCGTTCTTGTTGGCGAGGTCAACGGTGCTGTCTTTGCCGTATGATTGAGGCTGTTTGTTGCAGCGCTTAGTTTTGTTGAGGGGCTTTGTTGGACAGCTATTTTACTCTGCAATCGAATATTGAGGCTTCGGGCGAGTTTGTGGACCGCAAGAGCCGGTTTATTGCCCAGCTGGTCCATATTGAGTCCGAGGATGAGGCGAATGCCTTTATCGAGATGGTTCGCAAGCGTCATTACAACGCTCGGCACAATGTTCCCGCGTGGATTTTGGTCGATGGACGCGAACGCCAGAGCGATGATGGTGAGCCGAGCCGCACAAGCGGTATGCCGACGCTCGAGGTGTTGCGCGGCGCGGAGCTCAAAAATGTTTGCTGCGTAGTGACGCGCTATTTTGGTGGCACGCTGTTGGGGCCTGGTGGCTTGGTACGCGCCTATACCGCGGCGACGCAGGCAGCGGTGGCCGCGGCTCAGGAGGCCGGGCAGATCGTTGAGATGACAAGCGTCGTGCCGGTTGACGTGCATGTGGCCTATCCGCAGTACGAGCAGGTACTTCGTTTGGCGCAGGATTCGGGTGCCAAGGTTTCGGATACCGATTACGCGGATGCCGTGACACTTCATTTGGTGTTTAAGGCGGGGGAGCAGGAGCCATTTTGCGCTAAGATGCGCGAGCTTATGGCGGGGCGCGAGGAGATTGAGGTCGGTGCTCCCGAGTTTGCCGAGTTCTAACGACGACGGCCGGCGTGCTTTTGGATGGATTCCAAGCGCGACGGCCGTCGTTTTTCTGTTGCTGCCGTTTACTCGGCGAGCTGCTTTAGCACATCGCAGGCGATCTCGACGGCATCGTCGATGCAGCCGGGACAGCTGCGGAGCGGACCCTTGTCCGATCCGATGCCTTTGAGCGTGCCGCAGATGGTCGTCGTGTTCTTCTCGCCAAAACGCTTGGCGATTTCGCGCGACAGCTTGTAGGTCTGGCCCTTAGTCTTGGGGTTTTCCATGCCGTCGCTCATCACGAAGCCCATGATGGCCACGGCGCCCGAGATGGCGCCGCAGGTCTCGGTCATGCCACCCATGCCGGCGCCAAAGCCCTCGGTGAGGGTAAAGGCGGTCTGGGGGTCGAGCCCGACGGCGGGCGCGAGCGTGCAGGCGACGGCCTGTGCGCAGTTGAAGCCACGGGCGTGATATTCGGCAGCTTGAACCTGACAGGCGGTGATGTCGAGCTGGGCCGTATCGATTTGCTTCATCGTTGTCTCCTTGGTCACGGTGTACCCGCCTATGGTACCCGTGACGGGGCATGTAATCATCGAGAGCTTCATGTATGCCTCATTTTTATCTATCGAGCAAATGCCCAAGGCTTGAGATAAATACCCCTGATCAATTTGTCCCTTAACCTACCTTGGGGATGGGTTGAGAGGGGTACAGGGTAGCGGTATCGTGAACCGAATAAAACGTAACCCAGGCAAGGGAGCTAGATATGAGCGAGCAGACCATCGGTACTACATGTGTTCAGGGCGGCTATCACCCGGGAGATGCCGAGCCGCGCCAGGTGCCTATCTACCAGTCCACCACGTGGAAGTACGACACGTCGGAGCACATGGGCAAGCTGTTTGACCTGGAGGAGTCTGGCTACTTCTACAGCCGTCTGCAGAACCCCACGTGCGATTTGGTTGCCGCCAAGATCTGCGAGATGGAGGGCGGCACCGCAGCGATGCTCACGAGTTCGGGCATGGCTGCGAACTTCCTCGCGATCTTTAACGTTGCCGGTGCCGGCGATCACGTGGTCGCAAGCTCTGCCATTTACGGCGGTACGTATAACCTGCTCGCCCACACCATGGGCCGCATGGGCGTGACCTGCACGTTCGTCGCTCCCGACTGCACCGATGAGGAGCTGGAGGCTGCCTTTCAGCCCAACACAAAGCTCGTCTTTGGCGAGACGATCGCAAATCCCGCCCTTGCCGTGCTCGATATTGAGCGCTTTGCCAAGGCCGCACATGACCACGGCGTGCCGCTGATGGTCGACAACACCTTCCCGACGCCCGTGATGTGCCGTCCCTTTGAGTGGGGCGCCGACATCGTTACGCACTCCACCACCAAGTACATGGATGGACATGCTGCCTACCTGGGCGGCGTGATCGTCGACCACGGCCAGTTTGACTGGATGGCCCATGCGGACAAGTTCCCGGGTCTCACCACGCCTGACGAGAGCTACCATGGCGTGACCTATGCCGAGAAGTTCGGTCGCGAGGGCGCCTTCATTACCAAGGCCACCGCGCAGCTCATGCGCGATCTTGGCCCCATGCAGAACCCGCAGGCGGCGTTCTTCTTGAACAGCTCGCTCGAGAGCCTGCATGTGCGCATGCCGCGTCATTGCGAGAACGGCCTGGCCGTTGCCAAGTTCCTGCAGAGCCATCCCAAGGTGCGCTTCGTGAGCTATCCGGGCCTGGAGGGCGACAAGTACTATGACCTCGCTCAGAAGTACATGCCAAACGGTACCTGCGGCGTTGTGAGCTTTGGCTTTAATGGTGGTCGCGCGGCGGCCGAGACCTTTATGAAGAGCCTCAAGCTCGCCCAGATCGCCACGCACGTGGCCGACGCCCGTACTTGCTGCCTGCATCCCGCTAATGCCACGCATCGCCAGATGAACGATGAGGAGCTCATCGCCTGCGGTATCTCCGCCGACATGGTGCGCCTGTCGTGCGGCCTCGAGGACACGGCCGATCTGATTGCCGACCTTGAGCAGGCGCTCGAGCAGTGCTAGGCTAGCGTTCGCACAAGGCGCCGATGCTGGCAGAAAGCTTCGGTGGCCTTTCGTTCCGATTCCGTAGGCGGGACCCCAATTGCGACTGTTTACAGGCGATTGGGGCCCCTTTTTTGCATTGCGCCACTTGAAAGGATGGATATGGAGAAAACTGCAGAGCAGCTGCGCCGCGAGCATATTGCCCTAGAGGGCGACACCCATGGCAAGAACAAATGGGCGATTCTATTTACCGTGCTCATCATGACGTTTATGGTGTGTTTGGATTCGACCGTCGTGACCGTGGCGCTGCCCGTGATGCAAAAGGAGCTGGGCGTGGGCCTCGATCGCATTCAGCTGGTGAGCTCGGTGTACCTGCTTGCGACATGCGTGGCTATGTTGCCGTTTGGCCGTCTGGGTGACGTGCGCGGCAAGGTGAATGTGTTCCAGCTGGGTGTCATCGTCTTTTCGGTCGGTTCGCTGCTGTGCGGCCTTTCGGCCTCGCTCGAGGTTCTTATCCTGGCACGCATTGTTCAGGGTGTCGGTTGCGCGGCGGCCATGGCTAACAACATGGGTATCATCACCGAGTCGTTTCCGGCGCGCGAACGAGGCCGTGCTATGGGTATTCTCGCGACCTTTGTGGCCCTCGGCATGATGTGTGGCCCCGTGCTCGGCGGCATGCTGGTGGCAAGCTTTCCTTGGGAGAGCATCTTCCTCATCAACCTGCCCATTGGCGTCATCTCGTTTATCGTGGGGCTCTACACGCTGCCGCATGTAAAGCCGGAGGCCGGCGAGCGCCCCATGTCGCTGGCGGAGGCCGCGCGTCGCTGCTTTGCAAATTCGGCCTTCACCATCAATCTTGCCTGCATGCTCATCGTGTTCGTTGGTATTGGCGCATCCGAGTTTATCCTGCCGTTCTATTTTCAGGACGCCCACGGCTTTGGTTCCGACATTTCCGGATTGCTGTTTTTGGCGCTGCCGATGGTGAATGCCTTTATCGGCCCGCTTTCGGGTGCGGTTTCGGACCGTGTTGGCTGCGAGGGTCCCACGGCGGTCGGCCTGGGCGTGTACGTGTGCGGGCTCTTTGCGGTAAGTACGCTCGACGAGCACTCTTCCATCCCTGTGATTGTGTGCTGTGCCGCGTTTATGTCGTGCGGTACGTCGATTTTCCAGAGCCCCAACAACTCGCTGTATATGGGCTCGGCTCCGCGCGAAGCGCTCGGCTTTGCGGGCAGCCTGGGTAGTTTGGCACGCTACGCCGGCATGGCGCTCGGCATTACGGCGGCGTCGCATATCCTGTATGGGCAGATGAGCGTGGCAATGGGCGAGGCCGTGACCAGTTTTGTTACAGGTCGTCCGGACGTATTCCTATTCGGCTTTCGCTCGGTGTTCTACGTACTCATGGCTGTGGCCGCCGTGGGCTTTGCGCTTGCCATGGTGCGTTTGGTGAAGATGCGCGCCCGCCATTAGCATGTTGGGAGGCTGTCTGCCACGATTCGCGCCGTCCCAAAAAGACTGGTTTGTGGTGCGATGTGGCTTGTGGGGCGGGCGGGGGTCGGTCCGTGGTAGACTATCGAACAACGTTTATTAATCGCGCGGTATCGTTGCCGCGAGAAGGGGTTGCGCCATGCAGGAGCTTGAGGATCGTATTCGCCATGACGGCATCGTAAAGGCCGGTAACGTCCTTAAGGTTGATGCCTTCCTCAACCACCAGTGCGACGTTGAGCTGTTCGACCACATGGGCGCCGAATGGGCCCGTCTGTTCGAGGGTGTCGAGATCAACAAGATCCTGACGATTGAGGCTTCGGGTATTGGTATGGCCTGCATCGCAGCTCAGCATTTTGGCGGCGTGCCGGTGGTCTTTGCAAAGAAGGCCCAGTCCATCAACCTTGACGGCGAGCAGTATGCCACGACCATCTATTCCTTTACCAAGCAGAAGGAGTACCCGGTCATTGTCGGCAAGCGCTTTCTGTCCGAGGGCGATAAGGTCCTGATTATCGACGACTTCCTGGCCAACGGCTGCGCGCTTGAGGGCCTTATTAAGATCTGCGAGGCTGCGGGCGCCGAAGTTGCCGGCATTGGCATTGCCGTTGAGAAGGGCTTCCAGGGCGGCGGCGATAAGCTCCGTAAGCGCGGCTTCCGCGTTGAGAGCTTGGCCCGTATCGCCGATATGGACTGCGAGAACGGCGAGATCACCTTCGCCTAAGCGCGCAACACAAGCGATTGGTATGCGATGTGACAAAGGGACTGTCCCTTTGTCACATTTTTTGTATGAGGGGAGGTGTTGATATGGACGAGAACAAGATGGGCTGGCGCGAGTATGCGCGCTTTGCCGAGATGTCGGTTGAGGAGCTGGCGCGCGATTGCGAGGTACAGGTGTTTCGCGCGACGGGTCCGGGTGGGCAGGGCGTGAACACGACGGACTCTGCGGTGCGCATGAAACATGGGCCCACGGGGATTGTCGTGACGGCGCGTGAGAGCCGCAGCCAGTTTCAGAATCGCGCGAGCTGCCTGCGTAAGCTGCGCGCTGAGCTTGAGCGTCGCGGGCGTCCACCGCGTCGACGCGTAAAGACCAAGGTGCCTCAGCGCTCTCGCCAGCGCAGGCTTAATGACAAGCACTTCAACGCCATTAAAAAGGCCAACCGTCGCAAGCCGGGCGGGGAGGAATAGCCTCCTCGTAAGTTGCGGTGAAATAGGGACTGTTTATGCAGCTAAAGCCGTAAGACAGTCCCTATTTCACCGCAACTTAGGTTGGGTTAGCGGGTGGGGTGCCAGACGTGGAGGGCGCCGGCGAGGATGTCGACCTCGATGCGCGAGGCGACAACGGGCTCGCCGTCGGCCTGGATGGGGTAGTCGGGCTCCTCAAAGGTAAGCTCGGCATGGCGACAGCGGCGCATGCGAACCGGTGGCAGCTTGGTGTGGTGGCCGTCTTTGGCCGAAAGGAACATGGGCAGGGCAACCGCGCGAGGGACGGGGCCGCAGGCGTAGCAGACGTCGAGTGTGCCGTCACAGGGGTCGGCATCGGGGCAGATGCGATAGCCCGAGCCATACGTAGGACCCAGCTGAATCGCCATGATAATCGCCCTCACGCGTTCGGCGGGCGCTCTGTCAAAGCTGACTGTCATGGGGTAGTTGCGATAGCGTAGGCCAAACTGCTCAAGTCCCGATAGGGTGTAGAGCGGAGCGCCGGCGAGGCCCGTCTTTTTGCGCAGCTCGGTGGTGCCAAGGCCGATGGCGGCATCGATGCCGACCGAAAGCGTCTGGTCGTAGTACTCAATGGAAGCCTCGCCGCTACCGCTCGCAGGGCTCAATGAGCGAATCCGCCCGATATCCTGACGCTGCAGCTCGCAGGTGAGCAGCGCGCCAAAATCCTTGCCGGAGAAATCATCGATACCGAGCGTTTGGGCAAAATCGTTGCCGGAGCCCACGGGCAGGACGGCAAGGGCGGGCCGGACCGCCTCATCCTGCGTCATAAGCCCGTTGACGACCTCGTGGATCACGCCATCGCCGCCGAGTGCGATAACGGTGCGATAGTCCGTTGCCTGGGCGGCCAGTTCCTTGGCGTGTCCCATGCGCTCGGTCAGCACCAGGTCAAACTGGGATGCGCGCGCGGTCATGTCCAAAAAGCGTTGCAGGCGCTCGGCAACTTCGCGCGCGGCGCCCGACTGGGCGGCTGGGTTGGCGATGATGAGCGTGCGACCAAAATCAGTTGCGTGCATGGGGCGACTCCCGGCGTGTGACATGACAGTGCGGTCGCGCTCAGGTCGAATTGCCCCCGATTGTGGCTGCACGGCGATTATTACATCTACTCTATCAGGTCGTTGTGGCGCTCGATAGCATCCGCTACCGTACCGCCCTCATCCACAATAAGCGAACGGCGCTTGGGTGAGATGATGCGCTGGGCGGGGTACACGCCGCGGTGACCGGCGGTTAGGTAGCTGATAAAGGCCACGATGACAAAGAACCCGGCTGCCGTGCCGTGGAACAGGTCGATGGCCATCATACAGGTGGTGATGGGCACGTTAAGGCCGGCGCAGAACACGCCGAGCATGCCCAGCGCTGCCAGAAAGCTGGGATCGATTCCGACGAGGCAACCTATCCAGCCGCCGAGCGCCGCACCGATGCCAAACAGGGGCGTGACCTCGCCGCCTTGGAAGCCCGCGCCTAGGGTAAGCGCTGTGACGACCAACTTGATGGCTGCGTCCGCCAGGGTGGTGTTGCCGGCAAATCCGGCGCCGGAAAGCCACGTGGAAAGGCCGGCGTAGTTCCAGGCGTCGAGGAGGGCATAGGCGGCCAAAACCACGAGTGCTCCGATGAGTGCGCGAACGAGGTAATTGGTGATAAAGCGACCGTAGAGGCTCTTGACGGTTCGAACCGACCAGGCAAAGAGGCGTGCCGTCAGACCGAAGATAATTGCGCTGATAACAACGATGACGACCGTTTTGGGCGTCATAGCGGGAACGCTGGCGATGACATTCGCTTCGTACTCGGTACCCAGGGCGAGTGATGTAAAGTAGCCGGTAAACGAGGCGACCAGGCAGTAGATGCCCGCGGTGTAGTCGATCTTGCCGATAAAGCACATCTCCATGCCAAAGAAAGCCCCGGCAAGGGGCGAGCCGAATACGGCGCCAAAGGCCGACGAGATGCCGGCGAGCATGAGGTCGTGGTGGTCATGCTTTTTGAGGTGGGCTAGGCTCGAGATGTTGCTGGCGATGGTGCCGCCAATCTGCACCGCAGCTCCCTCGCGACCGGCCGATCCGCCCGTTAGGTGCGTGAGCGTGGAGCAGACGAAGGTGAGGACGGCCATGCGCATATGGATGAGACGGGTGCCCAGAGCGGAGTCGATGACCAGGTTGTTACCGCGTTTGGCGGCAAGACCGTGGTTTTTGTAGACCCACGCGGTGGCCATGCCCACAACGGGAAGCAGCGCGTAAATCCACGCATGGTGCTCGCGATAGTCGGTCGCGATATTCAGCGAGGCCAAAAACGCCCAAGCGGCAACGCCCATGGCGAGCGAGACGATGACGACGAGTGCGAGCAACTTAGCGCTCGCGAGTAGGTTGCGGGCGTTGCGGCGCGTGTCGGCAGCCAAGAGATGCTCGGAGCGGGTAAGTTGATGCCTGCCTGCCGTGATGACGTCGTTCAGGGAGAAAAAGCCACCGTCGTCGAGCGGCTGGGAATGATCCTGCGCCTCGTTTGCGCTTTCAGGTTTGTCGTTATGAGCCATACGTTCCTCTTTTAGGTTGCAACGCAAGCATTATAAAACGCGGTAAACGCGACGAGCCGGTGGGTTGGTTTCCATTCTGTTTCGCGGCCTGCAACCGACAGGTGTATTTGCGGGTACAGGCCGAGTCGCGGTCGTGCGTCGGGGGATTATACTGAGACAAGCATAAAGAATTGGCGCCCCTGTTGTGCGCCGTGGCATTAAGAGGTGCATATGGCAGAGAAACTCATTCCGCTGGAGGACGCACAGTCGATTGTTCTGTCGAACGTTGCTCCGACCGATCTCGTCGAGATTCCCGTGTGGCAGGCGGCTGGTTTTCCCTTGGCCGAGGATGCTGTGGCCGATATCGACATTTCGCCGTTTGCCAACAGCGCCATGGACGGGTATGCCGTGCGCGCCGTCGACCTCGCCAAAGCGTCCACTGATGCGCCCGTGACGCTTTCTGTCGTGGGGCACGAGGCGGCGGGTCATGTCTTTGAGGGCGTGGTTGGCACGGGCGAGGCGGTTCGCATCATGACGGGTGCGCCGGTACCCGAAGGTGTCGATGCCGTGGTGAAATACGAGATCGTCGAGGTGCTCGATGGCGACGGCAACGAGGGCTCGCGTGTGAGGTTCTCGGCGCCGGCAAAGGTGGGGGAGAACGTTCGCTCTGCTGCCGAGGAGGCCCATGCCGGCGATGTTGTGATGCATGCCGGCGAGATTGTGGCTCCGGCGGGCGCGGGTCTGCTGGCAAGCGCCGGATACGCGAGCGTGAAGGTGCACGCTGCCCCACGTGTGGGCATCATCTCGCTGGGCACGGAACTGGTCGCACCGAGTAAGGTACCGGCGCGCGGTCAGATTCGCGATTCCAACTCCTCGGCGCTGATGGCCGAGGCGCTCGATGCCGGCGCCGAGCCCGTGTTCTACGGCATTGCGCCCGACGATGAGCAGGCGATTGCCGAGCTGGTGCATCGTGCCGTGCAGGAGTGCGATTTTGTCATTACGAGTGGTGGCGCCTCGGCGGGCGATTACGACTACGTGACGGCGTTGGTCCAGCGCGAGGGTGAGGTGCTGTTCGATCGCATCTCAATGCGTCCCGGCAAGGCCATCACGTTTGGCCTGCTCGGCGGCAAACCATACCTGGGACTTTCGGGCAATCCGGCCGCAGCGTACGTGGGCTTTGAGATGCTCGCCCGCCCGGCGATTCGTAAGATGCACGGCTTTGCCGAGGGCGCGCGTCCCGTGCAGCAGGCGACGCTCACGCACGGCGTGAAAAAGCGCCAGGACCGACGCTTCTTCGATCGCGCCACGGTTTTGCGCGACCCCGAGACCGGTGAGCTGTTGGTGACCGAGGCCAAGACGCAGAATTCGGCGCTGCTCGGCACGATGCAGCGGGCCAACTGCCTGCTGCGTATTGACGAAGGACCGTGCGAGCTCAAGGCGGGCGATGTCGTGGACGTTGTCCGCGTCGACCTGCCCGAGGGAACGGTGTTGTAGGAGGAAGACTATGGAGTTGAAGATATCGATCGTGACGTGTTCGGACACACGCGATCTTGCGCAGGACGAGGCCGGAGCCGCACTCGAGGAGCTTATCAAGGCGCAGGGCTGGACGGTCGCCTCACATGTGGTCGTGCGCGATGACGTCAGCGAGATTGGTGATGCCATTGTGGAAGCCGCCGATGAGTGCCACGCCAATGTCGTGCTCACCTGCGGCGGCACGGGGCTTTCGATGCGCGATGTGACGCCCGAGGCGACGCGTGCCGTCTGCGACCGTGATGTGCCGGGTATTGCAGAGGCAATCCGCGCATACTCCATGACCAAGACGCGCCGCGCCATGCTCTCGCGCGCTATTTGCATGCAACGAGGTCATACACTTGTCGTAAACTTTCCCGGTTCTACGAAGGCCGCCCGCGAAAGCTGGGAGGCCATAGCAGACCAGCTGGAGCATGCGGCTCAGATGACAGCGGGCGGCGGACATACCAACTAAGCGGTTTACCTGCGGCGGAGTGACCTGAACGGCTGCTCCGCCTTTGTTTCCCGCCGAAGTGACGCCGAGGTGCACGGTAATTCGAAACTATATTCTCTGGCGAGAATAATTTCTCACTACCATTATTCGCGAGAAAGTATAATCTAGTAACAGAATAAAGCCCGCGGTGGGGTACCCGGGCAAATCGTCCGAAAGGGTTGAATATGTTCGATATGGTTTCTCGCCGCGGTTTTGTCTCGCTTTCTGCTGCCGCTGCCGCCGGCCTTGGCCTTGCTGGCTGCTCGGGCAACAAGACGTCCGAGCCCGCTGGTTCCGATGCCGGCTCTGCCAAGTCTTCCTCTAAGAAGAAGGCTGTTGAGCTGCAGGTCTTTGCCGCCAACTCGCTCGAGAAGGCCCTGCCCGAGGTTCAGGAGCTCTATACCGACCAGACCGGCACCACCTTTGCCGACACGCAGTTTAAGGCTTCTGGCGACCTCGTCGAGCAGATGAAGGCCGGCGCTGTGGTCGACGTGCTCATCACTGCTTCCAAGGGCACCATGGACGACGCTGAGACCGCTGAGCTCGTCGACACCGACACGCGTGAGGACATGTTCGTCAACGACCTCGTGATCATTCGCGCCGAGGGCTCCGACACTAAGGTCGAGGCCATCGCCGACGTCGCGAATCTGGACGGCAAGATCGCCGTTGGTGACGCCAAGACCGTTCCCGCTGGCAAGTATGCCAACCAGGCCCTGGCCTCCGTGGGCCTCTACACCGGTACCGAGGGCGACGACGGCGAGTACGCGCCCGAGATCGCCGACAAGGTCGCGCTGGCCGACAAGGTCGGTACCGCTGCCGCCTACGTGTCCACGGGTGACTGCGTGGCCGGCTTTGTCTATAGCTCTGACATCTACCGCTATGACGGCATCGAGGAGGCCTTCGTGTGCCCCGAGGATTCGCACAAGCCCATTGTGTACCCGGGTGCCGTGGCCGAGAGCTCCGAGCATGCCGACGAGGCCAAGGCGTTCATCGACTTCTGCCTGACCAACAAGAAGGCACAGAAGATTTGGGCCAAGTACGGCTTTGAGCTTTCCGAGTAGTGCGGTAGAGCACTGGATAACGATATCCTTGAGGGCGGGCGTTCTTGCGATCGCCCGCCCTTTTTAGATAGAAGCGGCGTACCCACAGCGCCGTTACCGTGTGTTTGAGGAGTCGCCCGTGTCAAGAAAAACGATTCGCCTGCTGGCTGTGCTGGCTGCGGTCCTGTGCGCGCTGATCGCGCGGCCCGGAGTTGCCCGGGCCGAGGCGCTCTTCACCACCGCCGATGGGTGCCAGGCGACCGAAGATTCCGCGCTTATCGATGGTGTCGGGTTTGGCCTCAACGCGTTTGAGCGCAATGCCAAGGGCACGTCCCGTTCGTTTGCGGGGCAGCCCGAGGGCTATCGATTTCTCATTTACAAGAAGACGACCCTCGTGACGGTGACGACGCCCGAGAACATCGTGGTCTGGGTCGACGCCCATGCCGCCAAAGACGCGGGGTTCGACATCTCAAAGGCAGATGACCAAAAGGCGCTCAAGAAGATGCTCGTAGGGCTCGACAAGTCGCACTCCATGGGTGGGGCGTTGCTGGAGGACTCTAAGCTCGAATGGGTCTTTACCTCGGATAACGCGCTGGTGCAGGGCGATTACCGCTATCAGTTTAAGGTGAAGGGCGGCAACGGCGATTACTACACGGTGGTGAATGCCGCCGACGCCGCGAATGTCGAGCTTGACTTGGGTGACGGCGTCCTGTGGAGTGATAATGCCGCCCTCGTGCGGTATGCGGACGTGTCGACGACGATGCCGCCGTCGCTGGCGGAGCGCGCCGCAGTCTTCTTTGGTGGTATCGACTACCGTCCGTTTTGGGTGTCTATCAAAACGAGCGGCCTTACCCTGCTGATTTCCTTTGCACTGGGCCTGTTTGCCGCGTGGAAGACTATGGGTACCTCGAGTCGCATCAAGGGCCTGCTCGATTCGGTCTTTACGATTCCTATGGTGCTGCCGCCCACGGTCTGCGGCTTTTTGCTCCTCATGCTGTTTGGCCGCTCGACCGGGGTGGGCCGGTGGCTCATCGCGCACGGCATCTCGATCGTCTTTACCTGGCCCGCGGCGGTCATTTCAGCCGTCGTTGTGTCGTTTCCGCTGGTCTACCGCACGGCGCTCGGAGCCTTCGAGAGCCTCGACACGCAGATGCTCGATGCGGCGCGCACGCTTGGCTGGTCCGAGCGTCGCATCTTTACCAAGCTTATGATGCCGCTTGGCTGGCCCTCGATTGCCGCCGGCACGGTGCTCGCCTTCGCGCGTGCCATGGGCGAGTTTGGCTGCACCCTGTTCTTTGCGGGCAACTACGCCGGCATTACCCAGACCATCCCCATCGCCATCTACTTTGAGTGGATGGGCGGCAACACGTCGGTGGCCCTCTTTTGGGTCGTGGTCGTAATTGCGTTCAGTTTTCTGGTCATCCTATTCATCAACATGTACACGGCGCATTCGCAAAAGTATCGCGAGCGCGGCCTGTCCCGCGCGGAGCGCAAGCAGGCCAAGCAGCTGGGCGGCCAGACCGATTCGCTCGACCCAGTCGGCGGAGATGCGCTGCGTATCGATCGCGAGGCGTTGGCCGAGCTTATGCGCGATGACACGGTCGCAAAGGGAGGTCGATAAGCCATGTCGCTCGTTCTGGATATCAAAAAGCGCTATCCCGGCTTTACTCTCGACATTCAGCTCGAGGCTGGCGAGGAGCGCGTGGCGCTGCTGGGTGCCTCGGGTTGCGGCAAGAGCTGCACCTTGCGCTGCATTGCCGGTGTGGAGACGCCCGACGAGGGCAAGATCGTCGTCAACGGCGTGACCTTTTTTGACTCGGCGGCGGGCATCAACCTGTCGCCCCAGGAGCGCAAATGCGCCCTGCTGTTCCAAAACTATCAGCTGTTTCCCAACATGACGGTGGCCGATAACGTATGTGCCGGCGTAAAGGACGCGGGCGACGCCGCGGCGCGTAAAAAACTTGCCGAGCGCTACCTGGGCATCTTTGGCCTAGCCGATTTTGCCGACCGCTATCCCGCGCGCCTCTCGGGCGGTCAGCAGCAACGTGTGGCGCTTGCCCGTATGGTGGCGGCTCACCCGGGCATCTTTATGTTCGACGAGCCCATGAGCGCACTCGATTCCTATCTTAAGAGCGCCCTCGAACAGAACATGCTCGACCTGTTCGATGTATGCAACCGCACCGTGCTCTATGTGAGCCACGACATCGACGAAGCGTGCCGCCTGTGCCAGCGCATCTGCGTGATGCACGACGGGCATGTTGAGGAGATCGGCTCCGTCGAGGACGTGGTCCGCCGTCCGCAGACGCTGGCGGCGCTGCGCCTGACGGGCTGCAAGAACACAAGCCGGGCGCGCAAGATCGGCGACGAAGAAGTTGAGGCGCTCGATTGGGGCATGACCTTTAACGTGGGTCGCGAGGTTCCCGATAATGTGGCGTACCTGGGCATTCGCGCGAGCTACTTCCATGTGGACAACCGTGCCGAGCGGGGTCGCAACAGCTACGACCTGCACGTGGCGCGCGTGAGCGATTCGCGTTTTGAGCGCCTGGTGCTGTTGGATGCGCCGCGGGCCGATGCGCCAACGCGTCTGCAGTGGAAGGTCAACAAATTGAGCGTACCAGCGGATGGGTTACCGCAAGAAGGCGAGACCCTGCGTATGCATTTTGATGCCAGCAGGATCCATCTGGTTTGTCGGTAGCGCCGGGTAATGCCGTCGGGGATATAAGTCTCGGCGGCTTTGTCTTGCCGTTCGCCGAATGAAGGATGACAAACTCTTATCAACACAGATAATTATTTATTAAACGGCGGCACACGACGCTGTCGTACGAATGTCAACGGTGTTCGCATGGTCGACGACCGTTGATATAGTTGACCTTAACTTGTAAAGGAGGACGCGCACATGCCGCAGACGACATACATTCGCCGCGTTGCCGCGCGCGCCCTGTATATGGCTCGGAGTCGCATATGAGCAGGTATGTTCACGGCTCCGGGAGAGACGACGCACAACTAAATAATCGACCGCAAAGCAGGTTCCCCAAAATTCCGGGTTTAGGCACGGCTGGGTTTTCGCCGCCCACCGTGCAGCAATACCGTAGTTATCCGTATTTGGTTCGAGAGGGGAACCGTCATGGCTGAAGAATTTGATTTCCATCCGATGTGGGAGAGCCTCGGCATGAATCTTGCCGACCACGATATGCTGCTGGGCGCCGTGGGCCAGATGTACGGCGATATGTTCCTGACGCAGAACAATCGCCCCAAGTCCACGTCCTACCTGGATTTTGTCGCCACCAACATCCACAGCGGCCGTATTAAGGAGATGCTCGACAAGAAGGAGGCCGGCGAGGCCACCAAGATCGTCGGTTCGTTCTGTGTGTACGTGCCCGAGGAGATCGTGCTTGCCTGCGATGGCATCCCCGTTGGCCTGTGCTCGGGTGCCGACTGGGCGACCGACAAGGTCGAGGAGCATCTGCCGCGCAACACCTGCCCGCTCATCAAGAGCTTTGCCGGCTTTAAGCTGGGCGAGGTCTGCCCCTACATTGAGTCGAGTGATCTGGTGGTGGGCGAGAACACCTGCGATGGCAAGAAGAAGGCCTACGAGTTCTTTGCCACGCAAAAGAACATGTACGTCATGGATATCCCCAACGTGCACGACGAGTCGACGCTCGTGACCTGGAAGGCCGAGGTTAAAAAGCTTGCCGCCAAGATCGAGGAAGAGTGCGGCGTCAAGATTACGCCCGAGCGCCTGAAGGCTGCCATCCACGCCGTCAACGAGAAGCGTCGCGCCCTGCAGCGTCTGGCTGCCACGCGCGCTGCCGATCCGGCGCCCATCAGCGGTCTCGACAGCCTGCTGACCGTTCAGGCCGCCTTTATGGACGACACGCCGCGTCTGACCGGAGCCATCAACGAGATGGCCGCCGAGTGCGAGCAGCGCGTTGAGGCCGGCGAGGGCGTGGCGCCCAAGGGGACCAAGCGCATCCTGTACACCGGCACGCCCATGGCCGTGCCCAACTGGAAGCTGTTCAACCTCATCGAGAAGGCCGGCGGCGTTGTGGTAGGCGAGGAGTCCTGCACGGGCTCGCGCTACTACAAGGACCTGGTCGACGAGTCCGGTGAGACGGTCGACGAGATGCTCGACGCCATCGCCGAGCGCTACTTTAAGATTAACTGCGCCGTCTTTACGCCCAACGATCAGCGTATGAAGGACATTGTCCAGATGGCCAAGGACTTGCATGCCGACGGCATCGTCGACGTGGCCCTGCAGTTCTGCACGCTCTACGAGATGGAGTCGTTTGCCGTGGAGAAGGCTGCCGAGGAGGCCGGCATTCCGTTTATGCACATCACGACCGACTACGCCGGCGAGGATGCAGGCCAACTGCAAACCAGGATTGAGGCTTTCTTGGAAACCATTTAGGGGTATCCGTCCCGGCGGCTTCCCCAGGCACCCGATCTTGCCGTTCAAACCATCGTTTGCGTACCAAAGTACGCGGCGCTTCTCTTTCACGGCAACCTCGGGCACCTGGGAAAGCCGTTTCCTTGGTTGGTCAAAAGGTTTGTTAAGGAGTTATATGTCGGAAAATATGGAGCAGCCGTTGCCATCCACGTTTGAGGAGTTCAACGAGCAGCGCAAGGCGGCGTTTATTCGTGTCAAGGATTACAAGCAGGCGGGCAATCGTCTGGTCGGCTTTTTGTGCAGCTATACGCCGCTCGAGATTATCGATGCCGCGGGGGCTGCGAGCGTGGCGCTGTGCGGCACGTCCGACGAGGTGATTCCCGAGGCCGAGAAGGTGCTGCCGGCAAACCTGTGCCCGCTCATCAAGTCTACGTACGGCTTTGCCTACTCGCAAAAGTGCCCGTTTACGTACTTTAGCGACATGATCATCGGTGAGACCACCTGCGACGGCAAGAAGAAGATGTACGAGCTACTCAACGAGCTCAAGCGCACGCACATTCTGCATCTTCCGCAAGGTCGCGATCGCGCCTACGAGCGTGAGGGCTGGTACGAGGAGTGCCGCCTGCTCAAGGAGGAGCTCGAGGGCTTCTACGGCATCACGATTACCGACGATGACCTGCGCGCTGCCGTCCGTCGTCGCAACCGCTTGCGTGCGGCCCAGCTCGACATGTTTGCGCTGCAGGCGAACCAGCCGGCGGCCATGAGCGGCGTCGACCTGATGAGCACCATGTTTGCCGGTACGTTTAGCTTTGATATCGAGGCCTATACGCAGCAGCTTGAGCAAAAGGTTGCCAAGCTGCGTGAGGCTTACGACGCGGGCGAGCGCCCGGTTGCGGCGGATGCCAAGCGCATTCTGATCACCGGCTGCCCCGTGGGCGGCGTGATTAACAAGATCGGTCGCACCATCGAGTCCAACGGCGGCGTGGTCGTGTGCATGGACGATTGCTCGGGAGAGCGCACGGCGGCCATGATGATCGATCCGGAGGCTCCCGACATCCTGCGCGCCATCGCCGACCGCTACCTGGACATCAGCTGCTCGGTCATGACGCCCAACGACGGCCGTATGGAAAATACGCTGGCCATGTGCGAGAAGTACCATGTCGATGGCGTGGTAGAGAGCGTGCTACAGGCCTGCCACACCTTCAACGTTGAGAGCGCGCGCATGCAGGAGGCCGTCGAGGGTGCGGGTATTCCGTATATGAAGATCGAGACCGACTACAGCAACGGTGACATGGGCCAGATCGAGACGCGCATCGCCGCCTTCATCGAAACCCTGTAGGACAAATGCGGCAAAGGGATAGTTGCTTTGCCGCATAGAAGGAGGATGCCGTGGTTGGCATTGGTATCGACATAGGCTCGACGGCCGCGAAGGCTGCAGTGGTGGAGACGGACGGCGCCATTGCGTGGACCTGCGTCATGCCGACGGGGTATTCGTCGGTCGATGCGGCCGAGCGCTTGCGCGGCGAGCTCGCTGCAGCCGACTATGACGTGGCTGCCGACGACGTGCGCGTGATCGCGACCGGCTACGGCCGTGTCGCCGTGCCCTATGCGCACAAGGTCGTGACCGAGATCACCTGCCACGGCACCGGTGCCGTGCGCCTGTTTGGCGATCACGGCACGGTGATTGACGTGGGCGGCCAGGACACCAAGGTCATTCAGCTTAAAAGTGGCCGCGTGGCCAAGTTCGCCATGAACGACAAGTGCGCTGCCGGTACGGGGCGCTTTTTGGAGATCATGGCCGACCGTCTGGGTATTTCCCAACAGCAGATGGCCGACCTTGCGCGTTCCGGTGAGCCCACCAAGATCAGCAGCATGTGCACGGTGTTTGCCGAAAGCGAGGTCATCAGCCTGATCGGTCGCGGTGAGCCGCGCGAGAACATTGCACGTGGCGTGATCGACAGCGTGGTCTCGCGCGTGGCGACCATGGCCGGGCAGGCCGCGGGCGCCCCGTACTACCTGACCGGTGGCCTGTGCGAGAACGCCTTCGTGGTGGAGCGGTTGGGCGAGCTGCTGGGGTCGCCGGTGACCACCTCGCCCCAGGCTCGCTTTGCCGGAGCGATTGGCGCGGCGATTCGCGCACAGGCGCTCAATTAATGCATCCGCCGCAGGCTCGCATTCATGCGTATACTGGGAGAAAATGATTGACCGATGAGAGGAGGTATCGATGGCTGACGATCAGATTAGGCTCACGTCCATGACGGCCGCGAGCGGTTGAGCCGCTAAGTTGGCTCCCGGAGCCCTCGCCCAGGTCCTGGGCGATTTGCCCAATGTGCATAACGACAACTTGCTCGTGGGGTTCGATACCTCCGACGATGCGAGCGTCTTCCGCGTAGGGGAGAACCTGGGGCTCGTGCAGTCCATCGACTTCTTCCCACCGATGGTCGACGACCCGTTTCTATTTGGCCAGATCGCCGCGGCAAACTCACTGTCGGACATCTACGCCATGGGCGGGCGGCCGAGCCATGCCATGAACTTGCTGTGCATCCCGAGCTGTCTGGGCGTTGAGGTTGCCGGTCAGATTCTGGCGGGCGGCGCCGACAAGTGCGTCGAGGCGGGTTGCTCCATCGCGGGCGGTCACACCATCAACGACGACGAGCCCAAGTACGGCCTGTCCGTGAGCGGGTTTGTCGCGCTCGACCGCATGCTCGCCAACAGCGGCGCGCGCGTGGGCGATGCGTTACTGCTGACCAAGGCGGTTGGCTCGGGCATCATCACCACGGCCATTAAGGGCGAGCTCATCGAGCAGGACGAGGCCGCAGCCATGTTTGACTCGATGCGCACCCTCAACGAGGCTCCGATTCGTCTGGCCGAGGGACTTGAGCTTCACGGCTGCACCGACATTACGGGCTTTGGTCTGATCGGGCACGCGTGCGAGATGGCCGAGGGCTCGGGCGTGCAAGTTGAGCTTGCGTCGGGGGCGGTGCCACTCTTTGACCAGGTGCTCGACATGGCGCGTTTGGGCATTATCCCCGCGGGCTCCTACCGCAACCAGGACTTCTTTGGCCCGCGCGTGACGGCCGACGAGGACCTTGAGCCGGGCATGCTCGACGCGCTGTACGACCCGCAGACGTCTGGTGGCCTGCTTATCGCGGCACCTGCTGCTGATGTGGATGAGCTTGCGAGCCGTCTACATGCCGAAGGACGTATCGCCGCCGTCGTCGGGCGCGTGTACGAGCCGGTACCAGGCGGTCCTGCCGTTCGCGTTGTGCATTAAGGAAAACCGTTTATGCGACCGCCTACTGTTCTGGGCGGTCCCTTTTGAAAGGAAAAACTATGTCTACCAAAATTGAAGTCAATGCCATGGGCGATGCCTGCCCGCTGCCCGTCGTCAAGACGCTCAAAGCCCTGAAGCAGCTCGATGGCGAGGGCACAGTCGTGACCTCGGTCGACAACGAGACCGCCGTCAAGAACATCTCCAAGATGGCGCAGGAGAAGGGCTGCACGGCCTCAGTCGAGAAGGTTTCTGACGCTGAGTGGCGCGTGACCGTCGCGACCGCCGGTGCCGTGGCCGTTGCGGACCCCGAGCAGGACGGCGCTGCTTTCTGCGACGCCAGCGCCGGCAAGGGCAAACTTGTCATTTCCGTCTATACCGATTGCATGGGCCGTGGCGACGACGAGCTGGGCCACAAGCTCATGAAGGCGTTTGTCTTTGCCGTGACGCAGCAGGAGGAGCTGCCCGCGACTATGCTTTTCTACAACGGCGGTGCCAAGCTCACCGTCGAGGGCTCGCCGGTGCTCGATGACCTGAAGGGCTTGGCGGAGCAGGGTGTCGAGATTCTCACCTGCGGTACCTGCCTCGACCACTATGGCATTAAAGACCAGCTTGCGGTGGGCGAGGTCACCAACATGTACGTGATCGTGGAGAAGATGGAGCAGGCCGCGCGCGTCGTGCGCCCGTAGCGTATTGGTTGGAGTTGCCATGAGGGAGAAGCGCCCGGCGCTTGTCATCACGTTTCCCACCACGGCGGCCGCCATGGGTTGCGAGTCCCTGTGCATCGAGCGCGGTCTTCCCGGGCGGACGATTCCCGTGCCCGGGGAGGTCGCTGCCGGCTGCGGTTTGGCGTGGAAGGCGTTGCCTGCCGATGAGGAGCTGCTGCGCGGCGAACTCGCCGCGGCGGGCGTTCCCACCGAGGGCTTTACGGTGATCGACATGTGGGAGGTCGTGCGATGATCTACCTGGATAACGCGGCGACGACCATGCACAAGCCGCAGGCGGTCATCGACGCCGTGACGCAAGCGATGTGCTCGCTCGGCAATGCTGGGCGCGGTGCCACCTCGGGTGCGCTCGATGCGGCACGTACCATCCACGGCTGCCGCGCCAAGCTTGCGCGCTTGCTGGGCTGCCCGCGTGCTGACCATGTTTGTTTTACGCCCAACTCCACCGCGGCGCTCAACACCGTTATCAATGGCGTGGTGCGCCCCGGCGACCGCGTGGTCACGACGGTGCTTGAGCACAACTCGGTGCTACGTCCGCTCAACCGCTTGGCGGCAGAGCAGGGCGTGACCGTTGAGCATGCGGGCTGCGACGCGAACGGTGTGCTCGACTACGACGAGCTCGAGCGGTTGGTCACGCCGGGCACGCGTGCCGTGGTGGTGACGCACGCCTCCAATGTGACCGGCAACGCGGTCGACATTGCGCGCGTGGCTGCCATCGCGCATGCGGCCGGCGCGCTGGTGATCGTCGACGCCTCGCAGTCTGCCGGCGCGATGCATATCGATATGCAGGCCATGGGGCTCGACATTGTGTGCTTTACCGGCCATAAGGGGCTCATGGGACCTCAAGGCACCGGCGGCCTGGCCGTGGCGGAGGGCATTGACGTGGCTCCGTGGGCCATGGGCGGCACGGGCGTGCACAGCTTCGATGCGCTGCAGCCGCTTGAGTGGCCCACGCGCCTTGAGGCGGGCACGCTCAACGGTCATGGCATCGCGGGACTTTCCGCTGGTCTCGACTTTATCGAGGCCCAGGGTGGGGTCGAGGCGATTGCTGCCCACGAGCGTGCGCTCGCTGATCGCTTCCTTGCCGGTGTGCGCAAGATTCCGGGGATTAAGCTCTACGGTGCCTTTGACCAGCAGGCGCGCTCTGCGATTGTGTCGCTCAACGTAGCCGATATCGACTCTGCCGAGATTTCGGACGCGCTCATGCAAGGGTGGGGGATTGCGACGCGCCCCGGTGCCCATTGCGCTCCGCTCATGCACCGCGCGCTGGGGACCGAGCGCCAGGGCGTCGTCCGCTTCTCGTTTGGGTATTTCAACACGGACGAGGAAGTCGACACCGCGATTGACGCTTTGCGCGATTTAGCCTGCTAGAGCGTATATACTTGCGGGACGGGTCTTTTGCCCGTCCCGTTTTTGTTTCGACCCGAAAGGTGTGCATATGGCCTCATCCGCTCCGCGCGGTTTGCGCTCCGACCATGTCGTTACCGTCGGCATTGCGCTGTTCTCGATGCTCTTTGGCGCCGGCAACCTCATTATTCCGCCGCTGCTGGCGCTGCAGGCTGGTTCTGCCACGCCGGTCGCCATGCTCGGCTTTCTGATTGCCGCCATCGGCCTGCCCGTCATGGGTTTTATCGCCGTGGCACTTGCCGGAACGGCGCGCGAGCTTGCCGGCCGCGTGCATCCTAAGTTTGGCGAATTCTTCGTTGCGGCGGTCTACCTGGCCATCGGCCCGTGCCTGGCTATTCCGCGCACAAGCTCCACGGCCTTCGAGATGCTGGTGCCGCTGCTGCCCGAGGGCGTTTCGCTCGGCACGGCACGTCTGGCGTTTGCCATCGGGTTCTTCATCATCGCGTTTGCGCTCACGCTGTGCCCGGGTGTCATTACACGCGTACTCGGTCGCATTACGGGCCCCGCGCTCATTGCGCTCATCGTACTGGTCGTGGGTGCTGCCGTGATCTCGCCACTGGGACCGGCTGCCGCGCCTCAGGCTCCCTACGATGCAGGCGCCGCCGTGCAGGGCTTTCTGACTGGCTATCAGACCATGGACCTGCTCGCATCGCTCGCCTTTGGCATTATCATCGCCGAGACCATTCACGAACTGGGCGTTACCGATGACAAGCGCGTGGCCTTCGAGATTTCGCGTTCCGGTGTGATCGCCGGCGTGCTCATGGCCATTATCTATTGCGGCTTGGCCCTTGCCGGTATGCAGCTCGGCACCGTGATGCCCGACGCCACCAACGGCGCTGCAATCCTTGCTCGCTCGGCCTCCATGCACTTTGGCCTTGCCGGCACGGTCGTGGTCTTCGCCATCTTCTTCCTCGCCTGCATGAACGTGTGCATTGGCCTCATTAGTTGCTGCGCGCGCTATTTCTGTGAGACGTACGTGGTTGAAGGGGGAGCGGAGGCCTCCGAGGAGGCCATGCGCCGCCCCTTCGCGATCCTCGCCTTTGTGTTCGCGGCGTTTTCGTGCCTGCTCTCCAACGTGGGCCTCGACGTGATCCTCATGTTCTCGGTGCCTATGCTCAACGCCTTGTATCCCGTTGCCATCGTACTGGTACTGATGGGCCTGGTGCACGGCTTTTGCGACGCTCATCCGCAGGTGTGGGTGTGGGTCGGCGGCGTGGTTGCTGTGCAGAGTGTGATCACCTCGGTCCGCGATGCGTTCTTTGCGGGCGCGTGGCTACCGTTTGATGTTCTTCCGCTGGCGGATATCGGTGCCGCGTGGGCGCCGGTTGCCGTGGCGGCGTTTGTGATCGGTCTGCTCCACAGCAAGTTTGTCGCACATTCGAGGAGCTAGGGTTTCTGCGCTTGCACAGGCGGGGAGTCTCCCCTATAATTTCCTTCGCTTTGGGACACGCAAGGTTTAGACCTTAGCTGCTCAACACCTTCGGGACGTGGCGCAGTTTGGTAGCGCGCCTGCTTTGGGAGCAGGATGTCGCAGGTTCAAATCCTGTCGTCCCGACCATATCTTGCGGGCGTAGTTCAATGGTAGAACCCCAGCCTTCCAAGCTGATGACGCGGGTTCGATTCCCGTCGCCCGCTCCACAAGATAGCTTAACGGCTCTGATTCCCTTTGGGATCAGAGCCGTTTTCGTAAACGTGCCGGGGACCCCACATCCCCACCTAAGTTGCGGTGAAATACGGACTGTTTTCGGCTTTTATGGCCCATGTAGTCCGTATTTCACCGCAACTATTTGTAAGGTTGGATTTTGATGCCGTTGGGAGGATCGTAGCGACCGTCTACCGAGAGTGGAAATATTTTTTGAAGCTCTGACCTGCGACGTCAAGCTTTTGGTCAGCTTTTGGCAAGGCCTGCGGACGGAAGCATGCGATAGCGTAATGGTATTCTCTCCGCCGTGATGGTTATGGGGTTGGCCATGCTCGATAAAGGCAAACATTTTCCGCAGTCCTATGCAAGGATGCTATTCTCGGCCGTTGGAATTCATCAAGATGGACAGCTGCTTATAACAATTGATCCTTGGGATGAACGCCGTGCGCGCGAGCTTATGCAGGAAGAGCTCATGCTTCGTCTTTACAACCATGTGTATGCGGATCCGGTCTATTGGAATAATCTTGGGGTTGAAGATCGTATCTTTCAGCTGGCATCCGCTATTGCGGTCGTTGAACCGGATGCTGTGTTTTGCGGAGCGACAGCAGCGTTGCTCTACGGCATCGGCTCGGCGTATACGCTTCTGGATAAAGTGCAAGTGCTGCTGCCACGGTCTACAAGGCGTGATACGTATGAGTTCGTTGAATACAAGCGCTGGCGCCCGGGCGAAGTGTGGCGGCTTGGTCTGTTTACACTGACGGATCCGTGTCGAACGGTTGTTGATATCGCGCGATCGAGCGCCTTTCGCTATGCGCTGGGTTATGTCGATGGCTTGGCCCGTGAGTACGATGTCGAACGCGAAGAGCTGCGAGCATATGCGCAGGCAAATTGTCGAGGGCTGCATGGCATCGCGCGTGCTTTTGACGTTTTTGAGTATATGGACGGCAGGTCAGACAATGGCGGCGAGTCTGAGGCGAGAGCAGCGATGATTCTCGCTGGGGTTGCCGCGCCCGAGCTTCAAGTTGAGATAACGCGACCGGGAAACGCTGGCTATTATCTAGCAGATTATGGCTGGCAGATGCCAGACGGCTCATGGACGCTGGCAGAGCTGCATGGGCTAGGCAAGTTTGAAGACGAGGCTCAAAATGATCCAGAGCGGGCGGCGGCAAAAACGTATCGAGCGGCCCTCATGCGCGACGCGAACCTTCGCGCCATGGGCCACAACGTCATTCATTTCAAACTCTCGGACACCTACGACGTAGAATCGTTCGGTGCCATGATGCGCGGTTACGGCATTCCGACAATAAAACCCTACGCCGACTCCCGATGGCGAAATCGTTCGCGGTCCACCTTCAATAAGTTGCGGTGAAATACGGACTGTTGTGGCCTTTAAAGGCATCAGTCCGTATTTCACCGCAACTCAGGTGGGGATGGGGTTAGTGGCGACCGTGATGGCGGAGCTTGTCGATGGTGGAGTCGGTGCTTCGGCTGCGGGCTTCGGCGGCGCGGTCGCGAGCGTCGGCGGCGGTTTGGCGTTTACGGCGGTAATCGATCATGCCTTGGATGATGGGCTTGCCAAAGCTCACGACATCATCGTTGTAGATGGCGGTTCGGGCTGCGAGGAGGCAGTCGGTAAAGTCCATATGGGTCTTGCCGAAGAGTTTGACGGCAAGGGCGACAACGGTGGGCTCGTCGACCATGACGTCATCGAGCAGCCTTTTCATGGCCGCAGCAATTTCAACGCGGGGAACCTTATAGACGTCGCGCAGCGTGACCACGACGCGCGTGATGATTTCGGGGTAGACACGTGCGGTGCGCGTGGCGATGACCTTGGCGGCGCGCGGTGACAGGACCTCGTCGTCGTTAAGCAGGTAGCGAAGGATGACGGTCTCGTCGATGATGGTGCTACTCATGGATATCTACTTCCTCGGGACCCAAAACCGACTCGTCGCTTTCTGTGGCTAGGTATTCAATCCAGGCATTGCGCTCCTCGGAGCGGCGATTGGGGTCCCCGTATGCTTTGAGCAGTCCATAGGCGGCCGTGCCGTCCTTGGAGCGCACGGCGACCGGTTGAAATGGGAGCTTGCGCATCAAAATACTCTGCGCGACAAATAGACGGACAGCCTCGGCGAGCGATGTGCCCATGGCGTCGTAGAGACGCTCGGCATGCTGCTTGTCTTCCTCGCGAATGCGCACCTGCAGGATGGCTCGTTTTTGAGTCGATGACATCACTGGCCTCCCTTAATGAGCGTGCAATTTGAATAGTCAAATACAACATCGGCTAATAATAGCCAATCTTACAACCACTACTTTATTGCACTAGAGTAATTGAGTGTAAACGATATTACAAACGTACTACATCTTTCAGAAACGAGCGTGAAATCTCCCTTGGATGTACGCATGTAATACACTCACCTTTATAGCTTCTAGAGAATAATTCCAACCTGCCAAAACCCCTGCAATACACCCGTATTGCAGGGGTTATGCTCAAGTTTGCCCCCTGCAACTGCGTATATTCAACCTGTATACCGTTGGAGAAATTCTACCGAGTGTCTGTTTCGCCGCATGCATTCGATATGCCGACGCCAGGCCACGGGCGGCTTGGGGCAACGTCGACAGGGTCTCTCCGGCATGGGATTCAGGAGGGAGTGAACAACATGGGCAATAAACGAGTCGTGGCTGATTCTTCACGCTGCATTGGATGCCAAACCTGTATGGCGGCGTGCATCGAGGCACACGATATTCCCGGCAACATCGCCGCGCCGCGCCTGCGCGTGACGCGTACGTACGAGATCTCCGCACCGGTGGCTTGCCATCACTGCGAGGATGCCCCGTGCGCCAAGGCTTGTCCTTCGGGCGCCTTGTTCTTTGATCCAAAGAACCATCGCATCGGCGTCAACGAGGACAACTGCATTGGCTGCAAGAGCTGCGTCATGGCATGCCCCTTTGGCGCCGTGAGCGTGGCGACCACGCAGGTCCCCGTCTTGATGGGTGACGTTCGCGTCGGTTCGCAGACTAAGAGCTTCGTGCTCAAGTGCGACCTGTGCGTGGACCGTCCCGGCGGTCCGGCGTGTGCCGAGGCATGCCCGACCAAGGGCCTCACCCTGGTAGACGAGGAGCGTCTGGCAGAACTGACTGCCGAGCGTGCCCGCGCCACCATCGAAAACGAGGCGTAAGCGTCGGGCGACAGGCCCAATGATTGTCAAATAAGTACCGAGCATTCGGTAGCAGAAAAAGGAAGGAGGGTGTCATGGAGAAGCATAAAGTGATCTGCCCGTACTGCGGCGCCGGTTGCCAGTTTAACCTCCTGGTCCAAAACGGCCAGGTCGTGGGCACCGAACCGCTCAACGGCATCACCAACCAGAGCGAGCTGTGCCTTAAGGGCATGAGCGGCTACGACTTCATCAACGACACCAAGATCTTGACTCCTCGCGTACTGCACCCGATGATCCGCCGCACTAAGGGCGCGGATCTTGAGCGCGTAAGCTGGGACGAGGCACTGGATTTCACCGCATCTAAGATGCAGGCCATAATTGACGAATATGGTCCTAACGCTGTCATGACCACCGGCTCTTCGCGAGGCGGCGGCAATGAGGCGAACTACGTCATGCAGAAGTTTACGCGTGCGTGCATCGGCACCCACAGCGTGGACAACTGCGCCCGTACTTGACACGGCCCTACTGTCCTCGGTCTGATGGACACGGTTGGTTCAGGTTGCATGTCATGCTCCATCCCCGGTATGGAGGATGCGGGCTGCATTTTCCTCTTCGGCTATAACCCTGCCGATTCGCACCCCATCGTCGCAAGGCGTATCGTGCGAGCCAAAGAAAAGGGTTGCAAGATCATCGTCGCCGATCCGCGCCATATCGAAACCGCGCGTATCGCCGATCTCTACCTTCCGATCAAGAACGGTTGCAACGTTGCGTTCCTCAACGCCTTTGCAAACTGCTTGGTCAACGATGGCCTCTACGACAAGGATTTCGTCGCCGAGCACACGAACGGCTTTGACGAATGGTGGGAGACCATCAAGAACTACACTCCCGAATCCGTACAGGACATCACGGGTGTCGAGCCCGCGTTGATCCACCAAGCTGCCGAGATGTACGCCACGGCGAAGCCCTCTGCCATCATTGGCTGGGGTATGGGCGTATGCCAGCAGAAGCAGAACCTGAAGACGGTGCACACCATCGCCTCCATCGCCTGCGTTGCCGGCCAGATCGGCAAACCCAATTCCGGCCTCGCGCCCGTGCGTGGCCAGAACAACGTCCAGGGCTCCTGCGATATGGGCATGCTGCCCAACCTGTACCCTGGCTACCAGAAGGTCACCGACCCGGCGGTGCGTGCCAAGTTTGCCAAGGCTTGGGGCGTGCCCGAGGAAAAGCTCCCGCTCGAGGAGGGCTACAAGCTCACCGACCTGGGCCACCTGGTCGACGAGGGCAAGGTGCACTGCTTCTACAACTACGGCGAGGACCCGGTGCAGACCGAGCCCGATTCGGCCGGTATGCGCAAGACGCTCTCCGAGCTGGATCTGTTCATTTGCCAGGACATCTTTATGACGCAGACGACCATGCTCGCCGACGTCATCCTGCCCGCTACCTCTTGGGGCGAGCACGAGGGTGTCTTTACTGCATCCGACCGTAGCTTCCAGCACTTTGACGCGGCCGTTCCGCCCAAGGGCGAGTGCCGTCACGACTGGGAGATCTTCGCGGACCTGTCCACGCGCATGGGCTATCCCATGCACTACGACAACACCGAGCAGATCTGGAACGAGTGCATTAGCCTGTGCCCCAACTTTGTGGGCGCGACCTACGAGAAGATGGCTCCCGAGGGCGGCTACGCCCAGTGGCCCGTCAAGAGCACCGATGTGAACGACCACGGTACGCCCGACATGTTCGCTGGTGGCAAGTTCACCACCAAGGACGGCCGCGCCAACCTGATGGCGCACGACTGGGAGGCGCCCTCCGAGCTTCCCGACGATGAGTACCCGCTCATCCTGTGCACCGTCCGCGAGGTCGGCCACTACAGCTGCCGTTCGATGACCGGCAACTGCAAGACGCTGGCGCTGCTTGCCGACGAGCCCGGTTTTGTCCGCATGAATCCCGCGGACGCCCAGGCGCGCGGCATCAAGAACGGCGACATCGTCTCGATTCACAGCCGCCGCGGCCAGGTATACAGCCGCGCCGACGTGAGCGACCGTATCAACAAGGGCACGGTCTATATGACCTACCAGTGGTGGATCGGCAAGTGCAACGAGCTGACCATGCACAAGGTCGACCCGGTCTCGCACACGCCCGAGGACAAGTTCTCCGCCTGCCAGGTCGACGCCATTGCCGACCAGGTCTGGGCCGAGGGCGAGGTCGAGCGTCAGTACACCGAGCTCAAGCAGGCTCTGGTGGACGCCGCCGCTCCTCAGGACGTTGAGCCCGGCGCCGCCAAGTTCGACGACGAGGCGCACGTGAACCAAATCGTGTAGTCCCGTTCTCGTTGGCTTTTTGGGCCGGGCGTCCCGTACGTTCGGGAGCCCGGCCCGTTATTTTGAAAGGAAGTGGGGATGAACCGCTTCATCGACATCAACCCGGAGAGGTGCATCGGCTGCGGAACATGCCAGTCCGCCTGTGCCGACGCCCACCGGATGCAGGGTCTTCAGGATACGCCGCGCCTGGCGCTCGTGAAGACCGGCGGTATTTCGGCCGCCCTTGCCTGCCACCATTGCGAGGGTGCCCCCTGCGCCGAGGTTTGCCCGGTGAATGCCATCGAGCACGATGGCGATCGCATCCACGTCAAGGAGCAGGAGTGCATCGGGTGCAGGCTGTGCGCCATCGCGTGCCCCTTCGGAGCCATCCATCCCGATGGCACGTCTATCGCCGGTGTCGCAGGCATGTGCGACCCGACGCCTTCGTATCCTAAGTCCCTGAGCAGCCTGCTTACGTGGGCTCCTGGCCAGTACACCTGCGCTGTCAAGTGCGACCTGTGCGCCTTCGATCCGGACGGCCCGCATTGTGTGGCGGCGTGCCCCACCAAGGCACTGACCGTCATGGGCGGCGCGGCCGATCGCGAGCTCGACGAGGCCAAGCGCCTGCGCTCGATCGAAAACGGTCCGGCCGTCGACGTTACCGCTGTGGCCCAGGGCCTGTCCGAGAAAGCAGAAGGGAGCGAAAACAATGGATAGCATGACGCTGTTTATCGCATCGCTTGCCGTCTCGTGCATCGGTGCGCTCGCCTCGGTTCTGCTGATCAAGGCCGATAACGCCGCCAAGACCGCCAGCTGCCTTATCGGTGCCGCCGCCGCGGTGCTTTCGTTTGTGGCCGGTATTCAGGCCGTGCTGGGCGATGTCACGTCGGTCGACACCATCGTGTTCTTCCCGTTTGCCCATTTCCAGCTGCTGCTCAATCAGCTGTCCGGCCTGTTCGTGGCGCTCATCTCGGTGCTCGCGTTTGCCGGTTCGATCTACGGTCTCAACTACTTTGATGAGTACCCGGGCAAAAAGGGCCGCGCCGGCTTCTTCTTTAACACCTTCGTGGCGTCCATGATGCTCGTCATCACCGCCGACAACGTGTTTTGGTTCCTGGTCGCCTTTGAGCTCATGTCGCTGACCTCGTACTTCCTGGTCGTAATCGAGGAGAACGAGAACTCCATCCATGGCGGTTGGCTCTACTTTGTGATCGCGCACGTTGGTTTTGTGCTCATCATGGCGAGCTTCCTCACCATGACCAACTTCGCCGGCGGCTCGTTTGCCTTTGCGGATTTCCGCGCCACGCAGTTTAGCCCCGCGGTCGCATCCGTGTGCTTCGTGCTTGCCTTCTTTGGCTTTGGCGCCAAGGCCGGTATCATCCCGCTGCACGGCTGGCTGCCCAAGGCACATCCCGAGGCGCCGTCCAACGTGTCGGCCCTCATGTCCGGCGGCATGATCAAGATCGGTATCTTCGGTATCCTCAAGGTGGGTCTCGACCTGCTCTCCGCCTCGGGCGTTCAGGTCTGGTGGGGCCTTATGGTCATGGTTTTCGGTGCGATCTCGTCGGTCCTCGGCGTGGCCTTCGCCCTGCAGGAGCATGACATCAAGCGCCTGCTGGCCTATCACTCCGTCGAGAACATCGGCATCATTCTGCTCGGCGTCGGCGCCTCCATGGCCGCCATGGCGCTCAACTCTGTCGGCATCGCCGTCCTGGCTCTGATGGCCGCCCTCTACCACACGTTTAACCACGCGATGTTTAAGGGCGAGCTGTTCTTGGGCGCCGGTGCGCTGCTGTACTCCACGGGTACGCGCAATATGGAGAAGATGGGCGGCCTGTTCCGTCGTATGCCGGCAACGGCCATCTGCTTCCTCATTGGCGCGCTTGCCATCTCGGCCATCCCGCCCTTCAACGGCTTTGTGTCCGAGTGGTTTACCTACCAGTCGCTCTTTAATGCCGCCATGCAGGGCGACAAGGCCGTCATGATCGTGGCCGTGTTCGCCGCCGTCGCGCTTGCCATTACCGGCGCGCTGGCTGTCACGTGCTTCGTCAAGGCCTATGGCGTCTCCTTTGCCTCCGCGCCCCGCTCCGGGGCCGCGGCCAATGCCAAGGAGGTTCCCGCCCCCATGGTGTTTGCGCAGGGCCTGCTCGCGGCCATCTGCGTCGTGCTGGGCATTGGTGCTCCCGTGATCGCGCCCGTGCTGGTCGATGTCGCCGCATCCGTGCTGCATCCGTACGGTGGCGTGTTTGCCGCCGAGGGCATGGAGCTCATGAACCAGTACTCCGGCGCTGCCACCTCCACGCCCGCGATCGCCATTGCGCTTGTGGTGCTTGTCGGCCTTGCCTGTGGTTACCGCAAGCTCAAGACCGTCGGCAAGGTGCAGAAGTCCCAGCCGTGGGCATGCGGCTATGCTCCCAACGAGCATATGCCCGTCGTGGCCACGACCTTTGCCTCCGAGGTGTCCTGGTTTATGCAGCCGCTCTACACGCTGCGCGACCGCTGCACGGCCGTCTGCTGGTCCATCGCGCACTTCTTCCAGAAGCTCACCGGTGTTGCCGAGGCTGTGGAGCCCGTACCCGACAAGGTTCTCGTCGATGCCCCGCATAAGGGTGTCGAGAAGCTCGCCGACCTCGCGACTAAGCTCGAGGGCGGCAACTACAGCATCTATATCTGCTACATCGTCGCGGCACTCGTGGTGTTCCTCGTGCTCGCCGTGCAAATGGGTTAAGGAGGGGAGAGCATGAACAACATCGTACTTGCCGTTCTGCAGGGCGTGGTCGTTATGGCCGTCGCGCCGTTCTTCTCCGGTCTCGGTCGCGTGATCCGCGCCAAGATGCACAACCGTCGCGGCCCCAGCATCATGCAGGACTACCGCGACCTGGCCAAGCTCTTTGCGCGCCCCGAGTCCCAGAGCGAGGACGCGAGCTTTGCGCTGCGCATTATGCCGCCGCTGTTCTTCGCCGTCGCCTTTATGCTCGCGATGGGCCTGCCGCTCTTTACGGCACAAAGCCCCATCCCGGTCTTTGGTGACGCCATCACCATCATGTACAGCCTGGCGCTCGCCCGCTTCTTCTTCGCCCTCTGCGGTGTGGATTCGTCCAACGCCTACGCCGGTATCGGCGGCGTCCGCGAGCTGCTCATGAGCGTGCTCATCGAGCCGTCCATGCTGCTGGCGCTGTTTGCCGCCGCCCTGGTGTGCGGCTCCACCGACATCGCCACCATGGGTCAGCACATCATGACGGGCGCCGTCGACGCGCCGGTCGCCGTGATTCTCGCCGGCATCGCCTTTGCGATCGCCTGCTACATGGAACTCGGCAAGCTGCCGTTTGATCAGGCCGAGGCCGAGCAGGAGCTTCAGGAAGGTCCGCTCGCCGAGCTTTCCGGCCCGTCGCTTGCGATGGCAAAGCTCGCCATGTCCATGAAGCAGGTCCTGGTCGTCGCCTGGTTCTGCGCGATCTTCGTCCCCTGGGGCGAGCCCGCGACCGTGGGCGCTGCCGCCGTTCTGGGCGCGGTCATCTTCCTGGTGAAGTGCCTGATCGACTTTGTCGTGTGCGGCGTGATCGAGAACTCCTGCTCGCGCTCGCGTTTTAAGGTGCTTGGCAATCAGACCTGGGCCGTTGTGGGCATCGCCGTTCTGGCGTTTGTCTTCGTGGTCGTAGGCGTGTAGGAGAAGGGAGAAACAATGTCATTTGCAGTCAGTCTGCCCCTTCTCGGCTTGGTCGCTATCGCGGCCCCGATGGTGGCCTCGGTGCTCGTCGCCCTGTTCCCCCGTCCGTACGCCAAGTGGTTCAGCGTTTTGGGTGCCGCCGTCTCGACGGTCTGCACCATCGCCCTCGCCGCGAATTTCGCTGGCGCCGGCATGCCCGACACGCAGGTCCCCCTGATCTCGTTTGGGCAGACCCTCGTTATGGGATTCACCTTCGATCGCATGAGTACGCTGCTCGCGCCCGCCTTTGTGGGTATCGGCCTGCTTGTCGTGATCTATTCGATTCCCTATATGAGCGAGAATAACCGTGAGCATCCCGATGCGCCGCGTCGTCGCTTCTACGCGTACCTCGCGACCTTCATCGGCGCCATGGCCGGCCTCGTGTACAGCTCGACCCTTTTGGGCCAGCTCGTGTTCTTTGAGATCACGGGTGCGTGCTCTTGGGGCCTCATTAGCTACTACATGACGCCTACGGCCAAGAAGGCCGGCATGAAGGCCCTGATCATTACGCATATCGGTGCGCTCGGCCTGTATCTGGGCGCTGCCATCGTGTTTGCCCACACCGGCACCTTCGCCATTACCGCGATTGCCGGCCTCGACGCCAAGCTCAAGGCTATCGTCCTTTTGCTCGTGCTGTTTGCGGCCTGGGCCAAGTCCGCACAGGTTCCCATGTACATGTGGCTGCCTTCGGCCATGGAGGCGCCGACGCCTGTTTCGGCCTACCTGCATGGTGCCTCGATGGTCAAAGTCGGCGTGTGCGTGTTCGCGCGTGCACTCGTCTCTGCCGGCGAGATTCCCGAGATCGTGGGCTGGGTTGCCATTATCGACGCCATGGTCACCATGCTCTTTGGTTTCCTTATGTACCTGCCGCAAAAGGACATGAAGCGTCTGCTGGCCTTCTCCACGATCGCTCAGCTCTCCTATGTGTTCTTTGGTCTGGGCCTTTCGGTCTTTGGCAGCCAGCTGGCCTTTGATGGCGCCGTGTGCCACATCTTTAACCACGCTTTCGCCAAGACGCTGTTCTTCCTGATCGCCGGTTCGTTCTCCTTTACGCTCGGCACGCGTATGCTGCCCAAGCTTCGCGGCATCGTAAAGAAGTACCCGATCTCGGGCGTGGGCTTTGGTGTCGCGGCACTCGCCATTGCTGGCGTGCCGCCCATGAACACGTTCTTCTCGAAGTTCCAGATCATCGCCGGTGGCTTCTCCGTGGGTGCCGGCAACGTCGCGATCCTGGTGCTCGTGTGCATCATGGTCGCCGAGACCGTCGCCACCTTCGCCTGGTTCCTCAAGTGGATGGGCTATTGCCTGCCCGGCGAGCCGAGCGAAGAGGTCGCTGCGGGAGCCCCGCTTCCCCGCGCGATGGCGTTTGTGTTCATCGTGCTCATCATCATGGTCATCGTCAGCGGCCCGCTTTCGGCCAGCTGGATCGGTTAGGAGGTAGAACGACATGGGTTATTCGATCGTCAACATCCTTGGCGGCCTTCTGATCGTCACGTCCACCATGGTGGTCGTCTCCAAGAACATCAAGCATGCCATCAGCTGGTATGCAGTGCAGTCGCTGGTGCTCGTGGGACTGCTCGCCACGCTCGGTGCCACTACCGGTGCGCAGGAGCTGCTTATGTGGGCCGGATCTGCCTTTATCACCAAGGTCGTCCTGGTCCCTTATATCCTCAACCGCGCATACAAGAAGATGGGTGAGCCGAGCGACGCATCGCTCAAGGCCGGCCTTAAGCCTGCATGGGCCATTTGCATCATCGCCGTGGAGGTCGCGATCTGCTTTGCCGTCGTGACGCAGATCAGCCTGCCCACGGCCGAGGTCGCAACGCCTGCGCTCGCTATTAGCTTCGCTCACTTCTTTGTGGGCCTCACCTGCATCATCTCGCAGCGCAACATCATGAAGCAGATCTTTGGATACTGCCTTATGGAAAACGGCAGCCATGTGACGCTCGCGCTTTTGGCCCCCACCGCTCCCGAGATCATCGAGATCGGTATCGCCACCGACGCCATCTTTGCCGTCATCATCATGTCCATCGTCGTGCGTCGCATTTGGGACGACTCCCACTCGCTCGATGCGCGCGACCTGTCCGAGCTGAGGGGGTAGTCCATGGAAACGTTGATTCTCGCCCTGCTCGCGACTCCTTTGGTGTTCTCGCTGGTCATGGCGTTTTTGCCCAAGAATACGTCCTATAACGTATTTGCCGGTCTCAACCTGGTCTCCGTCGCAGCCGTCCTGGTGCTGTCGATTATGACGGCCGGTGACGTCCTTACGAGCGGCGAAACCGCGAGCGCTCTTGGCCTGTGGTTTCACCTCGATTCGCTGGGCGCCATCTTTGTGCTGCTCATCGGCTTTATCGGTTTTCTTACGGGGCTGTTCTCGCTGCCCTATGTAAAGGCCGATATCGAGGAGGGCTCCATGCCCGCCGAGCGCGCCAAGCAGTATTTTGCGCTGTTTAGCCTGTTTGTGTTCACCATGCTGCTCGCGTGCCTGTCCAACAACATGATCCTCACGTGGGCCGCCGTGGAGGCAACTACGCTTTCCACCGTGTTCCTCGTGGGTATCTACAAGAACAAGACGGCCCTCGAGGCTTCTTGGAAGTATGCGATGGTCTGCACCGCCGGCGTGGCCTTCGGCCTGTTCGGTACGCTGCTGATCTACGCCAACGCCGCCGACGTGATTCCCAACGCCCACGAGGCCGCATTCCTGTCATGCGTGCTGCCGTACGCCGACCAGTTCGACCCGACGCTCATGCGCCTCGCCTTTGCGTTCATCGTGATCGGCTTTGGCACCAAGGCCGGCCTGTTCCCCATGCACACTTGGCTGCCCGATGCCCACTCCCAGGCCTCGAGCCCTGTCTCGGCCCTGCTCTCTGGCGTGCTGCTTAAGTGCGCCATGCTTGTGATCATGCGCTTCTACGGCTTTACCATCCAGGCCGTGGGCGCCGAGTATCCGCAATTTTTGCTGTTGATCGTCGGCACGCTGTCCATTTTGGTGGCGGCACTTTCGATGTTTCGCCAGGACGACCTCAAGCGCCGCTTTGCGTACTCGTCTGTGGAGAACGTGGGCGTTATCGCCCTGTGCCTGGGTATCGGTGGCCCGCTGGGTATCGCCGCAGCCCTGCTGCACTGCGTGTTCCACGGTTTTACCAAGACGCTTGCCTTCTGCGTGTCCGGCAACATCCAGCACGCCTTTGGTACGCGTAGCCTGGCCAAGATCCAGGGTGTCGTCGAGGTTGCCCCCGCAACCGCCGCGCTCGCCATCCTGGCACTGCTCGGTCTTGGTGCCTTCCCGCCCTTTGGCATGTTTATCTCCGAGTTCCTGACTTTTGTCGCCGGTGTTACCGCCGGTCCCATGTGGCTGGTCGTCGTGGTCGCCCTCGGTCTTACCGTGGCCATCTCCGCGCTCACCCGCATCGCGCTCAAGTCGGTATTCGGCCATGCGCCCCAGGGCATGGGCAAGCATGAGGCCCCGGCGCTCATGCTTATCCCCGAAATCATCCTGGCTGTCATGATCTTGTGGTTTGGCATCGCCACCCCGCTGCCTCTCGTGCACGGTGTGGAGACCGCGACCGGCATCGTGCTCGAGCAGAGCACCGAGGAACTTCACGCGACGCCGATGTACCGCGCTGTGTTCGGTACCGAGACCGCTCAGAGCGAGGTGGAGTAACGAATGATTGAAACTGAGAACAAGGTGTATGCCCGTCGCTGCGAGAGCCATGTCGAGGCCCTGCGCCGCGCCGTTCCGGGCTGCATTGAGAAGGTCGAGTGGCAGTGTGAGGACCAGCTGACGATCACCGTCAAGCAGGACAAGCTGCCCGAGGCCGTCCACTACCTGTATTACGAGCGCTATGGCTGGATTCCCGTGATCATCGGCAACGACGAGCGCAGCCTGTGCGGCCGTTACGCCGTGTACTACGTCATCTCCATGGAGGGGGAGGACCCCGGCTGGGTTACCGTGCGCACCGAGGTCGATCCCGCCAAGATGACGTTCCCGTCCGTGACGCCGTTCGTCCCCGCCTGCGTGTGGGGCGAGCGCGAGCTGCGCGACATGTTCGGCCTGATCCCCGAGGGCCTGCCCGATCGTCGCCGCCTGGTGCTGCCCGACGACTGGCCCAGCGGCCTGTACCCGCTGCGCAAGGACTCCATGGACTACCGTTTCCGTCCCGCTCCTGCGAGCGACATGGAAAACTACGAGTTCTTGGCCGACACCAAGGGCAAGGAGACGACGCTCGTTCCCATGGGACCGCTGCACATTACCTCCGACGAGCCCGGACACTTCCGTCTGTTCGTTGAGGGCGAGACGATCGTCGACGCCGACTACCGTCTGTTCTACGTGCACCGCGGCATGGAGAAGGTCGCCGAGACGCGCCTGAACTATGACGCCGTGACGTTCCTCGCCGACCGCATCTGCGGTATCTGCGGCTGCGCCCACTCGGTGGCCTACGCCGAGGCCGTCGAGCGCGCCCAGGGCATTCATGTCCCGCCGCGCGCCCAGTACATCCGCGCCATCATGCTCGAGGTCGAGCGCCTGCACTCGCATCTGCTCAACATTGGCCTGGCGTCGCACTACACGGGCTTCGACTCCGGCTTCCAGCAGTTCTTCCGCGTCCGCGAGAAGTCCATGGACCTGGCCGAGAAGCTCTCCGGTCACCGCAAGACCTACGGCCTCAACGTGATCGGCGGCGTGCGTCGCGATATCCTGGCCGAGCAGAAGCTCTCCACGCTCACGACCATCCACCAGCTGCGCTCCGAGGTTCAGGAACTCGTCGACGTGCTGCTCTCCACGCCCAACTTCATTGAGCGTACGAGCGGTATCGGCATCTTGGACCGCAAGATCGCACGCGACTTCTCGCCGGTCGGCCCGCTCATGCGTGGCTCGGGCTATGCCCGCGACGTGCGCTTTGACCATCCCTTCGACGGCTACGCCGATCCGGACGTCCAAAAGATGCACGCCGCCACGGCCGACACCTGCGATGCCTTCGGCCGTACCGCCGTCCGCATCCAGGAGGTCTACGATTCGATCGACATGATCGAGACCATGCTCGAGAACTGCCCGTCGGGCCCCATCCTTACCACGGATTGGGAGTACACCCCGCACAAGTACGCCATCGGTGCCACCGAGGCGCCGCGCGGCGAGGATGTGCACTGGGCCATGCTCGGCAACAACCAGAAGTGCTACCGCTGGCGCGCCAAGGCGGCCACGTACAGCAACTGGCCGGTCCTGCGCTACATGTTCCGCGGCAACACCGTGGGCGACGCGGCGCTGATCGTCGGCTCGCTCGACCCGTGCTACTCCTGCACCGATCGCGTGACGGTGACCGATGTCGCCGCCAAGCGCGACCACGTGCTCGACAAGGAGCAGTTCGAGAACGTCTGGCGCGACAAGTCGCCGCTTGCGGGTGAGGGCACCATGGCCGCTCCGCTCGATGAGGAGGCGCTCTAATATGCTGAAGCTTTGGAAGGTTAACGCCAAGGCCGGCGACGCGACGGTCAAGTACCCGTTTGCGCCGTTCCCCACCAACAAGGACATGCGCGGCAAGCCCGAGCACAATGCCGAGCTCTGCATCGCCTGCGGTGCCTGCGGCGTGGCGTGCCCGGCCGATGCCATTCGCATGGACACCGACCTTGCGGCCGATACCATCACCTGGTCGATCGACTACGGCCGCTGCATCTTTTGCGGTCGTTGCGAGGAAGCCTGCCCCATGGAGGCCATCAAGCTCACCGAGGAGTTTGAGCTGGCCGTCATGAGCAAAGACGACCTCACCAGCAAGAGCGTCTACACGCTCGAGCACTGCTCGCGTTGCGGCAAGCCGTTTGCCCCGCACAAGGAGATCGACTACGCCAAGCGCCTGCTGCAAAAGACCGGCGGCATGGAGGCCATCCAGGCCGCCCGTACCGTCGGTATGTGCCAGGAGTGCAAGCGCGAGCTCGACGCCCTGCGCGCCGCCTCGGCCGTAAAGACCGGCAACGCTGCCGGCATGGCTGCCAACGAGACGCTTGCGTCCGGTGAGCCCCAGGGCCCCGGCATGGAGTATCTGGGCGGCCACGGCGTGAACCCGGAGTATATCGACCGCGAGCTCAACCCCGATGCGCCCGAGATTCCTGCCGGTCCTGCGCCGGTCGAGGGCATCATCATGGATTTTGATACGAAGGAGGAGTAACCATGGCCGAACCCACGCTTTTGCCCGAGCGGCTTCAGTACCGCCCGACCAAGATCGAGCTCGACGAGAGCATTGAGAAGGCCAAGGCGACCCTTCTTAAGAAGATCAAGCGCTCGGTGTACGTCTACCGTGTTGACTGCGGCGGCTGCAACGGCTGCGAGATCGAGATCTTCGGTTCCATCACGCCCGTCTTTGACGTCGAGCGCTTTGGCATCAAGGTCGTGCCCTCGCCCCGTCACGCCGATGTGCTGCTGTACACCGGCGCCGTGACGCGTGCCATGCGCATGCCGGCCCTGCGCGCCTTTGAGGCTGCACCCGATCCCAAGATCGTGGTGTCCTACGGCGCGTGCGGCTGCACCGGCGGCATCTTCTACGATAACTACTGCGTCTGGGGCGGCACGGACAAGATTTTGCCGGTCGATGTCTATATCCCCGGCTGCCCGCCCAGCCCCGCGCAGACCGTCTACGGCTTTGCCATGGCGCTCGGTCTGCTGGACCAAAAGCTCCATGCCGAGACCACGGTGGAGGCCGCCGGCGAGCAGGCCGATATCCTGCACCCCGGCGTGCCGTACAAGCTGCGCGTGGCCATCGAGCGCGAAGCTCGCGCCATGAGCGGCTACCGTTACGGCCGCGACCTGGCCAATGAGTTTATGGATACGCTCGAGGGCGCGCCCAAGGGCGATATCCGCGGTGCCATGGCGCTGCTCATCGATAAGCAGGACGATCCGCGCCGCGTCGAGGTGTACTCGGCGCTGCAGGATCTGGTGCTGGCCGGAGGTCGCTAGATGGAGCTCACGGACCGCTCTGGTTACTTTGCGGGCCCCGGTATGCTCGGCGGCTCTTTTGGCGATGCCTCGCGCGCAAGCGACGAGGCCGCCGAGGGCGTCGCCGACCCCTGCCTGGGCCATACGCCCGACCAGGTGGTCTTCTACGAGCTCACGCGTAAGTTTGTGGAGACCGAGGAAGACGTTCCCCAGGAGGCCTGCGACGTGCTGTACTACACGCTCGCCGTGGGCCACCACACCGGCGTGCTCGATTGCTTTGAGCCGCGCCTGTCGGTGCCGGTGGATGTGTTCTATTCGCTCGTCGACGCGCTGCCGGAGGGGGAGGCCAAGACCAAGTTCGAGGCCATCCGTTCCTTTGGCGAGTGCCAGCTTGACAAGGCGGCGGTGCCGTCGCTGCTCGAGGCCTGCGATGCGCTGCTCGACGAGCGCGGTTTTCGCGGGTCGGCCAAGGCCGGCATCTCGGTGTTCGATGACGACTTTGGCCTGCATGCCCAGCAGGTCGCGTTCTTAATGAAGTTTCGCGATCTGGTTGAGCGCGTGCGCGATGTGTCGGGCGTGTATCTGACGGGGAGGCTGCAGTAATGGGTTGCGTTGTGGATGGCCGCGTGAACGGCGCCCCGTTTGCGGGTATCGTGCTCACGGCGGGAAGCGTGCTGCGTGCCGACGATGCCGCCGGCCCCGTGCTCTCCAAAAAGATGGAGGACGCGCCCATCGCCGGTTGGTACACCATCGACGGCGGGCAAACGCCCGAGGATGACATCATCGAGGTCAAGCGCGAGCGTCCGCCGCGTTTGGTTTTGGTCGATGCCGCCGACATGGCGCTGCCCGTCGGTTCCATCCGCTTGCTCGACAAACGTGACGTGGCCCGCAAGTCGATGTTCACCACGCATTCGCTCCCTTTGTCGATTCTGATCGAAGAGATTGAGCAATCGTGCGAAGATATCGTCTTCATAGGGATTCAGCCGGGCGATACGGAGTTCTACAACCCCATGTCCCCGGAGGTCTTTGAGGCCGTCGACGCCGTGTACGACGCCGTGGCCGCCAACGACTTTTCCCACTTTGTCCGCTTGGGGCAAGAGCAGTAGGAGCACTTGTTCCATTTTGTTAGGAAAGAAGTGATTGACATGGCAGATTCCAAGGTGGAGTATCCCACTCCCGATTGCCTGGCGCCCGCCGCGATCGAGGCCAAGACCGAGGCCGCCGGCGTGACCAAGGCTAACCTGCCGGTCGCTAAGGCCTTTCTGTTGGCAATGTTCGCCGGCGCGTTCATCGCCTTCGGCGGCCTGTTCTTTACGGTGTTTTTGAGCGACGGCACGCTGGGCTGGGGTGCCCAGCGCGTCGTGGGCGGCCTGTGCTTTTGCCTGGGCCTGGTGCTGGTGCTGGTGTGCGGTGCCGAGCTGTTTACCGGTAATTCGCTTATGGTCTGCGCGCTCAAGAGCAAAAAGATCACCCTGGTCCAGATGCTCAAGGCTTGGGTCGTCGTATGGGTCGGTAACTTTGTCGGTGCCCTGTTCATCGTCTTTTTGGTGTACATGGCCGGCATTTACAAGCTCAACGGCGAGGCGGTCGCCAATTCCATGGTGAGCGTCGCCGCCGGCAAGGTGACAATCGACTGGGTGACGATCTTCTTCCGCGGCATCCTGTGCAACATCTTTGTGTGCCTTGCCGTGTGGATTGGTACCGCCGGCAAGACCGTGGTCGATAAGGTTGTGGGCATTCTGCTGCCCATCGCCGCCTTTGTGGCCTGCGGTTTTGAGCACTGCGTTGCCAACATGTACTTTTTGCCCATGGGTGCCGTGATGCATGCATGCGGCTACGGTGCCGACGTCGCCGGCGCCGATGCACTCAACGCCGCGGGCATTGCGTTTAACCTGTCCGCCGCCACGCTGGGCAACATCGTGGGCGGCGCGGTTCTGGTCGCGCTCGGCTACTGGTTTATCTACGCTAAGAAGTCCGAGGCGTAAGGTACCGTCTGTTTGACGTTGGGCCTCCCGCGGGGCGTTGCCGTGCGGGAGGCTTTTTGGGTCTGGGGGCTCGTTGCCGGGCTTTTGGCCTGTTGTGTTTGGCTTGTGAAAGGGGTAATCGAGATGGCATCTGCTGTGAAGCGTGACGGTCGCGCCGTGGTGACCACATGCGGGGGATGCTATGCCGATTGCGCCTTTGCGGCACGAGTTGAGGACGGTCGCGTGGCGGCCGAGTTGCCGGTGCCAGGGCATCCGTGCGCGGCGCGTGCCCTGTGTGCCCGCGGACGGCATCGCCTGGCAATGCCGTTTGACGAGCGCGACCGCATTGTGCACCCCATGTGCCGACGAGCTGATGGCTCGGGGTTTGATGCGATTTCGTGGGACGAGGCGTTTGCTCAGATTGCCGAGTGCCTTTTGGGGATTGTTGACGGGCATGGTCCGCGCGCGCTGGGCATGACGCTCGGCGTGCCCTCGTTCGACCGTTACTGGGCGTATCGTTTTATGCATGCGCTGGGCTCGCCCAACGTATACGGTGCCGACGGTGCCTGCGAGGTAAGCAGACTTACCGGCTGGGAGCACAGTCTGGGCTACAGCCCCGCCTCCGACCTGGCGCATACCGATTGCATCATGTATCTGGGGCGCTCCATTGTCGATTCGTCGACGATGGGGGCCGTTGATGCGCTCAACGATGTGCGCCGGCGCGGGGCGAAGATTATCGTGGTTGACCCCCGGCGCAGTGGCTCGGCTGCGCTTGCCGACCGCTGGCTGCGCGTACGTCCTGGATGCGATCTGGCGTTGCTGCTGGGTATCGCACATGTGCTGGTAGCCGAAGACCTGTACGATCACGAGTTCGTGGACCGCTACGCCACAAGCTTTGACGAGCTGGCGCAGGCGGCCAGTGCTTGGACACCCGAGTGGGCCGAATCGATGTGCGACGTGCCGGCCGCAGAGATTGTCGCCACGGCGCGCGATCTCGCTGCCGCCGCGCCTGCCGCTGTGGTGGATGCGGGTTTTCATGGTGGCATCGGCATCGCGTATGCCAATAGCACCCAGACCGCACGCGCTATCTGCTTGGTCGATGTGCTGCTGGGCTGTATTGGACATGCGGGTGGCGCGCTCAATCCGCCCACACCGCTTTCACTGGGCGACCTCGATCCCACTCGCTTTGCGACGCCGCCGGTGCCGCGCGAGCCCAAGCTGGGGTCCGAGCGCTATCCACTGGTCGATCCGGTGCGCGGACTGTGCACGACCATCGGTCAGTCGATTCTTGCCGGCGATTTGCGTGGGCTCATCGTCTATGCCAGTAACCCCGGTGCGGGCTATGGCAATGCACAGGCTTGGTTGGGTATTTTGCAGCAGCTCGACTTGCTTGTGACGATTGATATTCGTTGGTCCGAGACGGCGCGTGCTTCTGACTTCGTGCTGCCCGACGTGACGTATCTGGAGGCCGACCGCGGTGTGGGCACGGTCGTGGGCGTCAACGATTCGCGCGTGTTCTACCGCAACGCCGTGCTGCCCGTGCAGCATGACGGCACACGTCCCGGTCGGGAGATTTTTGCCGGTCTGGCGCAGGCGTGTGGCGTGGGCGAGTATTTCCAGTTTACGTCTGACGATCTGACGGCTGCCCAGGTGGCGCCTTTTGGGATCGATCTGGACGAGCTCAAGGAGCGCGGCTGGGCCGATACGGGCGTGGCGCTGCCGTCGCGCACGGGTGAGCCGGTGATTCCGCTTGCCGGCGGCAAAATTGCGCTGGCAAGCGACGTATGGGAACGAGTCGGCATGGGTCGTGTGCCCAACTGGATTGCGCCCATTGTGGAGCCCGGCCCGGGGATGTTTCGCCTCATTAGTGGCAACCGTCCCTTTGAGTCGCACACCTCGCGCAGGCTTGCGGCTCAAGGTGCCGCCGAGGCTGGATCGGACCTGGATGCCGTGCAGATGAATGCCGATGCTGCTGCGCACATGGGCATCGCCGACGGCGAGATCGTCGAGCTCGTGAGCGATATGGGCCGCGACCGCGTGCGCGTGGAGACGACGCCCTATCTGCATCCGGCGTGCATCTTCACGTCGGCCGCCCCCGGCGGGCGTTCGCTTGGCGCCGATGTCGGTGGCGCTCAAGCCTTGGGCGTGGGCCCGCTCGACCATACGCCGTTGCGTTGGGATCCGTTGACAGGTGCCGCGCTCACCCAGGAAAACGCCGTTCGCGTGGAAAAGATCACGGAGCACGTGGATAATAACGATTGATTGACTCAGCCGATCGAATTGGCTGATAGTTTGACGTTCGAACGATTGATTCACCTTTGGTTTTGAAAGGCCGCACATGAGCGATAGCCAGAACATGTCCGATGAGGTGCGCGCCCGTCTGCGTGCCATTCCTTCCGTCAACGAGCTGCTCACCGAGTGGCCGGTGGTGAAGGCGGCAGGGGAGACCTGCGACGCGGTGGTCCATGCCGCCGTCACGGCCGAGCTTGACGAGGAGCGCGCCGCCATTCGCGCCGGCGCCGCCCCGCGTTCCAAGCGTGACCTGGCTTCGGCTATCGAGTGGCGTGCGCACCGCTCCGCGCTGCCGAGCCTGCGCCCAGCGGTTAATGCCACGGGTGTGGTCATCCATACCAACTTGGGTCGCGCCCCGCTCGCGGAGTCGGCCGCCAAGGCCGTGGCCGAGGTCGCGCGCGGCTACAGCACGCTCGAGTACAGCGTGGACACCTGTTCGCGCGGTTCGCGCAAGGAGCACGCCGCGCAGCTGATCCGCTCACTCACCGGTGCCGAGGACGCGCTCGTGGTCAACAACAATGCCGCCGCGGTGCTGCTGGTGCTTGCCACCCATGCCGCGGGCAAAGAGGTTATCGTCAGCCGCGGCGAGCTTGTCGAGATTGGCGGCAGCTTCCGCATCCCCGATGTCATGGCGGCCTCGGGCGCCAAGCTCGTCGAGGTCGGCGCCACCAACCGCACGCACCTGGCAGATTATGAGCAAGCTATTACGCCCGATACGGCCATGATCCTCAAGGTTCATCCTTCCAATTATCGCATCGAGGGTTTTCACGAGGAAGTGGGCTCTCGGGAGCTCGCCGCACTGGCCCATAAGCACGGCCTGCTGTTCTATGAAGATCAGGGGTCGGGCGCGCTGTTGCCCGACGACATCTTGGTGCGCGGAGGCGAAGAAACCACGCCGGCTTCGGTTTCGGCAGGGCTCGATTTGGTGTCGTGCTCGGGCGATAAACTTCTCGGTGCAGCACAGGCGGGCATTATCATGGGCCGTCGTGACCTGGTTCAGGCCTGTGGGTCACATCCGCTTATGCGCGCCCTGCGCCCGGGCAAACTGGCCCTGTCGGCGCTCGAGGCCACGCTGCGTATCTACATGGATGGCGCCGATGTTGCCCATCGCGATATTCCGGTGCTCAGCATGCTTACGCTTCCGCAGACCCATTTGGAGCGACGTGCCCGCAAGCTGCGCGATCGTATGGTCGCCGGTCTCGACAAGGCCGGTTGCCTGTGCGCCGTTCAGGTGGAGATCGTCGAGGAGTCGTCGACTCCCGGCGGCGGTTCGCTGCCTACCGTCGAGCTGCCCACCATGTGCGTTGCCGTGCGTCTTGTCGATGAGCGTCTTTCCGTTGACGCACTCAAGCGCTCACTCGTCCAAGATTTCGACACGCCGGTCGTCACGCGCGCCTCGCACGATCGCATTTTGTTTGACGTCCGTACGCTCGTGGGCGACCGCGATATCGAGACGGCGGCGTCGACGCTTGCCGCATGCGTTGAGAAGGCGATTGCTCGATGAGTGAGGTTCAGGCGCTGGTGGAGTGTCCCGTTATCGTTGGCACGGCGGGCCACGTTGACCACGGTAAGTCGGCACTGATCGAGGCGCTGACCGGCAAGAATCCTGATCGCCTTGAGGTCGAGCGTCGCCGCGGCATGACGGTGGAGTTGGGCTTTGGCGAGCTGGCGCTGCCGAGTGGCAAGATCGTCGGCCTTGTCGACGTGCCGGGCCATGCGCATTACTTGCGCGCCATGGTGCAGGGTGCCACGGGCATCGACGTTGCCGTGCTGGTGGTCTCAGCCGTCGAGGGCGTGATGCCGCAGACCCGCGAGCACGTGCATGTGCTGGAGCTGCTGGGCGTCACGCATATGGTGGTGGCGCTGACGATGTGTGACCTGGCCGATGCCGAGATGACCGAGCTTGCCGAGCTCGATGTCGATGACTTTTTGTCGGGTACTGTGTTTGCGGGCGCGCCAATTGTGCCCGTGTCGTCTAAGACGGGCGAGGGGATTGACGGGCTGCTTGCGGTGCTCGACGAGCAGGTGGGTGTCTGCTGGGATACCTGTCGCGAGCGTGCCGAGCGGAGCGATGCCGCGCCGCGCCTGCCGATTGACCGCTGCTTTACGATCAAGGGCGCCGGCACCGTCGTGACGGGAACGCTGCACGATGCGCCGGTTGCGGTGGGCGATGAGCTCGTCGCGCTGCCGTCGCGCACGGTCTGCCGCGTACGCGGGATCCAGGTGCATGGCGACACGCAGCAGGCGTTGCCCGGTCAGCGTGTGGCGCTCAACTTGGTGGGCGGTGGCGTCGCCGCGCTCGATCGCGGCGAGATGCTCGGCGTGGAGGGCCGTTTTGGCCAGACGCTGCGCTTTATGATGACGTTTACCTACCTGGGCCGCGAGGGCGCTAAACCGCGTGTGCTCGAGTCGGGCGCGCGCGTGCATGTGATGGCGGGTACGGCCGAGGTTGTCGGCCGCATCATGCTTATGGAGGGCGAGGCCCCCATGGCGGTGGGCGAGACCCGTAATGTTCAGGTGCGCTTGGAAAACTCGCTGCCGCTACGTGCCGGGGACCATGTCGTGGTGCTGTCGTATTCGCCCGTGATGCTCATTGGCGGCGGGCGCGTGCTGCTTTCGCGCTGCCGTCGCTCGCGCGAGCTTGCCGAAGGAGAGCGTGCGCTGTATGCGGCGATCGAGTCCGGCGATATCGCGGGCGGTGTGGGCGCTTGGCTGGTGCTGCAGACGTTGCCGGTTACGGCGGTTGATGTTGCCGCGGCTTTGGATCTTGGCGTCGGCGAGGTCGATACTGCACTGCGCGTGTTGGTGGCGAAGGGCGCTGCTCGCGCGCTTGCTGGCTCGGATGGCTCGCTGTATGCAGATGCTTCCGTGCTCGACGCCGCGATGAATGCACTGGCGGCGACCCTGTCAGCCATGCATGCGGCGGCTCCCAAGGAGACGGGCTTTACGCCCGGTGCCGTTGCCCATGCTGCGTGGCCTGCCGCTGATGAAGCCGTTGCCGCGGCTCTGATTGCCGAGGGCTGCTCGCGTGGCGTGTGCGCCGCCGAGGGCGCCGAGGTATTCGATCCGCATTCGGCCGCCGCGGCGGCACGCGTGGTGCGAGAGGCTTGCGAGCGCATCGTCGCGCTGCTTGACGAGGCCGGCTTGGATGCACCGGCGCTTCCCGAGGTGGGCGAACAGCTGCAGCTCGGCCGCGACACCATGACGCGTGCCCTGCGCGAGCTTTCCCTCAACCGCGCAATCGTTAAGGTCGAGCGCGACGTTGCCCTGTCCGCTGCTGCCGAGGCCCATGCGCGTGAGCTCGTCGCCGCCGCCATTGAGGCGGCCGGCGGCGCTGCCACCACGAGCGTGCTGCGCGAGGCCCTGGGCGTGTCGCGCAAACGCGCCATCAGCATCTTGGAGCACCTGGATGCCGTGCGCTTTACGGTGCTCGACAAGGATGCCGGCGGCCTGCGCTCCCTGCGCTAGGCCGGTTACCCGCTCCCGCCTCCTCAGTTGCGGTGAAATAGTTCCTGTTTTTGGGGTCTTGCAGCCTAAGTAAGAACTATTCCACCGCAACTTCTTGCTTGTCTATTTGGGATGGGGCCCGCTCGGTTTGGTAAAATACCGCCGCACTTGGGAACGGATGGGCTCCGGTGGGCTCCGCGGTCCTCAAAACCGTTGCGAGGCGTGCAAAACGTCTTGGATGTGTTCGATTCACATACGTTCCCGCCATACGCTACCAGCGCTTTTGTGCTCGCGGTCTTGCTGCGTGCCGCAAAGGCGCTGTTTTGTTTTTGCATGGGTTTGCCGTGCCGCCCGCTTTATCGGCGACGGTATTTGGCTTCGTGCGTCGAGTTTTGAGCATACCGATGGGGGTGGTTTGCCGTATGACTACCGTAAGACGGGCCGATCTTTCTTGTGTCGTTCAAGCGGGCGGGATGTCGTCGCGCATGGGCTGCGATAAGGCGCGCATGGCGTTTTGCGGTGAGCCGCTCATCGAGCGCGTGCTGGGTCGGCTGGCGCCAGTTGCCGACGAGCTGGTCGTGACGACGTCGCGCCCCTGCGAGCTTGCCTACCTTGAGGAGCTTATGTTTGATGGCCTGCGCCCCCGCGTGGTGATGGACGTCGACGGTCCCGCCGGTGCCATGCGCGGCATCGCGAGCTCGTTGGCCGCGGCGCGATTGCCGTTCGTGGCGATCGTCGCTTGCGATATGCCGTTTGTCTCGCCGGAACTCATCGGCGCGCTCGCCGATCGTGTTGAGGCTGAGGCGCTCGACGTGTGCGTGCCGCGCGAGGAGCGTGGCATTGAGCCGCTTTGCGCCGTCTGGCGCCGTGACGCATGTGCGCCAGTTGCCCAAGAGCTGCTCTCCTGCGACCGCCAACGCATTCGCTGCCTGATCAATCGCGTTCAGGCTGGTTATATAGATGAACCGCAGATCGTTAAGGCCGCGGGCTCGACGCTCTGCTTCGAAAACGTCAATACGCCCGAGGAGTTTGCGGCGGCCGAGTTACTCGCCTAGACGATTGGAGTTGCCATGTCTCACGATATTTGTCCCGACACGGGAGAGCCTTGCACTTGCGATGGTTCCGAGCCCTGTACCTGCGGCTGCGGTGGCTGTGGACATACTGCGGAAGAGGAAGCGGACGCCGCGGCGTATCGCGAGGCACATCGCGAAGGCCCGTCCGGTGATGCCCTCGACCACGAGCGCAAGATTATCGTTTCGTTCGACAGCACCTTCGATGTGATGGAGTGCGAGCAGCTTTGCCTGGATGCCGGCGTGCCCGGGCGCATTATGCCTTTGCCCGGCTCCATTACCGCAGGTTGCGGCCTGTGCTGGGCCATGCCGTTCTCGGGCGATGCGCTCGCCGCCTTCCGCGCCGCCACCGAGGGCCGCATAACCCCTGCCGACTACCATCAGCTCGTCCTCTAACCACCAACACCACCACAAAGGTGCCCAATGTGGTGGTTTGGAACATGTGGACGAAACAGCTTCGAAACACGCGATTTGCGCGTTGGGCACTCAAAAACGCTTCTACCTGCATCGTAATCAAAACGAAACATCTGCTCGTCGGCTTATGCGAAACTTCGCTGCAACAGTGCGATATTATCCATACTCGATAAAGCTCGCGGCGCATGGGGCGCCTCGAACGACACTTTTCTTTTCCATCAATTGGAGGAAGCATGAGCTACACGCAGAAAGTTCTCGAAGAGCTCAAGGCCCGCTATCCCGAGCAGCCTGAGTTCATCCAGGCCGCGACCGAGATTCTCGGCACCATCCAGCCGGCGCTCGACGCCCATCCCGAGTACGAGGAGGCCGCCCTGCTTGAGCGCCTCGTCGAGCCCGAGCGGATCGTCATGTTCCGTGTCCCCTGGGTCGACGACCAGGGCAAGGTTCAGGTCAACCGCGGTTATCGCGTCGAGTTCAACTCTGCCATTGGACCCTACAAGGGCGGCCTGCGCTTTAACCCGACGGTCACTCTGGGTATGCTCAAGTTCCTGGGCCTGGAGCAAATCCTCAAGAACAGCCTGACCACCCTTCCCATGGGCGGCGGCAAGGGCGGCTCCGACTTTGACCCCAAGGGCAAGTCCAACAACGAGATCATGCACTTCTGCCAGTCCTTCATGACCGAGCTCTATCGCCACATTGGCCCCAACACCGACGTTCCCGCCGGCGACCTGGGCGTTGGCGGCCGCGAGGTTGCCTACCTGTTCGGTCAGTACAAGCGCCTGACCAACGAGTGGACCGGCGTCCTTACCGGCAAGGGCCTCTCCTTTGGCGGCTCGCTCGCCCGTACCGAGGCCACCGGTTACGGTCTGGCCTACTTTGTGGACGAGTACCTCAAGAGCCGCGGCGACTCCTTCGAGGGCAAGAACGTCGTCGTTCACGGCTCCGGTAACGTCGCCATCTACGCGGTCCAGAAGGTCTCCCAGCTCGGCGGCAAGGTGCTGGCCTGCTCCGACACCCATGGCTGGGTCGAGGATCCCGACGGCATCGACTACACCGTGCTCGAGCATGTCTACAACAAGAAGCGCTCCGGCCACGACAAGGGTGTCACGCTCGCTATGTACGTTGACGAGAAGCCCAACGCCGTGTGGCACGAGGGCGACGGCCGCGGCGTGTGGCAGCTGCCCTGCGACATCGCGCTGCCCTGCGCTCGCGAGAACACGCTGCTGCTCGAGGACGCCCAGGCGCTCGTCGCCAACGGCTGCAAGGTGGTCGGCGAGGGCGCGAACATGCCCACGACCATCGAGGCCACGACCTACTTCCAGGAGAACGGCGTCGCCTTTATGCCCGGTAAGGCTGCTAACGCCGGTGGCGTGCTCGTGTCCGGCCTTGAGATGAGCCAGAACGCTGAGCACCTGTCCTGGACCTTCGAGGAGGTCGACGGCAAGCTCGAGCAGCTCATGCGTGGCATGTTCCACAACGTGGACGACACCGCCAAGGAGTATGGCCAGGAGGGCAACTTTGTCATGGGCGCCAACATCGCTGGCTTCCTGAAGGTCGCCGACGCCATGCTCGCCCAGGGCGTCTGCTAAATCTTCGCTCGATATAGCATGTGATGAGGCTCCCAGCCATTCCGGCTGGGAGCCTTTTCTATCCCGGAGGACTCCTCATAACTTGCGGTGATATACGGACTGTTAAGCGTCCCAGAACGGCTAATCAGTCCGTATATCACCGCAAGTTATGGATGGGTGGGTGGATTTTGTCCTAAAACGGTGTGCGGCCCCTCGTTTGGTACACTTAAAAGTACTGGACAAGTGGAGAGATGGGGGAGAACGTGCTCAAGTTCGGTACCTACGTCCGTGTTGGAAACGCGGCCGAAGCCTATGAGCTCTTGCAGAAGAACCGCAACAACAAGATTGTGGGCGGTGGCATTTGGATGCGCCTGGGTTCGCGTCGCGTGGCGACGGCGATTGACCTTTCGGCCTGCGGGCTCGATCAGATCGAGGAGACCGAGACCGAGTTTCGCATCGGTGCCATGTGCACCCTGCGCCAGCTCGAGCGCCATGCCGAGCTCAACGTGCTCGTCAACCATGTCTTTGAGTTCGCCGTTCACGATATCGTGGGCGTGCAGCTGCGTAACACCGCCACGGTGGGCGGCAGCATCTACGGTCGCTTTGGCTTCTCGGACGTGCTCTCGGCCTTTTTGGCGCTCGATTCCTATGTTGAGCTGACGGGCGCCGGCCGCGTGCCGCTCGCCGAGTTCGTCGACATGGGTTACGTGCGCGACGTGATCGAGCACATCGTGGTCGTTAAACACGACTACCGTGCGAGCTACGAGGCCGTGCGCAAGGCTGCGACCGACTTCCCCTCGCTCAACGTCACCGCCGCCTGGTGGGACAACACCTGGCACGTCACCGTGGGTGCTCGCCCGCTGCGCGCGACCCTGCTGCAGGGCGAGGCGTGCGGTCTGGTGAACGAGCAGCCTTCCGAGGACGAGCTGCGCGCCTTGGCCGCATCCGTGCGTGCCCTGAGCTACGGCACCAACATGTGGGGCTCGGCCGACTACCGCCGCCGCATCTCGGCTCCGCTAGCGATTCAGGCCGTGCGCCGCGCCGCCGGCATCGAGCTTTCGGCCGCGCTTGCCCGCGAGTTCGAGGGCGTGCAGATTCCTAAGTTTGCCACGGACGAGTATTCCTGCCGCCGCGTGCCCGGCGTCGATTCTAGCGAGGTGCGCTAATGGCTGCCAAACTCATCGATCTTTCCTTTACGCTCAACGGCCGTAAGGTCAAGGTTCAGATTGCCCCCGACACCATGCTCTTTGCGCTGCTGCGTGAGCAGGGCTGCGCGTCGGTGCGCTGCGCCTGCGAGACCACCAACTGTGGCCTGTGCACGGTGTGGCTCGACGGCGACCCGGTGCTGAGCTGCTCGGTTCCCGCCGCGCGTGTCGAGGGCCACACCATCACCACGCTCGAGGGCCTCAAGGCCGAGTCCGAGGCGCTCGCCCGTGCGATGGCTGCCGAAGGCGCTGAGCAGTGCGGTTTTTGCGCCCCCGGCCTCATCATGAACGTGCTGGCGCTTGCCCGCGCCGCCAAGGAGGACCCGAGCCTCGTTGCCACGCGCGAGGAGCTCTCGCGCCAGCTCGCCGGCAATCTCTGCCGCTGCAGCGGCTACGAGAGCCAGCTGCGCGCTATCGTGCGCTTCCTCAACGAGTCCGGCGTGCAGGTTGGCTTTGAGATGCCCGAGCTGCCGGTCAACGACACCAGCTGTGACGGTGTCTCCTACAAGCAGATCACCCACAAGCAGCCCAAGAAGGATTCGAAGGCCTTGCTCGAGGGCCGTCCTGTCTACACGGGCGACATGGTGCCCGCCGGCGCGCTCATCGTTAAGCTCAAGCGCAGCCCGTATGCCCGCGCCAAGATCCGCTCCATCGACACGTCGCGCGCCCTGAAGGTGCCTGGCGTGGTGGGCGTCTACACCTACGAGGACGTGCCCAAGCGCCGCTTTACCATCGCTGGCCAGAGCTATCCGCAGCCGAGTCCCTACGACCGCCTGATCCTTGAGAACCTCGTACGCTACCAAAACGAGGAGGTGGCGATCGTCGCCGCCGAGACTGAGGAGGCTGCCGACAAGGCGCTCAAACTCATTAAGGTCGACTATGAGGTGCTTGAGCCGCTGCTCGACTTTACCAAGGCGCTCGATAACGACATCGTGGTCCACCCCGAGGGCGACGTGACCTTTATGTTCCCGCAGGGCGGCGACGTCCCGCGCAACTTGGTATGCAGCGGCACGAGCGACTTTGGCGACTTGGACGAGGCCTTCGCCCAGAGCGACATCGTCTTTACCCGCACCTACACCAGCCAGGCCACGCAGACCGCGCCCATGGAAACCTTCCGCGCCTTCGCGACGACCGACGCGTTCGGGCGCATCTCGGTGACCACCTCTACGCAGGTGCCCTTCCACGTGCGCCGCATGGTCGCGCAGTCGCTCGATATCCCGCAGTCGCAGGTGCAGGTCATTAAGCCGCGCATCGGCGGCGGCTTTGGCTCCAAGCAGACGGGCTGCTGCGAGATCTTTGTTGCGTTTGTGACCCAGCAGACCGGTCGTCCGAGTTACTGCTGCTACACCCGTGAGGAGACCATCACTGCGGGCAACTCGCGCCACCAGATGCAGATGACCGTTAAGCTGGGCGCCATGAACGACGGTACCATCACGGCCATCGATCTGCACACGCTGTCCAACGCCGGCGCGTATGGCGAGCATGCTACCACGACGATCGGTCTTTCGGGCCACAAGAGCTTGCCCATCTACAACCACGTGAAGGCGAGCCGCTTTAGCTGGGACGCCGTCTACACCAATACCAACCGCGGCGGCGCGTATCGCGGCTACGGTGCCACCCAGGGCCAGTTTGCCGTGGAGAGCGCCGTCAACGAGCTCGCCGATATGCTGCACATGGACCCCGCCGACCTGCGCCTTAAGAACATCGTGCGCGAGGGCGAGATCATGCCGCAGTACTACAACGAGAAGCTCAACGCCTGCGCGCTCGACCGCTGCCTGCTGCGCGCGATGGACATGATCGGTTGGCGCGACAAGCCGCTAGCCATCGACCTGGGCGATCGCGTGCGTGCTCTGGGCTGCGCGCTCACCATGCAGGGCTCGGGCATTTCCAACGTGGATATCGCCGGCATCGACATGCGCCTGGAAGAGGACGGCTTCATTACCATCGGCACCGGCGCCACCGATAACGGCATGGGCGTCGACACGATCCTGGCGCAGATTGCCGCCGAGGAGCTGGGCGTTGAGAGCTCGCTGATCGTGGTGCGCGGCGTGGACACCGACGTTTCGCCGTTCGATGCCGGCTCGTACGCGAGCTCGGGCACGTACGTGACGGGCCTTGCCGCCAAGAACGCCGCAACCGAGCTGCGTGAGAAGATTTGCGCCAAGGCTGCCCAGATGTGGGACGTGGACGCCGCCGACGTGGTCTTCGATGGCCAGTACGTGCGCCTGTCCGACGAGCGTGCCGCGCGCGAGCAGAACCGCTATCTCACGCTGCGCGACTTTGCCAACCTGTGCGTCAAGAACATCGCGGGCGGCGACGCGCTCACCTCGCATGCCTCTGCCTGCCTGCCCGTTTCGCCTCCGCCTTTTATGGCCGGCATTGCCGAGGTCGAGGTCGACAAGGCTACCGGCAAGGTGACTGTGGTGGACTATGCGGCGGCTGTGGACTGCGGCACTGTGATCAATGAGGCGCTCGCGCGCGTCCAGGCCGAGGGCGGCATTGCCCAGGGTATCGGTCACGCGCTCTACGAGATCGTCGAGCACGACGACCGCGGCCGCCTGCGCACCGGTAACTTTATGAGCTACAAGCTGCCCACGCGCCTGGATATCGGCAGTATTCGCGTGGCCTTTGAGCCGAGCTACGAGCCGACGGGCCCGTTTGGCGCCAAGTCGATCGGCGAGGTCGTCATCAACACGCCGCTCGCCGCCGTCGCCTCGGCCGTCGCACACGCCACCGGCCACCAGGTTCGTTCGCTGCCGATCACGCCCGAGAAGGCCCTGCTGGGGGAGTAGACGAGGCGACGCATCCGCCGCTCTTTGCCTAGCCCGGGGAAACTGCAGCCCACTTTTCGACCGAATTGTGGGCTGCAGAGGATAGCCGATGGGGGTAGCTAATTTGGGACGGGGCTTTTTTAGCTACCCCGCTTGTGGGGGTAGCTAAAAAAGCCCCGTCCCAAATTAGCTACCCTGCTCCACTGCAACTCGTGGTGAGGTCGTGAGCTTGTAAAAGGTGTGCGTGCGCTTGCCGCTCGTATCTGCTATCATTCCTAGTCTGTGCGCTCATGCGGGCGTGGCGGAATTGGTAGACGCGCCAGATTTAGGTTCTGGTGGGATTCCCGTGAAGGTTCGAGTCCTTTCGCCCGCACCAACGCATCTGCGTCGGCCCTGGCCGTCGCGACACTTTGTTGCATAAAGGTACCAGCACCTCAGATAAGCTGGGCAGTATGAGGAGGAACGTGTTGAACATCACCGCTTCTGACGTCAAGGACGCCAAGCTCACCGCTACGGTCACCATCCCGGCCGCCGACGTCGACGCCGCGATCAAGAAGGCCTACAAGGACACCGCCAAGAAGTACCGCTTCCCGGGCTTCCGCGCCGGTAAGGCCCCCCGTCCGGTCATCGACTCCGCTCTTGGCGCCGAGGCTACCCTCGCTCAGGCCACCAACGACCTGATCGCCGCCAACGAGCCCGCCGTCCTCAACGAGCTGGACATCGTCCCCACCAAGAGCGGTGACTACAAGGAGCTCGACCTCGCCAAGGATCACGAGGACTACACCTACACCGTCGAGTTCTCCCTGCGTCCCGCCGCTGAGCTCTCCTCCTTCGACGCCGTCGAGATCGAGATGCCCCCTGCGGAGGTCACCGAGTCCGAGATCAACAACCAGGTCGAGATGCTCCTCAACTACCGTGCCACCTTCGAGGACGTCGAGGGTCGCGCCGTCGAGGCCGAGGACTACGTCACCGTCGACCTCAAGGCCGTCGAGAACGCCGACAACTTTGCCGCCGAGGGCCGTATGCTCATCGCCGGTAGCGACAGCAACCCCAAGGAGTTCAATGAGGCCCTGATCGGCGCTAACGTTGACGACGTCAAGACCGTCACCTGGACCGACGAGGTCGAGGAGGGCGAGGAGGCCGAGACCCACACCGTCGAGGTCACCGTCAAGGGCATCAAGGTCCGCAACACCCCCGAGCTCACCGACGAGCTCGTCAAGTCCGACTTTGGCTTCGACAGCATCGACGCTATGCGCGACGCCATCAAGATCGAGATCGAGCAGGACAAGGCTTCTCGCCTTCCGGCCGAGAAGGAGAACCGTTGCGTCTCCGCTCTCGCCGAGCGTCTGCAGCTCGACGAGATGGACGCCGACTACGAGCAGTCCGTCTTTGAGGAGCTTGGCCAGAACTTCCTGTCCAACCTCGCTGCCCGCGGCATGACCCTGGACACCTGGCTGCCCGCTTCCGGCCTGACCATGGAGCAGTTCATCGGCGACCTGCACAAGCAGGCCAACGACGTTGCCCGTGAGTCCCTGGCTCTGGACGCCCTCGCCCGTGAGCTCAAGATCGAGGTCACCGAGGACGACATCAACGCCGAGTTCGAGAAGGCCGGCGTCAAGGACGTCGAGGCTTCCAAGGCCGAGTTCATCGCCGATGGCCGCATGCCTGCCGTCCGCGAGTCCATCCGTCGCTCCAAGGCCGTCGACCACCTGGTCGAGAACGCCAAGGTGACCGAGGTCGACGAGACCGCCAAGGACGCCGAGTAATTCTCGCCACCTTGCCCGCGAGCGCATGCGTGCGCCCGTGATGGGGTAAAGTTATAAACCGGTTATCCGGTCGCTTCGTACGGTGCCAGCCAATGCATAGCATGCGGGCACCGTACGTTTGTCTAGAACCATTATTGGTCCGCAAGAGAGAAATGGAGATGCGTATGATCGCTAAGTTCGATTCCGCCCTCGTGCCATACGTTATCGAGCAGACGCCGCGCGGCGAGCGCAGCTACGATATCTATTCGCGCCTGCTCAACGACCGCATCATCTTCTTGGGCGAGGAGATCAACTCCGTCAGTGCCAACCTGGTCGTTGCCCAGCTGCTGCATCTTGAGAGCCAGGATGCCGAGAAGGATATCTCGCTCTACATCAATTCGCCCGGCGGCGAGGTTTACTCCGGCCTGGCGATTCTTGACACCATGAACTTTATCAAGCCGCAGGTCTCCACCATCTGCGTCGGTATGGCTGCGTCCATGGCCGCCGTGCTGCTTTCGGCCGGTGCTAAGGGCAAACGCTTCTGCCTGCCGCACTCCAAGGTCATGATTCACCAGCCCAGCGGCGGTGCCCAGGGCCAGCAGACCGAGATCGAGATCGTGGCCGAGGAGATCAAGAAGACTCGCCGCGAGCTCAATCAGATCCTGTCCGATGCCTCGGGCCAGCCCATTGAGAAGGTCCAGGCCGACACCGAGCGCGACAACTACCTGACCGCTGCCGAGGCCCTCGACTACGGCCTGATTGACCGTATTGTCACCTCGCGCGATCTCGCCGCGAAGGACGCCTAGGATGGCAGGTAACATGCAGGACAACTTTGACGAGAACGGCAACCCCATCCGCTGCTCCTTTTGCGGAAAAGAGCAGGGGCAGGTTCGCCGCCTTGTAAAGGGTCCGACCAACATCTTTATCTGCGACGAGTGCGTTGCCGCCTGCTCCGAGATTTTGGAGGAGTCGCTGGCTTCGGACTTTATGGACGCCGCCCGCAACGGCAAGCTGCCGGGCTTCCTCAACGACCACGGTCAGGCTGCATCCCAGCCCGCCGTGGACCCCGAGACCGAGGGCTTTGAGCTCGAGGACGACCGTCAGGTCATCACGCACGTGCCGACGCCGCACGAGATCTATGACGAGCTTTCGGCCTATGTAATGGGCCAGGAGGACGCCAAGCGCGCCATGTCGGTTGCCGTGTACAACCACTATCGCCGCGTGATCGAGGGCGGCGCTGCGGTGTCTGCCTTTGATGACGACATGGGCTCGCAGTTCGATGACGATATGGACGAGGTAGAGCTCGCCAAGTCCAACATCCTGCTGCTCGGTCCCACCGGTACCGGCAAGACCCTGTTGGCCCAGACGCTCGCGCGCATCCTCGAGGTGCCGTTTGCCATCGCCGATGCCACCGCGCTCACCGAGGCCGGCTATGTGGGCGAGGACGTGGAGAACATCCTGCTCAAGCTCATCAATGCTGCCGATGGCGACATTGAGCGCGCGCAGGTGGGCATTATCTACGTGGACGAGATCGACAAGATCGCCCGCAAGGCCGAGAACCTCTCCATTACCCGCGATGTTTCGGGCGAGGGCGTTCAGCAGGCGCTGCTTAAGATTCTTGAGGGCACGGTGGCCAGCGTTCCGCCCACCGGGGGCCGCAAGCATCCCCAGCAGGAGCTGCTGCAGATCGACACGACCAACATCCTGTTCATTTGCGGCGGTGCCTTTGTGGGTCTGGACAAGATCATCGCCGATCGCGTGGGCAACAAGGGCGTGGGCTTTAACTCCGAGATCGCCGGCCCCACTTCGGTCGACGAGAACGACCTGCTGCGTCAGGTGCTTCCGCAGGACCTCAACGCCTTTGGCATGATCCCCGAGTTTGTGGGACGTACGCCCGTCGTCACCCAGACGCAGGCGCTTGACGAGGACGACCTGGTGTCGATCCTGACCGAGCCCAAGAACGCCGTGGTGCGTCAATACCGTAAGATGTTCCAGCTCGAGGACGTTGAGCTTGAGTTTGAGGACGCCGCCCTGCACGAGATCGCCCGCATGGCGCTCGCCCGCAAGACCGGCGCCCGCGGCCTGCGCTCCATCTGCGAGGACGTTCTGCAGCAGACGATGTTCGACCTCCCCAGCGAGGAGGGCGTTTCCAAGGTCATCGTGACCGAAGCCTCCGTAAAGGGCGAAGAACAGCCCCAACGCATCTACGGGTAAATAGTTTGAATCCAGGCCCCGCGGCAACCACCGCGGGGCCTGCCATTTAGGGACAGGTTTATTTTGGTCGGTTTTATATGGGCAAATGTCGTTTCCCCTGATAAAACCTACCAAAATAAACCTGTCCCTTTTCGGCAGGTATGCCTGTGCTATTCTGTGAGACTGTCAAGTTAGTACCTTCAGACTGAAGTAATCGATACCTAAGGCGTGTCCGCCTGCTTGGTTTTCGTAGATTCCGCACGAGCCGAAGAGCACTTAATGTGCTCTTCGTGCGAGCCAGGACCTGACCGAGCGAAAACCAAGCAGGCGGACACGCCGGCGGGACAGGGAGAGATATATGGAAGAGATGCCCAAGAACTACGATCCGTCGACCAGCGAGCCGGCGATCCTGCAGAAGTGGCTCGACGGCGGCTACTATAAGCGCCGCGAGGGCGTGGGCGACTGCACCGTCACCATTCCGCCTCCCAACGTGACCGGCAAGCTCCACATGGGCCACGCCACCGACGACTCCATCCAGGACGCCATCATCCGCATGGCCCGCATGCGCGGCAAGTCCACGCGCTGGGTGCTGGGCACCGATCACGCCGGTATCGCTACGCAGACCAAGGTCGACAAGAAACTCAAGAGCGAGGGCATTAGCCGCCTGGAGATCGGTCGCGACAAGTTTGTCGACGCTTGCTGGGATTGGACCCACGAGTACGGCGGCATCATCGTCGAGCAGATCAAGCGTATGGGCTGCTCCGTTGACTTCGATAACGAGCGCTTTACCATGGACGAGGACTACGCGCAGGCCGTGCGCAAGGTCTTCTGCGACTGGTACCACGACGGTCTGATCTACCGCGGCAAGCGCATCGTCAACTGGTGCCCCAACTGCACCACCGCCATCTCGGACGACGAGGCCGAGTACAAGGACGAGAAGGGCCATCTGTGGCACCTGCGCTACCCGCTGACCGAGCCGGTCAACGGCCAGGACTACATCGTCGTCGCCACCACGCGCCCCGAGACCATGCTCGGCGACACGGGCGTCGCCGTTTCCCCGAAGGATCCCGAGAAGGCCGCCTTCGTGGGTAAGACCGTCAAGCTCCCCATCGTCGATCGCGAGATTCCCATCTTTGAGGATTGGCATGTCGACGCCAACTTCGGTTCCGGCTTCGTTAAGGTTACTCCGGCCCACGACCCCAACGATTACGCCATGGGTCAGGCCCACGACCTTCCGCAGATCAATATCTTCGACGAGCACGCGGTGGTCGTCGAGGGCTATGGCGAGTTCACCGGCATGACCCGCGAGGAGTGCCGCGAGGCGGTCATCAAGTGGTTCGACGAGCACGGCCTACTCGATCACGTCGAGGACCACGACCACTCCGTCATGCACTGCTACCGCTGCGACGCCGCCCTGGAGCCGTGGCTGTCCGAGCAGTGGTTCGTCGCCGTCGACAAGCTCAAGGGGCCGGCGCTCGACGCCGTCAACTCCGGCAAGGTCACTTTCCACCCCGCGCGCTGGACGCAGACCTACACCACCTGGATGGAGAACCTTAAGGACTGGTGCATCAGCCGTCAGCTGTGGTGGGGCCACCGCATCCCCGTGTTCTACTGCGAGGACTGCGGCTGGGAGGACGCCCTTACCGAGGACACCGACGTGTGCCCCAAGTGCGGCGGCCATCACGTGCATCAGGACGAGAACGTGCTGGACACCTGGTTCAGCTCGCAGCTGTGGACCTTTGCCACGCAGGGCTGGCCGCAAAAGCCGGAGCTGCTCGAGGGCCATCACCCCACGACGGCGCTGGTCACCGCGCGCGACATCATCGCGCTGTGGGTCGCCCGCATGGTCATGAGCTCGCTGTACTTCCTGGACGAGGTGCCGTTTAAGGACGTCGTCATCTACCCGACGATTCTGGCCAAGGACGGCAGCCGCATGTCCAAGTCCAAGGGCAACGGCGTTGACCCCATGGATCTCATTGGCATGTACGGCGCCGACGCCATGCGCTACAACCTGCTCACGCTGTGCACTAACAACCAGGACGTTAAGTTCGACGCGAACATCGACAAGAAGACCAAGAAGCTTATCGATAGCCCGCGTACCGAGCAGGCCAAGAGCTTTGTGACCAAGATCTGGAACGCCAGCCGCTTCCTGCTCATGAACATGGAGGGCTACACGCCCGGCGAGCCTGTCGTGGAGACGCCGGCCGACGCCTGGATGTTCAGCCGCCTGGCCAAGGCCGTGAAGATGGTCACCGAGGGCATTGAGAACTACACCTTTGGCGACATGGCCCGCGGCGTGCAGCAGTTCTTCTGGAACGAGGTCTGCGACTGGTACGTCGAGGTCACCAAGGCCCGCCTGAAGGGCGAGGGCCGTCTGCAGGCGCAGCGCAACCTGATTTTTGTGCTCGACACCTCCATTCGCCTGATGCACCCGCTTATGCCGTTTGTCACCGAGGAGATCTGGGACAACATGCCGGCGAGCGTGCTCGACCTGGACGCCGAGGGCAACGTGGACCGCGCCGAGGCGCTCATGATCGCCAAGTGGCCCGAGCCAGCCGACTACACCAAGTACGTCGACGAGGACGCCGAGCGCGCGTTTGAGCTTTGCCGCACCGTCGTTTCTGCCGCTCGCGCCACGCGTTCGCGTTACCGCTTGAGCCCCAAGGCCGAGCTCGACGTGGTCGTGCGCGCTGGTGCCGAGGATATCGAGAAGCTCGAGAGCCTGCGCTCGACCATCGAGCCGCTGGCGAATACCGCCTCGCTGGTTATGGGTACCGCCGTTGAGAAGCCGGCCGCGAGCATCGCCGTTGTTGATAGTGGCGTCGAGGTCTTTGTGGTGCTCGAGGGCAAGGTTGACCTTTCGGCCGAGAAGGCACGCCTGGAGAAGGAGATCGCCGCGGCCCAGAAGGAGCTCGCCAGCTGCGAGAAGACGCTCGCCAACGAGGGCTTTGTGGCTAAGGCCGCGCCCGCGGTGGTTCAGAAGAAGAGGGACCGTGCAGCTGAGCTCAAGGAGATCCTGGCGGCGCTGACTGCTCAGGTTGCTGACTTCTCGTAGATCTTACTGAGGGGCGCGTCCCGACGCTTTGCTCGCTACTGCGAACAGTCCTGCGCAAGACGGACAGCACATTTAGTGCTGTCCTTTGCGTGCGGAACTTGTATCGAGCAAAGCGTCGGGCCGCTCCTAGTGCGGTTACGTGGTTGTTTGCATCTGGCGTGTTAGGGCCACTGGGTTGTGGCCTTGATTCCGCTGCAACGGTGTTTGGCTGATATTTTGAATGGGAGGGGCTCGTTGTTTGTTACGGGCCTCTTTTTATGTTGAGGGGACTTTGGTTTATGCCTAAGCGTTCGGGGTCGTATTCTGTGCCGTTCTCGTTTGAGTTGCTTTCGTTTGGTGAGGCTGTGGGGCTTGCTGCTGATACGGGACGGATTTCTGGGGATGCTGGGCCACTGCTTGAGACGGTTGTCGATATGCTTGATGAGCTGGGACGTCCGGACGAGTATTTCGATTGCATTCAGGTTGCCGGTACCAATGGCAAGACTTCGACCACGCGTTTTTCGGCTGCCATCCTTCGTGGTGAGGGGTTAAAGACCGCACTGTATACGTCGCCGCAGTTGGTGCGCTATCCCGAGCGCATGGAGGTTGATGGGCGCGTCGTGAGCGATGGGTCGTTTGCCCGCGGCGTTTCTGCCGCCGTCGAGGCGGGGCATCGCGTGAATGCTCGTCGTGTGGCGGCGGGGGAGCGCGCCTATACCATCACGCCGTTTGACCTGCTGACGGCTGCCGCGCTGGTGGTGTTTGCCGAGGCTGCAGTGGACGTTGCTGTGCTCGAGGTTGGCATGGGCGGCCGTTGGGACGCCACGAGTGCGACCGATCCCGTCGCCGTTGCCATTACGGGCATCGGGCTCGACCACACGCGCATCCTGGGCGACACGCTCGAGGCCATTGCGGGGGAGAAGGCTGCCGTCATCAAGCCCGGGCGCTTGGTTGTGCTGGGCGAGGGCACGCACGAGCCGAGCGTTCAGCGCGTGATGGATGCGCGTTGCCGCGAGTGCGGCGTTGTGCCGCTCGTGGTGAGCCATACGACGACCAAGGCGCCGGCGCATGTAGGCGATGCGGTGGAGTTCAGCTGCACCACGCCGCGTGCGATATATACGTCAAGTATGGTCAAGCCGGCGTACCAGCCGCAGAATGCCGCGTGCGCGATTATGCTGTGCGAGGGGTATCTGGGTCGCGAGCTCGACCACGATGTGCTTGATGGTTCGCTCATGGGCTGCCCCACGCCGGGTCGCTTTGATGTGCTGGGAACCGATCCGCTCAAGTTGATCGACGCTTGCCATAACCCCCAGAGCTGCGAGAACTTTGTGAGCGCGCTGGACGAGATCGACCCGTGCGTGGAGAATCGCCCCACGCTGCTGTGCGCCGCGCTGGCCGACAAGGATGTGGCGGGCATCGTTGATGTGCTGATCCCGTCCTTCCCGCGCGTGGTCGTAACCCAGACCGATTCTGATCGCGCCCTACCGGCAGAGGAGCTTGCTGCCCTGGTGGGTGCCGATAAGCTTGCGGGCGTATACCCGAGCGTGTCCGAGGCCCTCGCTGCCTTCGATGCCGCAGGCGAGCCCTTCGTAGCAGCCGGCACTATCACCCTAGCCGGCGAAGTAGCCGGCCTGCTGCGCTAACCCATCCCCTCAGCAGTTGCGGTGAAATACGGACTGTTTTACAAGCCAGAGGCCTCAAACAGTCCGTATATCACCGCAACTCAAATTAGCTGCCCTGGGGTGCCCGTTTACGAAGCCATTTATGCCGCTTAACCTGTAGCATATTGCAAACCTCCATCGGCGAAGGATACGCTCAACTTAACTTGCCAATCGGACCAGTGCTGTTTGGTCCGTTGAGCGTGTCGGGAGGAAACATGAACAGAAGGCATGTCAACGCGGCCATTACCGCGGGTTTGGCTCTGACGATGACGGTCGGCTCGGTGCCGCCGCAGGCGTTCGCCGAGATGATGCAGGGTGATACTACCCAAGTCGTTGCCGAGCAAAGCGATGCGACGGGTGCGGCTGCCACGTCTGCGGACACCGGTCAGGCAACCTCGCAAGACCAGAGTGAAGACAAGATCGCCTCTTTTGCCAGCCTGAACGAGCTGCATGTTGCTGAGGGTTCCGACGCCACGCTGCCCCAGACTGTAACGGCAACCTACGAGAGCGGTACCACCAAGCAGGAAAACGTCACCTGGAAGTTGAACGGCGCTGATGCTCCGGCAACTCTGGTACAGCTGCCTGCCGGCTCGTATGAGTTTGAGGGTACCGTCGACGGTACCACGCAGACGGTCAAGCAGCGCGTGGTTGTCGAAGCTGTTACGGCGGACCCGGCAGTGGTAGATCCGGCGGCAGTAAACGCCCCCGATGCCACAAAGACGAGCAACGAAAGCGGCGTTACCGTTGAGTCGATCGACGCCAACCCGATTGTGGAAAAATACGTCGGCGCGGATTACTACGGCCAAACATCGTACGTAAAGGTAAAGCTTTCGGATGGCACCGAGACCTCGGCTTATGTTAATTGGGACGAAAAGTCGCAGGCGGCATTTGATACGGTGACAGAAGAATCCGAAGTTCCCATCACCGGCCAGATTGACGGTGTCAGCGTGAACGGCAATTGGATTACGCTCGCGGAGCCGTACAAAGTGAGTGGTGTGCTCAAGGTGTACGTTCCCCGTTCAACCAGTAATGGCTCATGGGTATGGACTGCAGCTGGTATTGCTCCCGCGCTTCCGTCCAGCATTTCGGTCAATTATTCAAATGGTCAATCTTATACATGCCCTGTTGAGTGGAATGAGATCTCGGCTGATCAGTACCAAAAGGAAGGAACCTTTGTTGTCGAGGGACATTTGAAGAGCTATCCCTCTATGCTCGCACAGTGCACGGTCGCAGTCCGCTCTGTTAAGAGCGTCCAGACCGAGTTGACGTGTACGACCCTAACTGGTGAGGTCCCGTCTCTGCCGTATTCTGCTTCGGTTGTCTTTGATAGCGGGGCCACCGAGCAGATCCCGGTGTCTTGGGATTCTTTCGACGCGTCGCTTTACTCTAAGGTGGGCTCGTTTACGGTTAAAGGTAAACTAAACGGTTTTGATTACCGTGAGGTTACCTGCACCGTTACCGTCAAAGATCCTAAGGACGTACTCGATCTTAATTCTCTGAGGTTCGAGCGCGTGGTCGGCGACATTTCTCCTCTTAGCACGTATGTCTATTTCCCGTTTACGCAGTCAAATAACACTACATACACCCAAGGTTATCAGGTTAACTGGGACAACGCCGACGTGTCTCAATTCCAAAAGGCAGGCACCTATACGGTCACGGGCACGCTTGTGACATATAACGAATCTTCAGCCGCTAATGGCCTAAAGGTAACTGCTCAGGTCGAGGTCAAAGAAGTTGCCTCTATCGACGCTCTTGCTCCCGTTAACACGCCCGTCGGCGTACGTCCTACAACGGGCGGCGGTCTTCCCTACAGCGTTGAGGTTGCATTCACCGACGGTACAAAGAAGCAGTGCAACATTGCGTGGGACCCTATTTTGGACACGCAGGTGGCAAGCGAGGGGTCGTTTAAGCTTTCCGGTTCGCTGTCGTATTGGACCAATACCTCATCTTCATCGTCTACTCAGGTGGAGCTGGGTGACAGCAACCGAGTCACGGCGACCATCTCCGTCCGCGCCCTGCAGATGCCTTCCTCGACATCGACAAGCACGCTTATCGGTTGCCAGCCCAATATGCCGGGTTCAATCGAGGCCACGATGTGGAATGGCTCGCGAGGCAATTTCCCCGTTCAGTGGTCGACGATTAGTCAGGAAGCCCTAAAGAACCTTGGCCAGATTACGGTTAGCGGATACTTTACCGGCTCTAACATTCCGGCTACGGCGACGGTCAACGTCTGCGATCTCGAGGACAGCAACATCGGCAAGATTGCTTATGTTCCCGGCGCCGGACTTCTGGCTCCGCGCTACACATCCACGCTGTATTTGTCGGATGGCAGCTCGTTCTATCCCCAGTATTCGTCGGGGCAGCCTTATAGCTGGGATGAGTTTCCTCAAGAACTGCTGGACGGCAAGCCTGGCGAGTACGAAATAACCGGTACTATTACTGGCTCGTTGGCAAAGATCCATGCGACAGCGGCGTGCGGCGAGGTCAAGGGCGTTAACAACTATAGCGATAACGGTGTGACGCTTGGACAGTCGTACGAGGACTGGCGCGTTATCTATCCCGGCGAGGAAGTCAATCTGGACTACTTCTACGTGTCCGGCGTATTGCAGGACGGAACGACTTTTGACAGTCTCGGCGTCAACTGGGACACCTACGATAGGTGCCCCCAGAAGGACTGCACGATAACTGGAACGGTCGCCGGAACGAATATCCCCGTGAAGGTCCATGTCATCGTGACTAAAAACTGGGAGGTTCAGCCGCAAACCATTACGGTGCTCAAGGGCAGCGACGGCACCGCCATGCTTCCCAGCTATGCCGAACTTGTTAGCCCCGATGCGGTCGAGCATCCGGATTATTCGCACAAATACGCCGAGGCCAAGTGGAACACGAAGGGCTTCGATTGGACCCAGGGCGGCGTGGTCCGCGGCACTGCAACAATTAGCTTTAGCACGGGGAACGGTATGCAGACGGTCGACGTTCCGATTACTGCCACCGTTAAGATCGCGAGCAAGGCGACCTCGGTGCAGGGCGGAACCATATGGACCGTCCCCGGCATCAAGCCGATGCTGCCGGAATACCTTGAGGTTCGATATGACAACGATGTGTCTTCTGAGCCCCAGCGCGAAAAGGTCACATGGGACCGTGTCGCCGAAGACGCGTATGCCAAGGACGGTTCGTTTAAGGTGAAGGGCAAGCTCCAAGGTGGTGCCGAGGCGACGATTACTGTCGACGTCTGCTCCGTCACCTCTATTGCCGTTCCTGGACGCATTACCACGGCTAATGGCGTCGTTCCCGAGCTGCCGTGGAATGTCTCGGTTGCCACGAGTGACGGCAAAACTCATAATGCCCAGGTTCAATGGGATTACGTTCGTCCCTCGGTTTATACCGGAGAGGCGGGTCAGGTCACGACAGTGTCTGGCACGCTGTTTGCAAGCGGCCTCGACGGATACGGTGACGGCGCTAACACCGGTCTCACTGTTCAGACCAAGATCGTTATCCAAGGCGTTGAGAAGGCAATCGATAATGGTGAGACCGCAGTGACCACCAAGGCGGGCACTGCGCCTGCTATGCCTTCCAAGATGGCGGTCGAGTTGAGTGACGGCTCCGTTTCGACGGCGGCTATTGATTGGGATCCGATTGCGCCCGAGAAGTACGAGCAGCCCGGCACGTTCTATGCGACGGGCCATGTGGTCGGCTTTGATGCCGCTGCCGTTATGGCGCTGCTTGACGATGACGGCCAAAAGGTCGGCGTGGATGAGAACGGCAACGTGACTGCCAAGGTGACGGTTGCCGATAAGAAGGCAAAGAAGGTTGCACTGCAGCCCGAGGCAGTCGTGGTCAACACCACGGTCGGATCGATGTTGGAGCTGCCAGATGCCGTGTCCGTATATTTCTCGGATGGCTCAGCGCGGAATACTCGGGGCAGTTTAGGCGGCATCGAGATCGAAAAGTGGACCGACACCGACGGCATCGACCTCTCCAAGCCGCTCGCCAAGAAGGGTACGTATAAACTCGTCGGCAAGCTCAAGGATGTCGACAACGTCAATGCCATCGTGTACGTCAACGTCTCCGAGGCGCCGCGAACCATTACCAAGCTCGAGGCCAAGTCGTTTAGCGTTGCCAGTGGTACGTCCAAGCAGGATCTGTACGCCCAGATGCCCAAGCAGGTTGTGGCGACTTACTCCGACGGCTCGACCGATTTGCTCGACATTGACGTGTGGGATCTTTCTAACGTCACGGACGAGCTACTCAGAGGAACCGGCACCGTGGAGATCACGGGTACGGTTAAGCTCAACGGCGCCAAGGTGACCTGCAATGTGACCGTGGTGGATCAGGATGCCCAGACGCCCGACCACGTCGAGCCGATCGATGTTGTTGAGATTGCGGACAATGCCAAGGTCAGCGACCTTATGGATAAACTGCCGTCCAAGGTGACGGTGGTCATGAAGGACGGCAAGACCAAGAAAGAGACGCCCGTTAAGTGGTCTCAGGTCGACAGCCTGGGTCGTGCCGGCACTGAGTTTGAGGTTACGGGTCTAACGGACAACGGCATGACCGTTAAGGTTCAGGTCAAGGTGACGGCGCATATTGTCGACATCGATGTCGCTGAAGACATTGTGGTCGTGCGCGGCACCAAGGCGGACGACGTTTTAGCCAAGCTGCCCGCCACGGTCACGGCGATTTACTCGGATGGTACCGAGTCCGATGTCGACGTGAAGTGGGACACCAAGGGTCTCTCCGACAAGGACTTTGCCAAGGAGGGCGAGGTCACGGTCAAGGGCAAGGTTGCCGGTACCGATCAAAAGGCAGAGTGCACGATTACGGTCGTGAAGAGCGATGCCGAGATTCCGGCGTCCGTTGAGCCTATTGCCGGAATTACCGTTCCCGAGGGCGCATCGGCCGATGCCGTGCGAGATGCGCTCAAGGGCGTGAAGGCGACCGTTCGCATGAAGGACGGCAAGACGTCGGCGGAGTCCGAGATCACTTGGACTGAGGTCCCTGCCGCTGCCGCCACGTACGGTAACAGCGTCGTCGCCAAGGGCGTCACGAAGAATGGCAACTTGCCGGTCGAAGTCGTCGTCACCTCCACGACGACGATCAACAAGGTTGCCGAGGTACCGCAGATCACGGTCGAGCGCGATGCCAAGGCCGACACCGTGACGGGGCAGCTGCCCAAGAAGGTCGCCGTGACCTATTCCGATGGTCACACAGACGAGGCCGCGGTCACGTGGTATACGGATGGCCTGGACAAACATCTTGCCGCCGTTGGCGAGTACACGATCGAGGGCTCCGTTGAGGGCACGACGCTCAAAGCGACCTGCAAGCTGGTCGTCGAGACGCCGGCAAGCGAGATTCCCGTGAGGCCTGCGACGTTCGCTCCCGTTGAGGTGTTCGAGGCAAGCTCTGCCGCTGATGTGCTGAAGGCGCTGCCCAAGAAGGTCTCCGTGATGATGAAGGACGACAGCCAGGAAGACTACGATGTCGATTGGGAGAATGTTCCCGCACTGGATTGGGGTGCCGTTGACGTGACCGTGGACGGTAAGGTTCGCGGTACGGAGCTTACAGTCAGCTGCATGGTACGCGTTAAGCCGCGCCCGGCGGCCAAGGGCCTCGTTATCGTTGACCAAAACGGCAAGGCCACGACTGCCGAAACCGTGCTCAAGGTAGAGCGCGGCAAGGAAATTGACCTTGCTGCCGCGGCGAGCAATGCGGCCAATGGCGCTCTGCTGCGTGGTGCCGTGACGTGGGTCTCGTCCGACCCGACGATCGCTACGGTCGAGAACGGTAAGGTTAAGGCCCTCAAGAACGGAACCGTCGTCATTACCGCGACGATACCCGTTGACGGTGACGCTGCGGCGATTGCGACGCTTGCCGAGGATGACGCTGCGGAGACGCCTGCGCCTCAGCAGCTCACTGCTTCGGTGACCGTCGAGGTTGTTGAGCCTGTTGTTGTACAGGAACCGACAGGCGGCAAGGATAACGGTGCCAAGCCCGATGCCAAGGATCCTTCGGGCAAGAAGAATGGCAAGAAGGCCGCTAAGGGAAGCCTGGCCGAGACGGGCGACAACACTGCCGTGACCGTCGCGGCTCTTGGCGGAACCGGCCTGTTGGCGCTGATCGCCGCCGCGATCGAAAAGCTGCGCCATCGTGCGGAGTAAGGCTGCGAGCTTAGAGCCTTAGGGCTCTAGGACACAAGAAGGCCTCCCGGTTCTCGTCGGGGAATCGGGAGGCCTTTCGTTTGACTGTAGGGCAGCTAATTTGGGACGGGCTTTGTCTCGAGCGGACTGCTCGCCACGAAATGGGCCTATCTACTACGTTTGACCGGTTACCCTCGACCACACGGAAAATCGTGAAATCAAAACCGCAGGTAGACGGCTTGCTGGTTTTGCGAAAACGCGGGTGTGGTCGACCCATGCGGGTTAAACGTAGTAGATAGCTCGTTTTCGTGGCGCGACGTAATCGCAATGTGACAAAGGGGCTGTCCCTTTGTCACATTGGCTAGTCTAGGCGGACGGGATCGTGGGGGTATGCGTTGAGAATCTCGACGCCGGACTCGGTAACTAGGGCCAAGTCCTCGATGCGGACTCCGGTGCGGCCGGGGAGGTAGATGCCCGGTTCGATGGAGAACGTCATGCCCGGTTCAACGACCTGCTCGTTGACGAGCGAGACGTCGCCTGGCTCGTGGTCCTGCAGGCCGATCGAGTGGCCCAGGCGATGCGTGAAGTACTTGCCGTAGCCAGCGTCCTCAATCACGTCGCGCGCGGCACGGTCTAGGTCGCACATGCGTGCGCCTGGCGCGATGAGCGCCTCGGCGGCCTCGTTGGCGCGGCGCACGATATCGTAGATGCGCGCCGTCTCCGCGTCCGGCTCGCCCCAAAAGAACGTGCGCGTCATGTCCGAGCAGTAGTTGCGATGGCGTCCGCCAATGTCGAACAGCACCACGTCGCCGCGCTTGAGTACGGTGTCGTCGGGCTCGTGGTGCGGGTCGCCGGCGTTGGCGCCAAAGCTCACGATCGGCGGAAAGCTAAAGCCCTCGCAGCCGTGCTTGCGATACAAGCCGAGCATCTGGTCGGCAATCTCACGTTCCGTTACACCTTCGTGGACGAGCTTGATCGCGTCGGCCATCACGGTGTCGTTAGCGGCCGAGGACGCGCGCATAAGCTCCTGCTCGGCGGCGTCCTTGTGGGTACGTGCGGCGGTGACGGCAAAGTCACCCAGGAAAAACTCGCTGGCGGCATGGCGCTCCATGAGCGGCATCAAAAAGCCGGAGCGCATGACGGTATCGATGCCAAGCGGCTTGGTCGGATCGATCTCGCGCGCGATGGCATCGGTCACGATATCGGTATCGGTGTGATAGGTGACGCAGGCATTGTCGTACTCGGGCAGCTGATGCAGGGCGTTGACTAGGATCACGGGCTCGCTACCGCGTGCGAGCAGCACGCCGCAAAAACGCTCGAACATATCGGCATAAAAGCCGGTCAGGTAATAGATCGACCACGGGTCGTTTACGAGCAGCTGTGCGCCGGGGTGCTGAGCCTCGAGCGCATCGAGCACGCGCTCCACACGCTGGTCATCGACATGTGCCATGAAACATCCTTTCGCTAGGTTGCCATCATGGTATCCCAAGCCTGGCGGATAGGGACGTTCCTTTTATGTCGGCACCTCGGGACACTCCTTAGCATGGGCTGTCTAGCGAACGTTCGGGCAAAAGTAGCTAAAAGAGGCCCGTCCCAAATGGGCTGGGTTCAAAAGTATGGCGGATTACGGGGCTGGACCTGTATTACTTGACCATGGCAAAAATCGCGAAATTAAAACCGACGCTCCTATAAGTTGTCAAGAGGCAGTTTGCGGGAGCGTTCTCTCC